>JAPPIP010000002.1 GCA_028820595.1 Nitrososphaerota archaeon | reverse complement strand
ATCTACTGAAAACGGACAAATGCTTTTAAACCTAGGACCGTTGTGATCCTCATATGAATTACCTTTTCATTATTGCTGCAATATCTGCGGTCCCTCTCCTAGTGACGGGCTCCGGCCCAAGCCCCTTGACCGAGGCTTTTGGCGCGAACAACGACATATGCGGACTGCAACTCTGCTCCGAGATCGAGGGCGGCCGCGACGCATGGGTTGCGGCGCAGGCCGGCGAGTCGGACAAGGACGCCCCGGACGTTGACGTTGCTGGCATCACAGTGCCCCTTCACAAGGGGTATCATGACGGCCAGTCTGCATATTACATCATAACAGAGGCAAGTGAGCGCGTGCATGCCGACGTGATCACCCAGTCCCAGGGGTGGACTGTCGAGTACGTGCCGTCCTTGGCATCAGTTCCGGAGGACGTGCGCTCTGTCACGTACATGTTTACAAACGGCGTGCGCGGCAGCGGCGTACACGGATTCCAGAGCGAGGTCTTCACATCGGTTCCGGGACAGGCCGACTATTCGCCGCTGGCCGGACACATACACGTGACGTGGTACGAGGGCGTGCTTCCAAAGATATTGACATCCGAGAAAGCCATACTGTCGGCCGCCGAGGCGGGTGACTTGGAGCTGACCGAGCTTGACGTCGTGATTAACATGCCGCGGTTCGCAATGTCATTGGTGCAGTCAGAAACGCTGGACAGGACGCCTGAGAAGATACTGCGGGTTCCACTTCACTATGGATTTTACGACGGACAGAAGGTGTACAATACGATACTGGAGTCCAGCGACAAGACGCACTCCGAGCTGGTGACAAGGTTGCAGGGACTTGACTCTGTGCACGTGCCAATGCTTGCCGACGTCGGCGCCGCCTCCGTCTCAAAGGTGTATTTCTTCACGAATGGCATAGAGGGGCCCGGCGTGCACGGATACCAGAGGCAGGTGTTTACGGCGGTTCCGGGCGACGAGGCGTACAGTCCGCTCTCCACGCATGTGCACGTGACGTGGACCAACGACGCGGATCCGCGACTCCTGACGTCCGAGGACTCGATCATGGCCGCAGAGGGATCCGGCGACGTGATTCTGACTGAGATTCCTATTGTGATCAGCATGCCGCTGCTGCCGCTTGACGCAAAGCAGGTCATGGAGCTACCACAAAACTTTGCACCATACGATGACGCGATGGAATCCATGGCGCAGGAAGAGGAGATGATGGCGCAAGAGGAAGAGGAGATGATGGCGCAAGAGGAAGCAATGATGGAGGAACCAAAAGAGATGGAACTGAGGCTTTCGAGGGCCAACGTTGCCGTGGACATTCCACTGCACATGGGATACTATGAGGGGCAGGATGTGTACTATGTCATCACGGACACTAATGACGAGATCCATGCTGGCATAATCACCGCACTCCAGGACTGGAGGGTCGAGATGGCGCCCTTCCTTGGGAACGCCCCCGATACGGCCCTCTCTACGACATACATGTTCACAAACGGGGTCGAGGGTGACGGCATACACGGATTCCAGAATCAGGTGTTCACAAGCACCCCGGAGCAGGCGGATGCGTACAGCGCGCTTGCCGCCCAGATGCATGTAACGTGGGCCGACTCGGCCGCCCCGCGCATACTTGATTCGGAGGCCGCCATAATGGGGGCTGCCGGCGCCGGCGAGGTATCGCTTGACGACATCGGCGTGGTGATCAACATGCCACACATCGTATGGCCGGGCGGACAGATGGTGGTAAAGGAGGATACGTCGATAAACGACGACACGCCGTACGGAGGGGGACAGATACTTGAAATCGACACTGAGGAGATGACCGTAACGTTTGTTGCCCACCGCGGATGGGGCCCTGACGGGCGCACCATATACTATATAGTGACAGACGCCACGCCGAGTGGGCCCGCCAACATGATGGGGGTCGTCTCTGCAGACACTTCTGCCGCACTCATTGCAAACTCTGCCGCGGTTGACCTGTACCAGTTTGCAAACGGCATCGCCGGTTCCGGTCCTCTGGGATTCCAGCCCGGCATTGCAAGCTCTGCACTTGGTGATGCGGGGTATTCGCCCATGTGGCGCATCTACATCATAGAGTGGAAGGATCCTGCAGATGCAAGGCTGCTTGAGACTACGGGCGACATCCAGGCATACCTTGAGGAGGGGTTGATAACTGTCAGCCTGGCCCGTCCGATGGACAGCGATCACATTGTCAATTGCCCCTTTGTCGATCCGTTCCAGTAATGACTGGCGGTGCAGAGCGCTCCATACAAACGTAATGTAAAATGCTCAATATTTAAAAATATTTTAAGTAATAATGTGGTTTTGTTTATTAATTATTGCCGCGTATATGGCACATGAGCGTAGCAGGAATGTACATGCTCAACACCAGCAGGTACGACGAGGAAAAGGTGGGGCAGGCGCTCGAGATGCTGTACGTGGACCGCAGACACGAGTTCCGGACGCTCTCAGAGGAGCTCTTGTCCAAAAAGGCTCTCGAGTCCATGCCCAACTGGCGCGAGTTTGTCCTCAACTTTAGCCTGGACGTTGAAGAGGCGTTCAGGACGTGGACCGGTGACGCGCCACTTGTGCCAAGCTCGCCGCAAAAGGCACTGACGCTGTTGCGCCAGCTTGGTCATGACAAGATCTCTATGAACGAGCTTGCGCACCTCCTCAACCTCTCGTTCAACCTCTCGCTGGAGTTCAAGGAGATCTACAGGCGCCTGCGATAGCACATCGTCGCGGCGCCGTCCCCTGTTTTAGCATATGTCGCGCGCCATTGGCGCCAGCTTGGCCGCCTTGGAAGTTTTCAGAGAGCGCCCGCCGCGCCGTTATTGTCGGCGAGGATCTTGCCCGGGTTCATCACGCTTGAGGGATCAAGCAGGCCCTTGAGCTCTGCAAACAACCTTACGTTCTCCTGGCCGTACTGCATCTCCACAAACTCCGAGCGGGCCAGCCCGTCCCCGTGCTCGGCAGTCGTGCTGCCCCCCAGTGCAATTACCCTCTCAAAGTACTCTACCGCTATCCTTCCCAGGCTCCCTATCTCTCCCTTTTTTAGTACGAGGCGCGCATGTATGTTCCCGCTGCCTGCATGCCCGTACGTAACTATCCTGGCGCCGTACTTCTGCCGTATGCGGTGCAACAATGCGAAGAGCTCTGGCAGGGCGCCGAGCGGAACGACCGCGTCCTCTATCACGTGGGGCACCACCTCTTCGGTGTCGTCGTCTATTGATGTGAGGCTATAGTGCAGGGCCGAGTCCCTGTACCCCCACCACCTTGATATCTCCTGCTCGTCGGTCATGACAGTCTGCCTTGCGGCCTTGCGCGCCAGCGATGCTACGCCCTTCTCGCCACTGTCCGCTGCCCCGCGCGCGTCGCTGCCGGAGCCCTCCGCGCGCGGCATGCCCGTCGCTGTGGGGTTCTCGCCTTCGTACTCGACGAACAGGAGGCACTGCGCATTGCTGCCAAAGCCGCCTCCTATGTTGTCCAGTATCGTCCTGTCGACAAACTCTGCTGCCGATGGCCTCGTGGCTCCGACAATCTCCATGCAGTCGGCCGCCGCGTCCTGTTCCGTCTCGTACTCCAGGATGTGCAGCGTCCTTGATTCGGGACGCCTTACCACGTCGATTGTGGCCGATATGATGACGCCGAGCGTGCCCTCGGAGCCTACTATGGCCCTGTGGGCGTCCGCGGCCGACGATACGGCGTCAAGCCTGTACCCGGACGAGTTCTTTGGAACGTCGGGGTACCTGGACCGGTTTATCCGCCTCGCAATATCCCATATCCCGGCCGCCGCGTCGGCGTCATCCGGCAGCCTTGTGAGGCCGCCCGTCCCGTCCACGATTGTGATTCCGGACACGTTGTCTATGGTGGCTCCGTACTTTAGGCTCCTGCTGCCGGCCGCGTTGTTTGCAACCATGCCGCCCACCGTGCAAAATGGGCCCACCGACGGGTTTGGCCCGAACATCATGCCCGCGGCTCCCAGAACGTCGTCAAGCCTTCCCTTGGTGGCGCCGGCCCCGGCCTCGACCGAGCCGCCCGCCGGGCCGAGTCGCACGATCCTGATCCCGCTTATGTTCCTCATGTCAAGTATTATCCCGCAGTTGAGCGCCCCTCCGACGAGCCCCGTCCCCCCGCCCCTTGCCGTTATGGGGGCTCCCATCTCAGCTGCAACCCTTACGGCGGCCGACACGTCCTCTACGTCCCGCGGTATTACGACAACGTCGGGCCTGACTGCATACGAGCTCGAGTCGACTGAATAGTATCTTGCATGGTGCGGGGATGAGCCCACATCGCCCGATATGGCGGACTCTAGTTTTGAGACGAGGCGCGCCGCGTCATACGCGGTCATTGCAACCGCGCCCCGCGTTTCGGGACGCCGGCGCGCTTCCCCGTCCCCGCCGCCCGTGTGGCCGCCGCTTCCCTCGCGCAGTACTCCGTCCCTCTCACCGTCATCATCCCGCCCTTGATCGTATCGGCCGCCCCGCGTCCTGCCTGCCCTGCTCAGTTGTCGCCCGTACCCGTCACAGACCTATGCGGTAATAGTCCCATCTCTCGGGATCAAACTGGGCCACGAACTCGGCCTCCTCTTTGCTCACTCTGGCGCTGACCACGTCCCGCAGCGCAAAGCTTGTGAGGTACGTGTATTTTTTGGCGCTCGCCTGCATGATGAACATGTTGCGCATGCCGCTTCCGCCGCCCAGCCCCCAGTACCCAATGCTGAGTCCCATTGGCTCCAGGAATATGGTGTTGGACATGCCGTGGTTCTCATCGCGTACGTCCTCTCTGAGCTTGTATCTCTCGAGAGGCCCCCCCTTTGCATACCCGACAATCTTGCCGTTGCGGCCGTTTACGCGCAGCGTGGTCAGCACGGTACCCGGATCCATCACCGACTCGTCAAACGCAGCGTGCTTGAACTGGAGCGGGGAGGGCAGCTGCTCAAATATGCTGTACAGCGTGTTGATAAATTCTGGATCGGTCCTGGTGTTTATCGACTCGATTGTCGGTATCAGCTTTAGGTTCTCGTACGCGTGTTCGGCCTGTATTTTGATCTCTTCCTGCCTGGTCTGGAAGAACGACAGCACGGTGCTGTAAAAGTTCTTTCTCATCTGCTTTGGAAGTATCTGCATTATGGCCCCTATCATGTCGTCCTCGTTATTCAGCAGGTCCTCAAAGTACGTGACCGCCCTGCGCACTATCAGCGAGGGGCTCCATCCAAGGGCGTGGGCGTTCATCTTTGCCATCTCCATGGCCTTTGCAAAGTCGCCCAGGGCGTATCCGCTCATGCGGTCAACGACGGACAGGTACCTGCCCATCTCCATCACGTGACTCCTGAATTCCCGGTCGTCCCTGGCCATGTCGGAGCACTCAAAGCACTGGAGCGCCCTCTCCTCTGCACTCTTCCTCATCTCGCCGCTCCAAGGATACGTGGTGCGCAGTATCAGCACCTTTACAATCTCAAAGTCTATTCCGGCCGCCCTGATCTGTTTCTGCAGGTTCTCGTCTCTCGATATGAAGTTCAGAACGCTCTCCTCGTGCGGCTTGTCCACGTTCTTTAGCGGATCCAAGTCGTGAAAGAGCGCCGCGACATACAGGTGTTCTATGTCGCTCTGCGTAATGTCGATCATGTTCTGATCCATGGCAAGCAGGGTCATGTACGTGACCTCCAGCTCGTGCCGGATGTTGTGGTATCCGTAGTATTTGGTGCCAAGCCCCTTGGTCTCGAAGAGGTTTATAGTATAGTCTAGCATCTCCCTGTAGCATTCCTTATCGATGCCACGCAGCCTCATAAGGTCCAGTATTGTCTCCTTTGTTGCGTGCGTGTATGCTGCAGTCACCTGCATATCATATTGGTTTCTTGGCGTGCTTTTAAAGATCACCGCGCGCGGCCGGGGGCAGCGGCCGTGCGGCAGGCGTGGTTCTGGGCTGCGCACGGTTGGGCGGCTGCGTGGTCTGGGCGCGAAGGGCAGTTTTTTTGCCGGAAATTGGGCGCGGCTGGCCGGCTAACCCCGCTTGGTACGCAGTCCTCCCTTTGGCGCCATGTCGGATCACGGGGGCGCCGCGCACACACAAGGTTCAATACTCCTGGCCTTGAACGGGTACGCATGAGCGTGGAGGATAACCATACGCGCGGTGCCAAGCGTGACCATACCCTGCAGCTGCGCGCCGAGCTGTCAAAGCTTGCCTCCCTGGGCTCTTTTGAGTTTGTCGCACGCTTTGGCGGCGATGCCGGCAAAGGCGACGACGACGGGCCCGCCGCGTACGTCCTGCGTGACGTGACTGTAAGCGGGCCGCCCCCCGAGCGGGACGTCCCGGCGCGTGGTTCTGGCGATGACAACCCGACCTACTTCACGAAGAGTCCGATATGTCGCATAAACTGTTCCACCCGTGACGCGTCCATACTTGACGAGGTCACGTCCAGGATGCTGGGGCCCGGAACGGACTTTGCGGCCGTGCGGGTGGACATCCGCGACGAGTCCGGATGCGTGACGGCCAGCCTTGTGGCAAACGTTACGGGCAGCGTGGAGGAGCCGTCGGAGTCGCGCGTGCAGCTCGTACTTGTGGTGGTGGATGTGGTAGATCCCCGGCTCGGCTCCAGCATGGGACGCGACGAGCTGCAGAATGTTACCAAAACAGGGCCGAGAAACTCCTGACAATCTATTCCTGTGCGCGGCGCTTGCCGGCCGTACGCGCCCCCTGCAGAGGCTTCTTTTCGCCCAAGCTCCGCACTCTTCGGACGCGGGCTTGCCTTTCTCCTTGGCAATGGCGGCGCTCTTGTGCAATCTAGGATGGCATGAAGATGTGCGCCCCCGCGCCGGGCGGCTCGTTTATCTGCCCGTGTATGCGTCGTACTCTTTTCTCAGATCGTCGTCGGACAGCACCTCGTACGCCTTGTTGATCTCCGCCATTGTAATGTCGGGATCGGGCGCGTCACTGCCGCCGCCATTCTTTCTGCCGCCCGTCTGTCCGGCCCTGTCCGGATGGGCCTCCTTTGCAAGCCTCCTGAACGCCTCCTTTATCTCGGGCTTGGTCGCGTCGCGGCCGACGCCCAGAATCCCGTAATAGTTGGGAAGCCGGCCGCCGCTTGCGTCCTCGAAGAACTCTCTTGCGGCATCCTGCCGGCCCTTCTTCCTTCTCGTTCCCACCTCCTCGTAGTCGTCTGTCCAGGACGAATGGTACTTTTCGTACGTACGCTCCTTTTTTGAGGCGTACTCCTCTGAATTGTCGTAGTCGTTTCTCCTTCGCAGGATTGTGTCCCTTGCAAGAAACAGAAAGATCCCGATCACCGCGGCGGCAAACCCTGCAAGCACCGCAACGGTCTCCTCGTCTGACACCTCCAGCTCCATGTTGAGCCCCGGTTCCTGCGCGTATACGTGCTGCTGTAGCGGCGGGGGCGGCGCCAGAGCAACGGCGTGGCCGGCCCCCGCTTCCAGCTCCCCCGTCGGTGCCGGTAGCGCCTCCACTGCAGATGCCGCCACGGCCAACGCCAGGACCACTGCCGCAGGCCCGGCGTGCGCGAAAATCCCGTATGACACGGGCAAAATACACTCCGTGATTATTTATGCCATTCACATCAGCCTAAAGTCCTCTTTTACCGTGTTCAGTACCACGTGGGTTATCGTATTCTTCACGTGCGTTATGTCTCCCAGGCCCTTGACAAACGCGCTCAGCTCCTGCCTCGACCTGAATTTTGCAATTATGAGCATGTCCGTTGCGCCCGTCATGTCGTATACGGCGCAGACGTTCTCATACTTGGATATCGACCCCTCGATGTGACTGATCTTGTTCTTTTCTGCAACAACCTCTATGATTGCAGTCAGCCCGTATCCCACCTTTTCGTGGTTGATGCTGGCGTGGTATCCGCGTATGACTCCCGTCTTCTCAAGCCGCTTTATCCTGCTCAGTACCGTTACGGTCGACAGCCCTACCGCGAGGGACAGCTGGCGTGCGGAGCGCCTGGCATCGCTCATGAGGTTCTTCATTATGAGCTCGTCCTTGTGGTCGTATCTCTCGTGCTGCTGCGCCTCTTCTGGGGGCTCTGTGGGTTTGGTCACAAACAGGATGGGCTGGAATTACTTATAATCTTATTTGGGAGGCTTCCTCGGCTCGCGAGCACTTGCATGGGGGCACCGCGCTCCCGCCGGGGGAGCTACCTGAGGAACCACGGCGTCGCGGCCTTGGCGCCATGCCTCCTGCATATTCGGGCGCGCCCATGCCCGGGGCAGCCGCATCGGGGGCCGCCACGCCGTGCGCCTGTGCGTCCCACTGTCCCGTTAAACGGTTTTTAATGCGCGCGCCGTCCCATACACATGGCTGGGACTGCAAAGGACGGCCTCGTTGCGAGGGGCGACTCGCTCATGCAGGAGGGCAGGTTTGAGGAGGCGCTGGCCCTGTTTGAGGAGGCCCTAAAACTGGACGGCGGGGACCCTGACCTGTGGAACCGCGCCGGCGTGGCCCTCAGGAGCCTCGGCAGGTACACCGAGTCGGTGGAATATTTTGAGCGGTCGCTCCGGCTAGATCCGCGTGACCGCGACTCCTCTTGATTGATACGCGCACTGGTTTCACCATCGTCGCCGGGGCTCGCGATCAAAGCTCGTATATTCAATACTCTGCAACGTACGGCATGGATTCGGCCGCGGAGAAACTGATCCGTGACGCCTCGTATCTGATAGAGGATGAGGATCTTTACGGCGCGATGCAGCTGCTCGACGAGCTGCTAAAGCAGGATCCCCGCAACGTCGGCGCGCTGCTGAACAAGGGGGCAGTCCTTCAGAACCTGGGCCACATGAGGCGTGCAGTCGCATGCTGTGACAGGGCGCTGCGCGCAGAGCCCGGCAACCCCGACGCCCTTCTCAACAAGGGCTCTGCACTGCATGCCGAAGGGGACTACAGGGACGCGATCGCGTGCTACGACCTCCTGCCGCGCGGCGGCAAGGCGTCCGCGCTTGCCCTCCTCTACAAGGGCCTGTCGCTTGCCGAGCTGGGCGAGCTGGAGGATGCAGTACGGCACTTTGACGGGGCTCTGGGCGGGGACCCCGAGCTGGAACTTGCCCGGATATCCCGCGACATGGCCCTGAAGATGCTCGATGAAAAGGCAGATCCGCACAGCGCGCAGTGACGGGTGGCACGTGTCTGCTGCCACTACTGCATTGGCTGCGGCGTGCCCTTCTCTCTCCCTTCTGCCACGCGCCCTGCCCCTTGGAGGAGCCCTTGCGCCCTTCTAGAACACCGAAACGTCGCCCGGCGCGGGGCCCCTCTTGGTTGAGGACTGATCATCCCTCTCATACTCTTCTTTGTGCATCCGGAGCTGGTGCTCCCTGAGGCCGTCTATGTCGTCGAACCCCTCGTGGCACGCGTAGCACTTTGGCTTGACCTCGTCTACAATTGGAAGCACCATGTGTGGAAACAACCATAGTCTTCAATTATTTCTTTTGCAGGGCGTAGGCCGTCGTTGCTGCTCCCGCCCCCGCCAGGCCCCGGATGCGGCCCGCACCTGGCTCCTGCGTGTCCGTACGCCTGCGACCATGTTGCAAGCGTGAGTGGCGCCGCGTTTGGGCACCGCAGCCGCAGCCAGGGCACCATGCCGGCCTCCGGCACGCGACTTTGCACAGGAATCCACGCCTATCAAGGCATATATTCCACACGGGGCTTGGGCGCGCATGCCTCAGCAGCTTGTGGACTGTCCTGACGCCCTGGGGCGCGCAATGTCCGGCGAGGAACTCTCGGCCAAGGACGGCATGGACTTGCTGAACATGGAAAACATACACGCGCTCGGGACGGCGGCGGACTCCGCAAGGAGGCAGCTTGCCGGGAACGACGTCTCGTTCGTCGCATCATACTACATGAATTACACCAACGTGTGCGCCGCCAGCTGCCAGATGTGCGCGTTCTACCGCAAGGACGGCGCCGACGACGCGTACACGCTTGCCCCGGAGGAGATTGAAAAGCGCGTCGGCATTGCAAAGCAGATGGGCGCGACCGAGGTGCACATAGTGGGCGGGTTTCATCCCAGCCTGCCGCTTGAGTATTACGAGGACATGATCAGAACCATAAAAGAAAGGCATCCGGAGATGAACGTAAAGGCGCTCACCGCGGCCGAGATCTTTTACCTCTCAAAGCTTACGAAAAACTCGACTGGCGAGATACTCTCCCGGCTGAAGGACGCGGGGCTTGACTCTATGCCCGGCGGGGGGGCCGAGCTGTTTCATCCCGACGTGCGGCGCAAGATAGTGCGCGGCAAGTGCACCGGGCAGGAGTGGCTCGACGTGATCGAGCAGGCGCACGGGATGGGCATCAAGAGCAACGTTACTATGCTGTACGGCCACATCGAGAAACCGGAGCACGTGATAGACCACCTGGTGAAGATACGCGACCTTCAGAAGAAGACGGGCGGGTTTCTGACCCTCATACCCCTAAAGTTCAGCCTGGAGAACACGGAGCTGGAGCAGGACGGACTGGTCCGGCACGAGTGCTCGTCCCTGTACGACATGCGAATAATCGCCATATCGAGACTGATGCTTGCGGGGGTCCTTGACAACATATCGGTATACTGGGTCGCGTACGGCAAAAAGCTCGCCCAGGTCGCTTTGTGCAACGGCGGGAACGACCTGGTCGGCACCGCGTTCTCCGAGGAGATATACAGGGCGGCCGGCAGGCCTACGTCCTCGTCGCTTGACGAGCTGGCCGAGATGGCGCGGGAGATAGGGCGGAGCCCCGTGCAGAGAAACACCCACTTCGGGGCCATACGCAGGCTCTGAGATCATCTGGGATGCCTTTGCCGCGACGCTGTCGCCCCCTACGGTCTTTTTTGTGGACACGCGTTCCGCCGATTCTATTCGGGGGGAGCTGACATGTGCCTTTTGACCGACTCGATCTTCTGGCTCATTGTGGTGTCGCGGTCGCGCCTCGAGTCCACCTTTATCACGACGCCGACCCTGCCAACACCCAGGTTGTGGACGGTCTCTGTCATGCGCACGACCGCCTCGTATATTTTACTCATATCTGTGGACTCTAGCACGGTGCCCATCGGGTTGAGCTGGTACTTGATGCCCCCCATGCCCTGTATGGACTCTATGGCCCTTGCAATGTAAAAGCTGGCGCTGGTGGTCTTGGTGGCCATCGGGTACACGCTGACCTCTGCATGGATCACACGACTCCTGCGCGGCGGGGTGATTAAAAGATGGTGCGCGCGTGCCGGGACTGCCGCCCCGGCGCCTCACTGTACCTTGCTTCCCTTTTTTCTCCTCTTGATGGCCCCGAAGCTTATGAGCACCAGCATGAATCCGACTGCAATCAGTATTCCGGACAGTATGCTATAGTCCTGCAGCTCCTGCTGCGCAATCAAGAGATCCAGCGTCTCCTCCTCCGTCATCCCGGACTGCCCTGCCGGCATAGACGAGCTGAACAGGGCGGATAGCGCGACTCCGACCGCGAGCATGGCCACGCCCCCCGCAAGTATCCTCTTGTCGACAAGCCACGCCATGATGGGTATGTGCAGTCTTGGAAATATAATGTTAGCCTGGTTGCCGGCGTGTGCAGCGGCGC
The DNA here is from genome assembly GCA_028820595.1 of Nitrososphaerota archaeon. Classification (GTDB taxonomy): domain Archaea; phylum Thermoproteota; class Nitrososphaeria; order Nitrososphaerales; family Nitrosopumilaceae; genus Nitrosopumilus. The sequence continues at coordinate 9,659 of JAPPIP010000002.1, read as the reverse complement.
TGCCCCTCCCTGCGGCCGCGCTCGCCTGCCGGGTGCGCCGCCTCCGGACTCGGTCCTTTACCCCGTCTGCAGTTTCGGGGCTATGCTGGGCCTAAACGGCTTTGGCAGCAGTCCCTTCTGCGATGCCATCTCAAACATCGTGTTGATCGCCTTCTCCCCTGCGTCCCCCATATCCACAGTCCTCTCGTTGACGTACATGCGGACAAACTCCTTGATCATGTCCCTGGGCTTGCCCCTCGAGTACCTCATGGCGTACTGCAGGGCTTCTTCCTCGTTCTCCTTCCCGTAGAGTATCGAGTCGTGCAGGTACCTGTCAAACTTTGCAATGGCCTCTGTCCCGATGTCCGTGCGCATTACGTTGACCCCGAGCGGCACCGGCAGCCCGCCTGTGGCCTCGTCCCACCACTTGCCGAGGTCCGCCACCTTTGCGAGGCCCTCGTCCTCGTATGACAGCTGGGTCTCGTGTATGACGAGGCCGGCGTCAGCCCTGCCCGACCTGACCTCCTCCGGAACGCGGGAAAACTCGGTCTCCACGTACTCGAACTCCCCTATCGCGAGCTGCAGCAGAAGGAACGCCGACGTCATCCTGCCGGGTATGGCGATCTTGGCGCCCCTGAGGCCGTCCAGGCCCGTCCCGTCCATGGCGGTTACTATCGGGCCGTACCCGAGTCCAAAGCTTCCGCCGCTTCTGAGTATGGTGTATCCTGGAATGTACGCGCACGCGTGGACCGAGACGGCAGTCACGTCCAGCTGCGGCGAGGCGGCCCTCTTGTTGAGCGCCTCTATGTCCTCTACCACGTGCTCAACGCTGAACCCGGGCGACGGAATGCCGCCCTCCAGCATCCCGTAAAACATGAACGCGTCATCTGAGTCCGGCGTGTGCCCGACAGTTACTTTCAATGAATCGCGCGTGCAATGTCGTAATAAAAACCAAAATACCGGGCATTCCGGCCGTGGACGCGCCAAGACGACGCCGCCTCGGCGCCGGGGGCGCTCCGTATATAGCACTGCATGGCATGGGCAGTGTTTGGACAGCATTGGCGCGTACAGGAAGGAGATCCGGATGCAGGTGCCGTACGTGCAGGGGTATGATCCGTCGGTGATGCGGCCCATCCCGGACGGCGCAATATTTGCCGGCTGCGGTGACTCGCTTGCGGCCGCGATGCTTGCCGAGTACTTTTCGGGCTGGCGCTCAAAGGCGGCGGATCCAAGCGAACTGGCAGAGGGCCTCGCGCACGCGTCCTTGTCCCCTGAGAGCAAAATTCCGTACCTGATATCCGTATCCGGCGAGACTGCCGCCAACGTCAGGGCGGCCGAGGCGTGCCGCAACGCGGTCGCGGTAACCGCGAACCCGGACAGCAGGCTTGCCGCCCTTGCATCCGGCCGCGTCGTCCCGCTTGACTTTCCACGCACCGGCGTGTCCACCGCCGGAAGCATCTCGTTTACGTCAAGTGTCCTCGCGTGCCTCTCCCTTGTGAACCCCGGCGCGCTCCGGCAGCTTGCGAGGCACGCGCGCCCCGTGTTTGAGCGTGCGGAGAGCGATGCCGCCCGGATCAGGATTCGCGGATCCCTCTACGTACTGGGCGGCGCGATGACGTACCCGCTTGCGATGTATGCCGCGGCAAAGTTCTACGAGGTTCTCGGATACGACGCTAGGCATGTCCGCACCGAGCAGTTCTCCCACATGGAGGTCTTCTCCGCGCACGAGGGCGACACCGTCATGCTGTTCGAGGAGCCGCGGAGGCGCATATCGGATCTAGTTGGCTCGCTTGGAGAGGCGGGACTGCACGCGTTCTGCGTCTCTCCCTCGGACTCGGTGGCCGCCGCCGCAGGTGGCTGCGGCGGCGCGGATGACGCCGATGATTCGGACAGTGGCGGTACCGGCGACCGCAGCCCGTGCGCGGAGGCCTCGCGCGTGCTGTACTATGCGTTTTTGTCACAACTGCTGACGCTCAGGATTGCAGACGAGGCGGGTGTTGCGGAATGTCACTACGTGTCAGCCACGCGTCTGCGCGGTGCAAGCAACGCGGCGATATATTGACGGCGCCGCGATCTCCCCCGCGCTTCCAAGCCAAGGTTGGTTCTGTCAAGTTAACGAGTACACGTCTTGCTTGACTGAGACATATCGACTATCCGGATTCTTGGTGCCGGCATCGCGGACTCAAAAGCGTCCGACTGCGCTTCACCTATGCCCCCTCTACTACCCCCAAACCTAATGGGCAGCTTGCGCGATATGTTCATGGCCGCTATTACGTCGCGGTCCATGCACAACCCGCAATTAATGCACGACATTTTTCGTCTGCGTTGCGCGTCCTCTTGGAGTTTCTTTCCGCATCCCGGACACCGCGTGCTCGTGCGTTTTGGGTTGACAAAGCCGACCGGAAGACCGATCCAGGCCGCCTTGTACTCGATCTGGCGCTGCAGTTCGTAAAACGGCCAGCCGTTCATCCTGCGCCTGTAGTTCTTCCCCTGGCCGTTGCCACGCCTGTATAGCTTTCTTATCCCCTTCAGGTCCTCCATTAGGATCATGGTCTTGTTTCTGGTGGCGGTCTCCACGATATCCCTGGATATCCTGTTGATGTACTGTCTGGTACGGTCGGCCAGCCTGCGCTGCCTCTGCTTCCAGAACTGTTCCTTTTTGCGCCTGTCGTCTCTACTGAATCCGGCCCTCGCGCGTATAGTATTCTCCTTCATGGAGACAAGCTTGTTGGTCTTGTATACCGTGACGCCCTTCGCGCCACCGCACGTGACGTTGCGCAGGTTCCTGTCTATGCCGACCGTACCGACGCATTCAATCTCATCAGGTTCCTTGGAAACGCAGATGCTGATGCGGTTTTCGGTCAGCGAGAACGACTGTACGGTCATGGACGTATCGGCCAGTACCTTTTGCGTGTGCGCGTTCAAGAGTATGTTTATCGGGTTGCCGCGCCTGTACGGTATGGTGAGAAGGCACCCGTTATGCTTGACGCCGTAACAGTTTGTGATGAACGGCTTTCTGACTACCTGATCCCTCACGTCCCTTCCGCGCCGTACGGACTGGCTCCTGTTGGACAGTATTCCAGCGGCCCTTGATATCGCGCAGATCTTGTACGAGGACAGGATGTCATAGTCGCGCAGCTCGTGGTAACACAGGCCGGACATCCTTTTCATGTTGTGTGTGTTTTCCTTCAAGCCGATCCTGATGCACCTGTTGACCATCCTTGTAAACACGTCCATCATTTCCATAAGGTCGGAGTTGGGGGACGTGTGTTGCATAACCGACTTGTATGCTTTCAATATCTGACATCCAAACAAAATGCCACATTTGTATGTTTTCGGAGGACTAGTTAGTGTCATAACCTAAATTCTAGGCACAGAATTTGCCCGATTTTCGTTAGCTCAGGCAGGGTTATGACACTAGCTACGGAGGACTCGATAACTTGACAGAACGCCAAGGTTTAATAGATGATCTCAGAGCGTCCGGCTATGGTAAAGTTCAAGTCGACCGGCGAGGTCCTCAAGATAATCAAGAACAAGGATCAGATCCGCAACTTTGGCGTCATCGCCCACGTCGACCACGGCAAGACGACGATGAGCGACAGCCTCCTTGCATATTCCGGCATCATAGCCCCGTCGGCTGCTGGAAAGGCGCTTGCCATGGACTTTGACAAGGAGGAGCAGCAGAGGGGCATCACCATATACCAGGCAAACGTCACGCTGCACTTTTCGCAGGCCGGCAAGGAGTACGTGATAAACATGATAGACACCCCGGGGCACGTGGATTTCAGTGGCAGGGTGATCAGGAGCCTGCGCGCCATCGACGGCGCGGTGGTGGTGTGTGACGCGGTCGAGGGCATAATGACGCAGACTGAGACCGTCACGCGCATGGCCCTCGAGGAGCGGGTGCGCCCCGTGCTGTTCATAAACAAGGTGGACCGCCTGATAAAGGAGCTCCGGCTCACCCCCGAGAAGATGCAGCAGCAGCTTGCAGACGTGGTGTCTAACTTTAACCGGCTCATAGACACGTACGCGGAGCCCGAGTACAGGGAAAAGTGGAAGGTCTCCATACAGGACGCAAGCGTAACGTTCGGCTCTGCAAAGGACAGGTGGGCCATCAACATAGACATGATGAAGGAGCGCGGAATCACATTCAAGGACGTCATCGACGCCTACGAGGGTGAGAAGGTGCCGGAACTGGTGGAGAAGGCACCCCTTGCCGATGCGGTTCTTGGCATGGTGGTAAAGCACCACCCCCCGCCGCACGAGGCAGTAAAGTATAGGATACCACAGATATGGAAGGGCGAGCTTGACTCCGACGTGGGCAAGGCGCTGCTGGCGTGCAGCGACGACGGGCCCACCATAATGATGGTCGTAAACATGGTGCTCGATCCGGCCGCCGGACCGGTTGCCATAGGCAGGCTGTTCTCCGGTACAGTCAGGGACGGCCAGACAATCCACATAATAGACGAAAAGCGCGAGGGACGCATCCAGTCGGTCAACTTCTTCATGGGGAACCAGCGCGAGCAGGTCGGTGAGCTGGGGGCGGGGAACATACCCGCGCTGCTCGGACTCACGGAGGCCAGGGCCGGAAACACCGTGTCCGCGGTCAAGGAGATGCCCGTGTTTGAGGGGGTAAAGTACGTCTCCGAACCCGTCGTGCAGGTGGCCATAGAGCCAAAACACCCCAAGGACCTGCCAAAGCTGGTCGACGTACTAAAACAGCTTACCATAGAGGATCCGAACCTCGTGGTGAAAATAGACGAGGAGAGCGGCGAGACCATAGTCGCGGGGATGGGGGTTCTGCACCTCGACGTCGCGACGCACCGCATACAGGACGCAAAACTAGAGATCGTCACGTCCGAGCCGCTGATAAACTACCGCGAGACCGTGCACTCCTCTTGCGAGGCCGTCATGGCAAAGTCTCCCAACCGGCACAACAAGATCTTCATGAGGGTCGAGCCGCTGGAGCCCGAGATTGCCGAGATGCTCCGCACGGGCGAGATCAGCGACATGAAGGACAAGAAGACAGTATCCGACCTGCTAAAGGGAGCCGGCTGGGACACGGACACCATAAAGAGGGTGATGAGGCTCGACTCGCGCGGAAACGTGCTGATAAACGGCACCAAGGGAGTGCAGTTCGTCCAGGAGTCGACTGACTCCATAAACTCCGGGTTTGACGAGGTGATGAAGGAGGGGCCGCTGTGCAGGGAGCAGATGCGCGACTGCAAGTTCACGTTTACGCACTTTGTGCCGCACGAGGATACGGCGCACCGCGGGCTCTCGCAGCTGGGACCCGCGTCGAGGCGCGCGTGCATGGGGGCCCTGCTGACTGCCGGCACCGCCATACTGGAGCCGATGCTTGCAATAGAGGTGCGCGTCCCGACCGATTTGGTCGGGAACGTCGCGACCGTCCTGTCCGGCAAGCGCGGCAAGGTGCTTGACATGTCGCAGATGGGCGCGTCAAGCATAGTGACCGGCGAGATACCTGCCTCCGAAACGTTTACCCTGTCCGAGGAGATGAGGGGACAGACTGCCGGCAGGGCCACGTGGAACACGTCGTTCAAGGAGTGGAGCGAGGTGCCAAAGTCCATGCTCACCAGCACCCTATCGGAGATTAGAAAGCGCAAGGGACTCTCGCCGGAGCCACCCAGGGCCGACGAGTTCATCGACAAGGAATAGCCGCCTCTGTCGCCGCTACGCCCACGGACACGCTCGAAGTCCGAGCACCTCTGTTTTATTCAGGTATGGGCAGGCCTTGCGCACGTGGGGCCTGGAGGATGTGAAAGGGCGTAATGTGACCCGCCCCCAGACTCCTCCACGTTGCAGTCTGTAATAATACTTATATTATGTCATATGTATTACATAATATGAGAAATATGACAACATTCCTAGACTATGGGTTTGAGGGAATCTTCAGACGCGCGCCAGACGGAATATTTGCACGGCCTTCCTGCAGGGACGGCATCCTCGGATCGGCGCCCGGGACGGCGGAGGCTGGGCCGCCTCAAACCATTGGGGGGATACCATGAGCGAGATTGTCCTGAAGATCGACGAAATCCCGCAGCAGTATGTCGGCGGGGGCAAGGCAATCGTCGATCCCAAGGTGCTCGAGGGCGCAGACTGGGGCACCGGGCAGATCCTGGAACTGTCCTATAACAAGAAGACCCACGTGAGGCTGTGGCCTGGCCCCCCGGAAGAGTACGGGGCCGGACTGATCAGAATCGACGGGGTTACCCGGCAGAACATCGGGGCCGGAATAGGGGACAGGATCTCGATAAAGCCCGTAGAGGCCGCGGACGCCGAGCAGATCGTCCTGTCGCCGACTGAAAAGGTCCGCGCGGAGGGGCTGGAGGACTACATGACATACAACTATCTCAACCACGTCTTTACGACCGGCGACACGATCGCCCTCGGCACGCAGCTGGGCGGGAGGGTCCAGTTCGTCGTCACGAGCACAAAGCCTGCAAAACCCGTGATCGTCACGGAGGACACCTCCTTCAGGCTGGGTTCCATGACCAAGGCGGTGGACGCCACGGTCTCCCGGATTACCTACGACGAGCTGGGCGGGCTCAAGGGCGAGGTCCAGAAGATCCGCGAGATGGTCGAGCTGCCGATGAGGCATCCCGAGCTGTTTGAGAAGATAGGCGTAGAGGCCCCGAAGGGCGTGCTCCTGTACGGCCCGCCCGGAACCGGCAAGACCCTGCTGGCAAAGGCGGTGGCAGGGGAGACCAATGCCCACTTCATCTCGCTGAGCGGGCCCGAAGTCATGGGCAAGTACTACGGGGAGAGCGAGGAGAGAATCCGGGAGATATTCAAGCAGGCAGAAGAGAACTCGCCGAGCATAGTATTCATTGACGAGATCGACTCCATCGCGCCAAAGCGCGACGAGGTGTCAGGGGAGGTGGAAAAAAGGATCGTATCCCAGCTCCTGACCCTGATGGACGGGATGGAGAGCAGGGGCAAGGTGGTGGTCATCGCAGCCACGAACAGGCCCGACTCGATTGATCCGGCCCTGAGGAGGCCCGGGCGGCTCGACAGGGAGATCGAGATTGGGATTCCCGACGACGGCGGGCGGCTTGAGATCCTCTCAATACATACGCGCGGAATGCCGATAGACGAGAAGGTGGACTTGAAGAGGATCTCAAAGATCACGCACGGCTTTGTCGGGGCAGACCTTGAGGTCCTCTCAAAAGAGGCCGCAATGAGGTCCCTGCGGAGAGTCCTGCCCGAGATTGACCTGGACCAGGAAAAGATCCCCCCGGCACTGCTGCAAAAGATCCAGATCACCGAAGAGGACTTTGGAAGCGCGCTAAAGGAGGTGAGGCCAAGCGCGCTGCGCGAGGTCCAAGTCCAGATCCCGGACGTGGAGTGGGACGACGTGGGGGGCCTCGGGGATCTCAAGGAGGAGATGCGCCAGGCCGTGGAGTGGCCTGTCAAGCACAGGGAGGCCTACGACTACGCGGGCGTCAAGGCGCCAAAGGGGATCCTCCTGCACGGCCCCCCGGGAACCGGCAAGACCCTGATCGCCAAGGCGCTGGCAAAGATGACAGACTCTAACTTTATCAGCATCAAGGGGCCGGAACTGCTCTCAAAGTGGGTCGGTGAGTCCGAAAAGGGCGTAAGGGAGATATTCAGAAAGGCCCGGCAGGCCGCCCCGTGCATAATATTCCTTGATGAGGTGGACGCGCTGGTCCCGCGGCGGGGCGGTTCCGGCTCCGGCTCGCATGTAACTGAGAGCGTGGTGTCTCAGATCCTGACTGAGATCGACGGGCTTGAAGAGCTGCACGACGTGCTGATAATCGGCGCCACGAACAGGCTGGACATCGTAGACGAGGCCCTGCTGAGGCCCGGGAGGTTTGACCGCGTCATCGAGGTGCCGCATCCAGACCCACGGGGAAGGGAGCAGATCCTCAAGATCCACACAAAAAAGAAACCGCTTGCAGGCGACGTCAGCATGCCAGAACTGGTAGAGCTGACGGACGGCTTTAGCGGGGCAGAGATTGCAGCAATGGCCAACGTCGCGGCAACTGCCGCATTAAAGAGATACGTTTGCGGCAAGCACGGAGGCCTTGAGGAGATCAAGATCGCCCAAAAGGACTTGGTCGAGGCGGCAGGCAAGATCAGGCCGGACAAAAGAAAGGTGCTCGCGGCGCGGCCTGCAAAATAACCCCGTCATGATGTCCTCTTGCGCATCTGCGCGCAGGTACCCTTGGAATGTGTTGCATCTGGAGCCAAAAATTAGTCGGCTAGTCCTGCCTTGGACCGGCTGCCGGCCCCGCCTAGTTTTTTATTCGGGGGCACGTTGCGGCCCCCATGGGACTGCTGTATACAAAGCTGTACATCGACTTTGACCCCGGGCAGTGGGAGCAGGTTGCAAGCGATCCGGTGTCGTTTAGGACCCGCGCAGAAGGGGTCACGCTTGACGTGGAGGACACGTCCCACAAGCCCTACCGGCTTGTGTTCAAGGAGGGCGGCAGGGTTTCAATAATGCGCGTCACAGGCAAGTACCGCATCTTGTGGGATGACGGCGACGCGTCTGTGCAGCGCCAGTAGTGGCAGTAGCAGCGGCCGCAGCAGGAGCTGCCGCGACTGCCGCATGCGGGTCCTGTCATGGGGGAAACCTTGCTGTTTCTGGCTCTGACGTCCCGGCAGGCAGCTCGACCGCGCAAAAACGGCGTGCACCACGTCAGGAGTCGCCCTCCGGGCAGCCTGCCCGGATTCCCTCCTCCTCCTCCTCCTCCTCCTCCGTGCCTTGCGTATCTTTGCGCTGAAATGCTCCCGGCGCCAGAAAATAAAAGGGGCCCGCCCGGCGTCCGTGCCGTGAGTCTTGAGGATAGCGCCCGCAGTTTGGCCGCGGACTTTGATAACGCATCTGTCCGGGACATCCTGTCGGTACTTGAAGGGGTGATCCCGCTGCTTCGGAGCGAATCTGTTGCTTCCTATCTGCAGAAAAAACTGGATGGGCTGAGGAGTGAGACTGACGAGTCGGAGCGCCGCGCAAAGTGCGCCGCGCTCAGGCCCTATGTGGACTGGTACCTGCAGGGGCTGCAGAAATGATACATTTTATACCGTGGGGCGGCAAAATCACTTTTCCTGCATGCCTGTAGTCACAACCACCGCGCAGCCAGATGATGCGCCCCCCCGACCATGAATGATCTTCGCGCCGCCCGGGGCCGTGCGGGCGCCGATCCCTGTATTACGGGGCCGGAGGACATCTGCAGTGGTGGCGGCGCGGGTGTTGTTTTTTCATTTTCTGTCGGGCCGAGTCTGGGTGCTTGGGGATCCTGCAATCTGCGCCTGCTGCACGACCGTATACCCGCTTACTCTTCCATTCCTGCCGCCTGTCGGCTGTTGCCTTCAAACACTCCTATGCTCTGGAGCGCTCGCTCGATCTCGTCCTTGTCCCCCGATGCGGCCTCCATGTCCCCTATCAGCTTTACAAAGTACTCGTATCCAGTATCTTGGGCCTTGGTTATGTCGGATTTGTAGCACGCAAGCGCCTTTTCCATGAACGGCACGTCGTCGGCAAGGCCGCCAAGACCTCCTTTGCCGTTGCCGCAGCTCTCTGCGCCACTCCCGCCACCGCCAAGACATTCGAGTATCCTGCGCGATACGGCGTCGATTTGTAACAGCTCTTGATTTTGAAGTTTCTTTATATGCTCAGGCAGAAAAGCATTTAG
>JAPPIP010000085.1 GCA_028820595.1 Nitrososphaerota archaeon | reverse complement strand
AGTGCCGTTTGATCCGGGTGGTCCGGGCTGACGGGCTTCGGTTCCATCTACTGCACGTGACGCGGCGGCGCCACCGGCGCCACCGGCGCCGTCAGCGTAACTCTCATCCGTGATATTGTGCGGAGGCGCGCCACGGACCGTCCCTCCGGCACGGCATGTCCCAGACGCCGGGCCCGTCCTGAGGGATGCCGCGCCACGGCCATAATGGTTACTCACAAGTCATAATAGTGGCCGGCGCCCATGGCCGCGCGTGAAGATAAAGTGCCCCAAGTGCAGGGAGGATGCGGTACTCTCACCAGACTTTGCCAAGGTAAAGTGCGGCACGTGCGAGTTTGACATGAGTTATGGGGACTATGTAGAGTATGTCGCGCACAACGATCCCACATACTCTGACATACTGAGCGACTATGCCGGGGCCGCCGGCAAGGGGCAGTCGTCCGGCACCCTCGACGAGTGGGACTAGGTAGTAGGACTAGAGACTAAATACTGCAACAACAATCAGACACCGTGGAGTTTCTGCTAGAGAACATACTCAATATGATAGGGTTTATCGTGGGACTGGCCATAGGCCTGATGTCGCTGATCGGATTCCGCAATACCGGTAGTCCGACGCTCTTTCGGCTCACAATCGCGTTCTTTGCCATAAGCGCCGGGTTCCTGATCATATGGGTCGGATACCTGGCCGCGGATTTTGTGACAAAGTCCGGCGACATAGAGAGGTGGGTGCAGACCACCGGCATAATAGTCCAGACGGTCGGGTATTTCTTCATCGCCTTTTCACACAGCATCAAGGCCTTTCTGCCAAAGTCAAGCTACTTTAGGTCGGTGGGCGTGGTGCCGCTGTTCCTGATATCGTCCGTGCAGATAGAACACATATTCAGATCCATCTCGTTCATACTCTTGGCATACGGGGCCATCGAGACCATACTGTCGTATCTGGACACCCGCAACCGCGGGGCCATATCGGTGGCGTCGGGGCTGGCGCTCTTGGCGCTCGGCGAGTTTCTCGGATGGTACTCGTTTGTATTTCCAGAGTCCATACTGTACACGACGTCCATATCGATAAAGATCGCCGGGCTTGTTGCCCTCTTCATACCCGTAAGCAGGCTGCCGCTCACGCGCATAAGGGTCGACGACGGCCTGGATGGCGAGGGGGATGAGTGGGAAGAGGAAGAGGAGGCGGAGGAGGAGGGGAGAGAAGATGGCGGCGCGCGCCGCGAGGAAGGCAGGGAGGACAGAAGCGCCGATACGCACGGGCGCGTGCAGGAGCCGGATGCAGAGGAGGCGCGGTCCACACCGGCGCCAGACGGCGGAAGCCCCGGGCGCGTGGAGCCGAAGGACGGCAGATGACGCGATCGCAGGTAGTGAGCACGCCGCATGCAGAGTTAGTCAAGATCTTTTTGCTCTTTGGTTTACCAGTCAAAATCAGTACTTTATCATACAAGATGCGCGTATCATATGCATGGCAGGATACCGCACCCGCATGGAAATAATCGGAGACATACTGTCCACGACCAGGGACGACTGCCAGGACGAGCAGGGGGCCACCGTAACATACCTGATTAAGAAAGCCAACGTCTCGTACCCCCGGCTGTCCGAGATATTGAGCATGCTAGTCAAGCAGGGACTCTTGGAGGTGGACAGGACAAAGAACTCCAGCAAGTACAGGATAAGCGAGAACGGAAGAGAGTTCCTCCTTGCATACAACACGTTCACGGAGTTTTCAAGCGACTACGGCCTGAACATATGACGGCAGGCATGGGGCCGCCCGGCCAGAAGCGGGCTCCTCCGTCATGCCCATGCCGAGTCACATACAGGGGGAGCCGCCGTCGGTGATTGTGGCGGCAAGGGTGGCGATGATGCTCGGCTGTATGGCAAGGGCGGCAACCCTGTCTCAAACTCGTCAAAGTCGTCCTCAAACTCGTCGTCAAAGTCGTCCTCAAACTCGGTGTCGCCGTAGTCGGTCGGGTCGGACATGCGCCCCCCATCGCGGCAGCCGAATTAAAGCTTTGACGCGTCCCTGCAAGGCACGGCCCCCCTAACGCGGCCCTGTACAAAATATTAGATGCGCCGGCGCAGCACATACATGACAGAGGACACCGGCGGCGAGGGGGCCATGACCAGGGTGGCCTGCGACGGTGACGGGATTGCCGCTGCCGCACGGCTGGTCAGAAGCGGGGGGGTCGTAATATTCCCGACTGACACGGTATACGGCATAGGATGCGACCCCTACAACGCCGGGGCGGTCCAGAGGATATACGACATAAAGTCGAGGGAGCGGACAAAGCCGTTGCCCGTACTAGTCGATTCCGCCAGGACCGCCGGCAGGATATCCGTAATGGATGACGAGACGGTCCGGCGCATGGCAAGCAGGTTCTGGCCGGGCCCCCTTACGATGATCCTCGACGTGCGTGACAGGCGGCTTGCCGAATCCCTGAACCTTGGCGGGCACGGGGGCGGGATCGCCCTCCGGGTCCCCGCCCACAAGTGTACCCGTATGCTGCTTGGCTCCTGCCGCATGATTGCAGGCACCAGCGCCAACGTGTCCGGCGCGGGGTCGACCGGCGATCCTGACGCGTGCGCCGGCGCAATGAAGGGATACGACATGATCCTCGACGGCGGAGTCATACGTGACCCCGCAGAGTCCACCGTCGTGGACGCCAGGGGCGGGCGCGTCACCATGATAAGGGAGGGCGGCCGGCTGAGCATGCAGGAGCTGCTAGGGGCATGAACCTGATCATAACGTGCGCGAGGCACACTGAGGAGGACGCGGCAGGCGAGCTTGCCAGAGTACTGGAGTCGATGGGCGACGACAGTCCCGATATTATGGTCACCCCCATGTCGGGGATCCTGACTGCCAGCACGGGGGTCGAGCCGGCGTCGGTCTCGGCCAAGTTCAGGGAGACGCTCGAGGACGAGCCGTGGTCGATAAGGTACTGCCTGAGGGTCATCCCGGTATTCGAGACCGTCAAGACAGACGTCGGGGAGATCGTTGGAGCGGCGACTGCGATGGCCCTGCAAAAGATACCCGGGGATGCGACGTACAGGATCACGGTCGAAAAGCGCAACACGGGCGTCTCCGGAAGCGAGATAATATCCGGGATCGCCCGCGGCATCAGCAACCCAGTCTCACTTGAGCACGCCGACGCGACCGTGCTGGTAGAGGTACTGGGCGGGACCACCGGCATCTCCGTACTGCGCGACTCGGAGATCTTTAGTGCAGAGAAGGTACGCCGCGGCATGAACGCGTGACTCACGCGGCGGAGGCGTTTAGCACCGCGGCGCGCTCTGCCAAGACGTCCTCAAGTGGCGTCTCAGACGGGGCCGAGTTTATAGTCCTCTTGGTGATGCGGAACTCTTTGCGCAGGAATCCCGCATTGTCTGCCGTGAACGGCTCGGTCAGTAGGGGCTCCAGTTCCCTGTACAGCGAGTCGAGCGCCCTTGTGGGCCCCATGGACACGACCAGAAAGGCGTCCGACGAGGAGGGCCTGATGCCTGCAGTCCTTATGGCGGCAGATATCTGCGTGGTGAGGGCAAACCGCATCAGGATGTCCGTCTCGACGCGGTTTGCAATCAGGATGCCCCTCTTGTCGGACTCTACTGACAGGGCCAGTATCTTTTGCGCGTGAGACCTGTTCAGTACGAACCTGGCGGACAGCGCCTGTATGCTCAGCCTTGGGTGGCGTCCGCGCAGATCATCGAGGAACGCGGAACCCGGCGGCCCCTCCGGCCGCATCGCCAGAACCTCCAGGCGCCTGCCCCCGATCTCAAACCGGACGCGCTCCCGGCCGCGGGCGCCCCCGTGTATCACCGGTATGACGCTGACCGTGTCGCCGCTTTTGGCAACAGAGTCCATGCCGTCGGCAGCAGAGATGTCGATGCCGTTTATTGCGACAAGCGTGTTGCGCGGATCCAGTGCGGGGACGCCCTCCACACGCATGCCCTGCAGCACCTCAAAGATCCCGGTTATCGTGATCTCGGATCTCTCTATGTGCACCCTGTCGGTACCAAGCGACTTTTTTGCGCCGCCGACAAGCTCTACTGTAATCATCATCCGTGGCCCGCCCGTGCAGGCCTTAAGATTGTATCAGATCAGGCGCCGCTTCCGGCACTGTCGCTATCGCTTGCAGGCGGCGTGGTGGAAGCCGCATCTGGTGTGGTTTCGACGCCTTCTGCGGCGGTCTCGGTAGCATTGACAGCATCAACATCAGCCGTGCCAGGTTCCTTGCTGTCGCTTGTAATGCCGTCGTCATTATTGTCATTCGCGTGTTCATCATCACCGTTGGACGCGTCATCACCCTGCTCGTCCTTGGCCTCGGCCGCCTTTGCCGCGGCAGCCTCCTCCTCGGCAACTCTCTGCGCCTCTTCCTCCTCGGCCCTGGCCCGCTCCTGCGCCTCCCGCGCCCTTGCTGCGCGCATCTCGTTTTTGACCGTCTTTGTGATGTAGCCTGCAATCTCGTTCTTGAGCCCCTTTGAGCGTACGACGGAGATGCAGTCAAGCGTCTTTTTGTTGTGGGCAAAATCTTCGCCGAACTCCGACCGGTGTTTCTCCAGTACCTCGAGTGAGAGGCGTCTTACCCTGTCCACAACGCCACATGCTGCGGGGGTATTTTATACCTATGAGTCTCGCCGTGCCGCCGCAGGTCGGCGCGGGGGCCTAACAGGCTGGCCACGCCACTCTTGCCGTTGCCGTCTCTGCCTCCATAGTTATCATTGCCGCCACCGTTACCGACCGTTTCTGGCCATTGCCGTCGCCACATGCGGCCCAGTGCGCTATGGCCGGCGCAATGCGCGTCGCACCGGCCTCCGAGGAATCATCTCGTCCCGAGATAGTTTGCAGAGTTTTTTGCAACCGCGTCCACCGTTGAGTCAAATGGCATGCGGCGCACCTCTGCTATAGTATGAAGCACGCTTGCAACAAAGCAGGGGTGCCCCGCCTTGAGCTCAAAGCATCTTGAGAACCGTACGGGCCCGTCCGTCTCCACCAGAATCCTGTCCATGTCGGACAGCTCGATCAGCCTCTGCTTGTCGTTTGCATATGTGGCGACCGGCCCAAACGACACGTAAAAGCCCATGTCGCGCGCCCGCGCAAGCTGCCTCTTGTTGCCGTCAAACCAGTGCAGCGACGCGCGTTCCGCATCAAAAGAGGTCATGACGTCAAACACGCGCTCGAGGCTCTTTCTCGAGTGTATGGAGACGGGCTTTCCGAGCCGCGACGCCAGTTCCAGCATGTGCTCAAAGGCGCGCACCTGGCCCGAGGGTATCCTGCCGTCACTGGCATAGGTGGGGTCAAGCCCGATCTCGCCTATCCCGGCTATGCGGTCGGCGTTCTGCTCGGCAAGAACCGCGGTGTCGCGTAGCGCATCCTCCATGCCGGGGCCCGCGACGCGCTCGGGGTGTATACCGACAAAGGGCAGAATGCAGGCGCCCATGCCAGATATCTCCAGCGTCCTGACCGAGTCCACGTAGTCCATGGACACGGCGCATGCGGCGATATCCAAGTGCTCCATGTACGAGACCGTGTAGTCCAGCTCGCCGGCATACTCAGCGTCTGACAGGTGGACGTGTGAGTCCACGTATCGCGCCATGTCTGCACCGCAAAGTTGGTTTGTATAAATCGATTCAATGGTTGCATTTTTTTTGCCTAGTATCTTTTTGAGCGAGACGCGCACGCGCGCGTATGGCAAAGTCAGAGTTTGGCATCACCGTAATGTACAGAATCCTCAAAAAAGCGGGGGCCGCCCGGGTCAGCGACGAATCGGCCGAGGAGCTTAGAAGAACCATAGAGGAGGTGGCAGACGGCATAGCAAAGGGCGCCGTAGAGATGGCGGGGCATGCAAACCGCCGGACCGTCAAGGGCGAGGACGTCAGGATGGCGACGCGCCACTACCGGATATAGCAAGGATTAATTGCTTGCGCGCCTCACGCACGCCGGTAAGGTGGCAGAACGGTTATGCGTGGGCCTGCAAAGCCTATACAAGGGGGTTCGACTCCCTCTCTTACCTCGTAATTATCAGGGTGTTATGATTACCGAGCCCTCCATCCAGGGATGCAGCGTGCAGTAGTACTCGTACGTGCCCGGAGCCTTGAAGGAGAGCGTGTAGGAGTCGTACGGGTCCATGTACCCGCTATCAAAGGTGCCTGCCGGGCTGTCGTACGTGCCGGCCGTCACGGTGTGGAATGCCGAGTCCTCGTTTGTCCACGTTATGGGCTCCCCGACAGGCGCCTCGTATACGGACGGCACGTAGCAGCCGTCGGTCTCCTCGCAGCCGGGCCGCGACACCTTTGTCGGCATTAAGACGTCTGTGCCGCGTCCGTCCGAGTCCAGCACCCGCACAGCGCCGTCCACATGGGCCGCGCTGCCGCCGTCGTCACCACCCCCGTCCACGGCCCCGGCATCAGCGCCGGAGGGATCGGACTCGTCAATCGCGATTACCGCCACCACTGCCACCACCGAAACCGCAAGTACGGATGCCGCTACCGCGGACACAACCATCAGCCTAGTGTTGTCCTCCACACATTGGCGCGGCATGCAGGGTGCTAAATAGTTGAGTCCAAGGGTCGCGCATGCCCGTCTGCCTCATGTACGTGCACGCGCCACCATGTGGAACCCGCCTGAAAGATCGTTTTTATACAGATGCAAGATAGCGCGGCCGATGGCAAGAGAGAAGACGTGCACAGTGTGCAAGGCATCGACCCAGCGTGAATTCTACCCCATGAAGGAGTGGGACGTGGAGGGCCCGCTGTGTGGCAACTGCTATTCAAAGAGGATACACGATCATTATCCCGGAGAGCACGTCAGGGTCAACAAGGATCTTGACTAGCCGCGCCTGCGTATGTCGCCGCTACTACTACCTATAATCACCATCATGACTCCTTGGAGTACTTGTGCGTGTACATACAGTTCCATACGAGCGGGTCGCCCCGGACCGCCTCCTCGTCGGATTCGCTGATGAACTCAATGTCAGTCACCGTCTTTTTTCTGCGGGACAGTGTAACCTGGAACGTGACGAACTCCTTGCAGTCGCACACCTTGTAGAGGCACGCGTCGCCGTCGTTCTCGTCGTGATCACTTGCCTCGTGGCCGCACTTGCAGATCTCGCCCCCCTTGGCCTCCTCGAGCGCCTTTTTCTTGTACACGCCGAGCCTCAGGTATGCCTCGCCGTCGTGCCCCTTTTTGAAGCGCTCGTAGTTGTCTGATATCGGGAGATTCTTGCAAAACGAGAGGTTCGAGGAGGGCCTCTGGGTCTGGGCGCCCATGATGAACCAGTAGGTGCCGTCGCCGTCGGACTCGACGAACCTGATCTTGATGGTGTGGTCGAGCCACCAGTGTATGGTCTCTTGCCATATGTACAGTGACTGTTTTTGGTCCGCAATCAGCGGGGCCACGTTCATCCGCAGGTCATAGTACCGGTACGCAACGCCCTGTATGTCGTCAAACCACGGTATGGGCGAGAGGGGGGAGGACGAAGACACGAGGAAAAAGCGGCGCGTGTGATATTTATCTGATCGCAGGCCGTAACTCTCCAATTCGTTCCATGCACGCCTGTCGTGTCCCTGTCGACGACAGTATGACGCGTATACTGGTACAATTAAGAAACAGATGCCGTTACGTTATATGTTGATGTCATGATGGGCAGTATTGACACGCGCGCTGCTCCCAAGTGAGGCTCGTGTATTGGTTGTTTCAGTTGCTGTCTTGGTGGTGGGCGGGGCATGCGCCTCATTTGCGTTGCTGCCGGCCGCCGCGCCTGCCGCGGCCGCCCCCTCTGACGACTTTGTCACTGTATGGGACGTCGTGGATGACAAGACGATAAGGATTCCCGTAGGCGGCGCCACCGGCACCTACACCATAGACTGGGGCGACGGCAACACCGGCACCGGCGTGAGTGGCGACCAAGAACACACGTACGCGCAGCCGGGCATCTACACCGTGCGAATCTCGGGTGACTTTACGAGAATACTTCTGGGCGGAGATCCTGCAAACTCCCAAAAACTGCAAAGCATCGAACAGTGGGGCTCCATACAATGGTCGTCCATGGAATCGGCATTCGCGGGCGCAAGCAACATGAGATACAACGCGGACGACTATCCGGATCTCTCAGGCGTGTCCAGCATGTCGCAGATGTTTAGCTCTACCGACAACTTTGACGCCGACATCTCCCGTTGGGACACCTCGAGCGTAACCGACATGAGCCATATGTTCTCCTACACCGACACATTTGACTCCGACATATCCGGCTGGGACACCTCGAGCGTAACCGACATGAGCTACATGTTCTACTACGTCTACTCCTTCAACACCGACATCTCCGGCTGGGACGTCTCAAACGTGGTCGGCATGGACGACATGTTTGTCTACGCCGATGCCTTTGATCAAAATTTGGGGCCTTGGTACATTACTCTTAACAGCACACGCATTGGTGGAGACGATACTTATGCGGCGGAGATCACTGCCCAGAACAACGTGCTGCGTGGCCATGGTTCGTCCTACTCGCTTGTGGGCGCTGGTGCATATCCAGACAACGCAAACTTTACCATATCTTCTGACAACGTCCTGATGATCAAGCCCAACGCTCCCATGAAAGACAGTTATCTCATAAACATCGGGGCCGAATCTCCAAATCTGTTCGGTACCGGTAACATGCGGGAGCTCGAAATCTTTGCCTCTTCCCATCTGAACCGGCCGCCCGTAGCCGATGCGGGAGCCGACCGGACCGTCTCCGAAGGTACAACCGTCACCCTGGACGGCTCGTCCTCCTCCGACCCGGACAACGACTCCCTGTCGTACAGCTGGACGGCACCTCAGGGCATAACGCTCCAGAACGCCAACGCCGCGGCACCGTCGTTCACGGCGCCCGGCGTCACATCCGACACCTCCTACACCCTCACGCTTACAGTCTCTGACGGCGCCGCCACCGACTCCGACACGGTCGTCGTAACCGTCAAGAACAACCTGCAGCCCATAGCCGACGCGGGGAGTGGCCTGACCGTCCGCGAGGGCGCCACTGCTAATCTGAACGGCTTCGCGTCCTCCGATCCGGACGGGGACGCGATCACGTACGACTGGACGATCTCACCGTCAGTCACCCTCAAAAACGCCAACACCCCGGCCCCGTCGTTTACGGCGCCCGGCGTCACATCCGATACCACCTACACCCTCACGCTTACAGTCTCTGACGGCACTGATACTGCAACCGACACGGTAGTCGTAACCGTCAAGAACAACCTGCAGCCCATAGCCGACGCGGGACAGAACCTGACCGTGCTAGAGGGCGCCACCGTCCACCTGAACGGCTTCGCGTCCTCCGATCCTGACGGGGACGCGATCACGTACGACTGGACGATCTCGCCGTCAGTCACCCTCAAGAACGCCGACACACCGGCCCCGTCGTTTATCGCACCCGGCGTCGAGTCCGACACCACCTACACCCTCACGCTCACCGTCTCTGACGGCACCGATACTACCACCGACACTGTAGTCGTAACAGTCCGGAACGCGCCGGTACAGTAGCCGTAACTGCCTCCGTCTGCCGCGGCCGGTGATGCCTGCAGTGCCGGCAACTCGCAGAGCGCGCTGTCTTGGGTCGGCACCTACGAGTCAGGCGTGGCGGCTACCATATGATCCATGGGCTCTGTCACCCGGGCGCGTCGCGATCTTTGAGCTCTTCGTGGCTTCGGCGGGAAAGGGTTGGCAGCGCCGCCGGAGGGCAAAATAGGCTTATATCGGAGTTATGTAATGACTAAGCATGGTAGCATACAGAACAAGCATGCAGATTGTAGCGGATCTACTGACCGTAACACAGGAATCTGGACGGGACGGCATCAAGACCACGTCCCTGCTGACAAAGGCCAACATCTCGCACTCACGATTATCAAAGTTCATGGACAACCTGACCGGTGCCGGACTTGTAAACCGCATCGAATATGACGGCAGGAACACTTTCGTAATAACCCCCAAGGGCAGGCAGTATCTGGAGTCGTACGTAAAGTTCTCCAGCATTGCAGAGTCCTTCGGACTGGACCTGTAGGCGGCTAGCCGTCTTTTTTTCATTTTTTGCAAGCTTTCGGTGCGGACTACGCGTGTCGGCGGCGCATGGCGCCGCTGCGGCAGCAACAGCAGCAGCAGCAGGTACCAAGCATCCGGCGGCGCGCGGCCAAACCGTCTACTTTTTAGACCTTTTGCGCTTGTCCCTTGTAAGCTGCCGCTGCTTTCGCGTCTTGTATGAGTCATACAGGAATATTGCGATGACCCCGCCAATCGAGGTGTAAAAGAGAAGCGGAAGGAACCTGAACTCGCCGGTGGTCGGGCTCACAAAGGAGATTGGAATCCCGACAAACATGAATATCAGGATCACGGTAAGGTACTTGTCCACGATACGCGCACGCAGGAAAACCATATATCTTTTTGATCCGCCCCACACTCAGATGGCAAGGGGACTGGAGGTCGCGGGGCTCGGACTGGTGGCCATAATGATACTGAGCTACGTCGGGGCGTTCCGCCCCGCAGTCGATGCCGGCACGTCGTACGTGTTCTGGGGCTGCGCCGCCGGGGCGCTCGGTATAATCATATACAGAAAGATGAAGAACAAGAGGGAGGGCGCAGAGTCCCAGGATGGCAGGGCCGGCGCCTGACAGGAGCCATGCCAATTCCGTGGACCGCGTAATATACTGCGGCGTGACGGGCAGGCGCGCCATTGATCATATTTATTATGATCATAATGGTGAGCATGTGGCGACAGCGACGCCGCGCCCCCTCGCGGCGCGCATATCCACGTCCCTTCCCCGACATGACCCGCCACCGGCATTATCCCGCAGTACGGGAAGCTCCGTCACAATGGCGCTGATGATCCATAGTGACAGTAGCAGCGGCGCCTGATCTGCTAGGAAATACCGACAGATCTATAAGGAAGGATCGGACTCCAAGAGTAGTCATGGGGACATCCGGTGAGGAGAGATGGTGGGAGGGCCTCGGCGAGGAACTCCAAGTCGACCTAGAGTCCCTCGACGAGCACGAGTCGCAGGCGCGGTGAGGCATCGCACGCCCGAGTTTCCGACCATCTGGGAGTTTTATCGGGATTAGTAGTATGGAGCCTCGGACGGGATCTGAACCCGCGACCTAACGCTTACGAGGCGTTCGCTCTACCAGGCTGAGCTACCAAGGCATGTGTGGCGGTCGTCATCAGAGTTAATAAAAAGTATCCCAAAGCGATGTGGTGAAAAAGACGATCTCGGGGATCAGGGGGATTGTCGGAGACGACATTGGCATCAGGGACGTAATCACATTCTGCGGCAATTTTGCGGGCCTGTCGGGCGGCAGGTGCGTGACCGGCAGGGACACCAGGCCGTCGGGACCAATGATGGAACGCGCCGCCCACGCGGGGCTGATGGAGGGAGGCGTGGACGTGTACGATATGGGCGTGGCGCCCACGCCCGTGGTGTTCCGGGAGGCAAGAAGGATCGGCGCCGGCGTGGTGGTAACGTCGTCGCACAATCCGCTGGAATGGAACGGGTTAAAGTTCGTCATAGGCGGCAGGGGGATAAACGAGTCGGAACTCCCGCTCATAACGAGGACGCGCAGCAGCGGGGACGGAGCGCAAGAGGGCGCCGGCAGGGACGCCGTAGCCGCCGCGGCGGCTACGACGGAACCCGGAGTAAGGCGCAGCCACGCGTCGTCGTACGTGGAGGAGGCAGCAGGGGTAATCGGGGAGATAGGGGGCAGTCCGCGGATTGCAGTGGACGTGGGCGGGGGCGCCGCCGCGCACGTGGCGCCTAGCCTGTACGAAAAGATCGGCTGCAGCGTCAGCGTGATAAACTCGGAACCGCGCTCCAGGGGGCCCGACCCCACCACGGACGGCCTCGACGGCCTCGTGTCGCTGTCAAGGACAAAGGGCAGCATAGGATTTGCATTTGATCTTGACGGCGACAGGCTTGTCATCGTAGCCGACGGGGCGAAACAGACGCCCGATGCGACACTGGGGCTTGGCATTGCGGGCGCGCTTGACATGGGATACGAAAGGTTTGTCCTGAGCGCAGACACCAGCCGGGGCGTGGAGAGGCTCATAGAGTCGCACGGGGGGGCCCACACGAGGGCAAAGGTCGGGGAGGCAAACGTAGTGGAGGAGATGGCAAAGGTCGGGGCCCAGGCCGGGGGCGAGGGGAGCAGCGGGGGCTTCATCCTGCCCGAGTTCAACCACTGCCGGGACGGCATACTGGCCGGGGGCGTGATAGCAAGAATGCTTCAGGAGGACGGCGGGGCGCGGTTCAGGGAGGTGCTTGGCATGCTGGGCAGATACCACATAATCCGGACCAAGATGCCTGCGGGGGCAGGTATGCGGCAGCGCGACATGGTGGAGCGCGCCCTCAAGTGGCTGGAATCGGAATGCTCCGAGGTTCAGAGGCTTGACGGCGTCAGGGGGGTGATAGACGATGACAGCTGGGTGCTGGTGCGGGAGTCAAACACAGAAAATGCAGTCAGGCTGTCCGCAGAGTCCGATGACGTGGCGAGGTGCGAGGCCGTGATCGGGGACGTGAGGCGCGTCATGGCGGGAGGATAAGCCGGCAGGTGAGCGCAATGGGCAGAGGGAAAAAGACGGCATCGCCACGCAGGGGCGGCACGGCGGCAGCAGCAGCAATAAGCGAGCGTGACGTGGCCGCGACAATGCGCCGGATGCTGGGAGGCGGCACGCCGGAGCCCGACGATGTCGGATATGCGCAGGTCGGCAAAAAGACCATGGTCATCAACACCGACACCTGGGTCCAGAGCACGGACATGCCGCCGCGGATGACCTTGAGGCAGGCTGCAAGGAAGAGCGTCGTATCCTGCATAAGCGACCTGGCCGCCAAGGGGGCCAGGCCCAGGTTCGGGGCCATATCGGTCAACATACCAAAGGGCGCGACTCGCGGCGACATCAGGGGCATGGCAGGCGGGTTTGCAGACGCCGCGGGCGAATACAACGTCAGGATAGTGGCGGGGGACACCAACGCCGGGAGGGAGTTCGTCTTCAACGTGTGCATGGTCGGGGAGCACACCCTGAAGCAAAAGGTGGCCCGGGGGGGAGCAGGCCCGGGGGACGGGATATTCGTGACGGGCCCGTTCGGGTACACGGCGCTCGGGTTCAAGGTGCTCTTGGAGGGGCATGCCGGAAGCGGGGGCGCGGTCAGGAGGTCTGTGCGCTCGGTGCTGCATCCGGAGGCCAGGGCCGAGTTCGGGGCAAGATGCGCCAAGCACTTTACGTCCGCGATGGACTCAAGCGACGGGCTCGGGTTCACGCTCAACGAGATGGCAAGGCAGAGCGGCCGCACGTTTGAGGTGCACGGCGTCCCCGCCACAGTACAGCTTGAGAGATATGCGCGTCAGAACGGGATGAGTCTGGATAGCCTTGTGTTTTATGGCGGGGAAGAGTACGAGATAGTGTTCACGGCAACGGCGTCCGGCGCCAAGAGAATAACCGGGGTTGCGGACAGGCTCGGGGTTCCTCTGATGAAGATCGGCACCGTAAAGGATTCGGGGTGGGACGGGAGGTGCCCCGTGTATGTGCGGCGCGGTGGAGGCGACGACGACACCCGCGTCAAGATAGAGGATTCCGGATGGGAACACCTTGCATCCTGATGGATGCGGCCCAGTGCGTGCAACCGCACGGATTGCATACGGGCCTGCGGTCGGGGGCTACTCGCCCCTCATGGGCGAGCCGCGCTCTACGCCGTCTGCAATCTCTATAATGACGCTTGCCGGAAGCAATGGAACGCACTCGTTCATCCATATCTCGTCAAGCTTGATCAGGCGCCTCGCGTCGTCGACGGGTATCTCGTCAAGCGTCATGTCCGGGTAGGCGGAATGGATCGCGTAGCCCTGCCGCGCCACGTCCGCGCACTTCTGCTCCAGGGGTGTCACGATGTTGTCCCCCACCGGTACCACGTGCTGTAGCGCTATGGAGCCGAATATGGCAGCCGCGACCGCCGTCCCGGCCACTGCAAGCAGCATTCCGCGTGCCATCGTGGCATATGGCAGCGGCGCTATTTGAAGCATCTGCGCACGCCTCTTGCGCACGGCGTATGCGCCGCACGGCCCGATGCGTAGTGTATTTTAAACCCCCATGAATGGATGGGTTATTGCCAGATGGGGAAGGAGAGTACAAGGAAGCCGCTGACAAGGCCCCCGAGGAGAGCGCCGCGGAGGCCGAGCAGGACGTACCGCAGGCGGAAGGCGCCGGAGGGGACAAGGGCGCTGCGGCCGACGCTGGTGGCAGGGATGACGGCGTGAATGGCGACAACGACGACGATGACAAAAGTGATCAGGGTAACGACGACAACGCTGGCGGCCAGTCCGGCCCTGACAACACCGCGGCAGAAGACTCTCCGGACGAGACGGCCTCCGACGGGGACGGTGACAGTGATGACGAGGAGGCGAAGACAGTAGAGATCTCCACGTCAGACGCGCAGGCCCAGCTTGCAAAGCTGCGGACGGCAACCGAGACGCGCGCCAAGGCCATACAGGCCGATGCCGAGTCCTCAGAGAGCATGGTGGACGCGATAAAGGCCGAAGACGTGTCCCAGGCCCGTCGCAAGCAGCAGCAGGATGCGGACGCGGCGCAAGAGTCCGCAAGGCACGAGAATGAAAAGTGGGGGATCGCCCACATCTTTAGCAGCTACAACAATACGATAATCCACATGACGGACTTGACGGGCGGGGAGACCGTTGCGATCAGCTCGGGCGGCATACACGTCAACGCCGACAGGTACGAATCGTCGCCGTTTGCCGCAATGAAGGCCGCAAACGCCGTAATCGAGTCTGCAAGGGCAAAGGGGTTTGTAGGATTTCACATCAGGGTGCGCGCGGTAGGTGGCGTTGGATCAAGGGTGCCGGGACCCGGGGCGCAGTCTGCAATCAGGGCACTGGCAAGAGGCGGGTTCAAAATAGGCCGGATTGACGACGTGACGCCGATTCCGCACGACACCACCAGAAAAAAGGGCGGCAAGCGCGGCAGAAGAGTCTGAGCATTCGAGATCGACTGCAGCCCTTCAAGACAATTCCCACCAAGACTGCAGGTGACACGCGTACGCGACATGGCATCATCCTCCCGCAGTGACTATAATCCCCCGTGACGCAACCGTGCGGCATCAGCGTCCCCGCTCTGTCACCCTGACCTTTACGCTGCAGCTTCTTGACGCAAAATAGTCCGAGAGAAACATGGCAAAGCGCCTCGAGCGGTCCTTCTCCTTCTGATATTTGGCAAGCATGTCGGAGAACTCGGACTCGATTCCGGCCTGGAGGTCTGGCTTTATCGACAGGACGAAGAACGTCCATCCAAAGCGCTCAGACGGCGGCCCCATCTCGTAGCCGTTGTACGCTCCCACCAGGCTCTCCATGTGGGAGAGGGCCATCTTGATTGCAAGCTTGTCGCCGGTATAGTCGTGCCCGGCAATCTCAAGCGAGACTCCCGCATCGTGCGCGCTCAACGTGCATGCGGCCCCCCTGCTGCTGCTGCAGCAGCAGTAGTAGTAGTGGCACCTAGATGCAGGCCAAGATTGAGATGGGCGCGATGTCCGCTACTGCCGCTACTACCGCCGCTGTTGCAACAGCGACAACAGTGTGCCATGACACTGCATGCGTCACGACGCATACGGCGGGGCGTCAGTTGGCGTCATCCTCCCCCGCAGCAGCAGCAGCCGTGACGGTGCTGCCGCTTCTCACATTCTTCAGCCTGTCGGAGATGGAGACGAACTTTCCGTCCTTCTCTATCTTGATCGACGTCCTGATCTTTACTGGGAGCCCCACCATGCGGAACACGGCCAGCAGCTGCCCCCCGTCAATCTTGTCTGGAATGTTCTCTGAGCGTATTATCTCTGCGAGTCTACCTACTATCACCTTGGTCTCTGCCGGATACTGGGCCTCTGCGCCCTCGAGCACCTCGAGCCCCCTGAACCCGAGTGACGCCACCACTACGTCGCGCGCCGTTGCCGGCCCGTCCCTCCCCTTTTCCGAACCGGCGGCCCCGCCCGCCTCCTCGCGCCCCTTTTTTGCGGAGATGTTCCTCTGCATCTCCGCCAGCCTCCTGGCCTTTAGCCTCTCAAGCTCCGCGTCGCCGCCTTCTGACAAGCCATCACCCCTTCATGACGCCCATGGGGACGAGCTTTGCGACCTTTGTGCCGATGCCGAGCGCATGCGACACCTCCACCACGGCGTCCACGTCCTTGTACGCCTCCGGCGTCTCCTCGACCACCCCGTCCCGCGTGAGCGACTTTATGAATATGCCCCTGCTGTTAAGCGATGCCCTGACCTGCTGCTCCGTATAGCTGCGGCGCGCCTTGGACCTTGACATCATGCGCCCCGCGCCGTGCGCCGTGGATCCAAAGCTCAGGCTCATTGAGTTTGGCTGCCCCAGAAGAATCCAGCTTGCGGTACCCATAGAGCCGGGCACCAGCACCGGCTGCCCGATGTCCCTGTACCTGGAGGGAACCTCGCTGCGGTCTGCCGGGAATGCCCTGGTGGCCCCCTTGCGGTGCACCACCAGCCTGCGCCTCTCGCCGTCCACCTCGTGCTCCTCCACCTTTGCAATGTTGTGGGCCACGTCGTACACCAGCCGCATGCCCAGGTCGGTCTCGGACCGTGAAAAGACGCGCTCAAACGACTTGCGCGTCCAGTGGGTTATCATCTGCCTGTTGCTCCACGCAAAGTTGAGCGCGGCAAACATCGCCCTGCGGTACGACTCGCCCTCCTCCGACGAGTTGGGGACGCACGCAAGCTCCCTGTCCGGCAGGGTTATGCCGTACTTTGGCATGCACCGCTCCGACACCCTCAGGTAGTCGCTGCATATCTGGTGCCCGAACCCGCGGGACCCGCAGTGAATCAGTATGGTTATGGCGCCCAGTCTGATCCCCATCCGCTCGGCCGCCACCTCGTCGTGTATCTCCGCCACCTTCTGGATCTCCAGAAAGTGGTTCCCGGAGCCCAGGCTGCCAAGCTGTGGGGCACCCCTGCTCTTTGCCTTTTCGGAGACCGCGCCGGGATCGGCGCCGCCTATGCGCCCGGACTCCTCGCAGGAGTCAGCGTCGTCCGTGGAGCCGTACCCGTTCTCCACCGCCCAGTCCACCCCCCTTACCATCACCTCGTCAAGCTCCGACTTTCTGAGCCGGACGGCGCCCTTTGAGCCGACGCCGGAGGGGATGGCGCCAAACAGGTCCGATATTACGTCCTTTATGCGCGGGCGCATCTGCGCCTCGTCAAGGTCCGTCCTCAGCAGCCTGACGCCGCAGTTGATGTCGTATCCGACGCCGCCGGGGCTGATCATGCCCTCGTCGGCGTCCATGGCCGCCACGCCGCCGACCGGGAACCCGTACCCCTCGTGCCCGTCGGGCAGCACCACCCCGTGCCCCACTATGCCCGGTATGGACGCCACGTTGCAGGCCTGCCTTATGGTGCGGTCGGTCATCATCTTGTCAAGCAGTGTATCGTCGGCGTATATGCGGACGGGCGCGATGCGGCCGGACGACTCGTCGGGCTCTATTACGTACTGGTTCCTTCCGGTTTGCACCGGCCGTACTGTGTGGTCTGGCATTTGCCTGCAAAACGGGGAATGGCATTTTAAATCATAAGGTCTGATGCCGGCCGGCCCTGCAGGCGTCTCGTCCCCCGTTCCCAACTTCTCCCTTGCCCCGCGTGGCCGCTCGGCGCGCTACTGGACGGCGATACGCGCCCACCCGGGAGGACCACCGGTCATCCCGGGCCCCGCACGTCACAAAATGCCGCCAAGAAAGGATTTATTTTGAAACGAGTAGTACGCGACGCGATGGCCATCCTCCCGATCGACGACGGACGGTACGGCACCGACGAGATGAAGGCCGTGTTTGGGGGCCAGAACAAGATAGACTGCCAGGTGCTGATAGAGGCCGCGGTCGCCTCGGCGCAGGGCGAGATCGGCATGATACCGAGGAGGGCGGCCTCGGCAATCAGGAGGGCCGCCAGGCCCGGGGCCGTACCTGCAAGGCGCGTGGCCGCGCTGGAGGCAAAGCGCGACCACGACACGGCCGCGCTGGTGGAGGCGCTGGGCCGGATATGCCCCGAGCACGCTAGGCCTTGGATTCACTACGGGCTTACAAGCAACGACCTGGTCGACACCAGCAACTCGATGCTGATGCGCGACGCCATGAACATCATGTATCCCAAGGCCGCCAAGCTGGCATCCGTGCTGGCGGACATGGCGGCAAGGTACGCGGACGTCCCGGCAGTCGGCAGGACCCACGGGCAGCACGCAAGCATAGTGTCGTTCGGGCTAAAGTTTGCAAACTGGGCGGCCGAGATGGCGGCCCACATGGACAGGATGGGCGAGATGAAGGGAAGGGTGCTGGTATGCAAGACGCTGGGGGTAGTCGGGACCGGCTCCCTGATGGGAAGGAGGGCGCCCGACGTGCAGAGGAGGGTGGCCCGCGCGCTCGGACTGCGCCCGATTATGGTGGCGACCCAGATCGTGCCGAGGGAGAGGTACGCCGAGTACGTGTTCGGCGCGGCGCTGATCGGCGCGACGCTTGAGAAGATTGCAGTCGAGATCAGAAACCTCCAGAGGACGGAGATAGGCGAAGTGGCCGAGTCCTTCAGGAAGGGCCAGATGGGAAGCAGCGCCGTCCCGGTAAAGCGCAACCCGATAAAGAGCGAGCGCATAACGTCCCTTGCCCGGATCCTCAAGGGACAGATTGGCATATCCATGGACAACATACCGCTGTGGCACGAGCGCGACCTGTCAAACTCGGCAAACGAGCGGTTTGTCATACCCACCGTGTCCATCCTTGCCGACGAGATGCTGCGCACAATGCTGCGGGTGGTGCAGAACCTGAGCGTCGACACCGGCCGTATACGCGGCAACCTTGGCGCCACGGGGGGCCAGATATTTGCAGAGTTCGTGCTGGAGGCCATGATAAGGAAGGGGGTGCCGCGGATCACGGCGTACGAGGCCGTGCAGAGGGTCGCGTTCGAGGCAAGCCGGACCGGCACGCCGTACGACGAGGCCATAAAGTCGGACAAGACGATATCGGCCATACTGGATCCGCGGGAGGTGGACCGCATATTCGACCCCGCAAGGCACCTGGGTGCGTCTGCC
Organism: Nitrososphaerota archaeon; assembly: GCA_028820595.1. GTDB lineage: Archaea > Thermoproteota > Nitrososphaeria > Nitrososphaerales > Nitrosopumilaceae > Nitrosopumilus. The sequence continues at coordinate 2,224 of JAPPIP010000085.1, read as the reverse complement.
CGGATAATATCCGGCGTGGGCAGGATGGTGCGGGGCAGGGTCAGGCGGCGGGCCTCTTTCTGATCCTGAGGACGGCCTTGTGGATCCCGGATCCGTACTGCATGGCCTTTTTCCTCTTTTGGCATGACGTGCGGGGCACGCCCACCGCGCTGGCAAGCCGCCTTATCACGTGCTTGCGGTACATGTCGCGGGGCCCCCGTATCTTCTCGGAGAGCGGTATGCCGTATGCGGCCCTGCAGAATTCCTTGCTTAGGAGCGGCTGGAGCACGGACACGCCGCACAGGGACGCCACCTTGTCGATTGCGCGCATCATGCGCAGCTCGTTGTCCAGCTTTTGGCGCATTATTCCATAAATGACATCCTCAGCATTGCTGCCGGTTTGGATGGAGCTGCACGTCGCCGTGACGGCATAGTCCGTACTGGCATCGGCAGGAGGGCTGCGGCCGTCACCGGCAGCAGTGTCACCGCCATCACTGCATTCGTTCAGCGCGCGCCTGTACGCGTCATATCCGCAGAACAGCTCGTCGATCCCGTTTGCCGTCAGCACGACGTCAACTGGTATGGTGCGCGCCAGATGGCATATGTGGTAAAAGGCCACAGAGTTCTCTATCCACGAGAGGTTGTCCGTGCGTATCACGTCTCGCACCGACCCGTACGCGTCGCCAAAGTCGGGCGTGTCCCCGATAGTCAGCGCGTGGTGGCGTCCCCCCATTTGCGGCATCTCCGACGCGACGGCGCGGGCAAACTCCATGTCGTGTGATCCTTCAAACCCGACTGTCAGGAGCGCGACGTCGTACCCCATCGCGTCGCATACGGTTGCAAGCAGCGTGCTGTCGACCCCGCCTGAAAAGGCGACACCTATGCGGCCGCCCGCGTCTGGTTTGCCCAGGGCGTCGCGTATTGAGAGCTGCATGGCATCGAGTATCGTACGGCATGCGTCATCCATGGCACTGCCGCCGTACGCCATCATGCGTCATCCATCAGCAATCCATTTAACTGTCATGCGGCATGGAATGTCATGCCGTCCGTGTTGTCCGAAGAAGAGGTAATGGACGCTACAAGCGGCATGGCCGGGTGGGAGGTCGTCAACGGCAAGCTCCACAAGGAGTACCTGTTTGACACGTTCAACGCCGCGTTCGGATTCATGACGAGGGCCGCCATGGAGATCGAAAAGGCAAACCACCATCCCGAATGGCTCAACGTATACAACAGGCTGACCATAGACCTGACCACCCACGACGCGGGAGGCATCACGTCAAATGACATCAACCTAGCAAGGGTGCTTGACTCGCTGCTTGCGTAGGATTGGCGGTTTTTCAGGCGCCCTCACCGGGCTCTGCCGTGGATGGAAATCCGTTGCATGCTCTGCTTTATGGCCGGATCACGCTCCGGCGTTGTGGCCATCCGGTTTCCAAGTCGGCTCCTATTGTGGATTTATTTTATCAATTTATTTTCGTAATCATTAGAAAATTCATCTCTAGTGATGTCAACGTCTGACAGTATGCCGTGTTGAGTTCCAATGCTCAGCATTTTATTTCCAGCAGGCACAGTTGTAAAGATACTCTCATTTCTCAATGTGAGGTGACTACCCTTTCTGCGAGTTATGACAAATCCCTTTCTCTACAGATATCTTATCATTTGATTACCTGATATCCTGGGTATTTTTTGGCATTATCGCTCTACTATGAGCATGTTAAAATCTGTCGCACTTCCAAGCTCCTCGGCTGCAAGCTCGACTGCTTCTCGCATGTTCTCTACGATCTCCCCAAATGTCTCGCCTTGTGAGTTCGCATGCAACTTGTCACATCTTCCAACGAAGATCCCGTCATCGTCCCTGGTTATCATGACTGAGTATGTCTTTTTTTGCATTGTAGCGCTCATGGCGTCACTCCCCTCAAAAGTGTTAAAGATTGCGGATCTTACGCGTGTTTCCATGTATGACCAAGAGCAAAAATTCATGAACAAGTCCTTGCTCTAAACGAAACTTTTATTGATCATACTAATCAGCACACCGATGGTTGAAACATCCAAGAGTTCAGACAGGCCTATCGGAAGGAAAAGGACCAAGGGTGGTCAAGAAGACGGCCGCGAGAACTTGGCGTATTACAGCCGGGAGCACGCAGCATGCCGTGGGATGTGCGTAAGGATTTGACCTCTCTCCAATTGTGAATATGGCGCTCTGACTATGTTTTTTCATGGTATAAAATCATCCCGTGTAACTATT
>JAPPIP010000082.1 GCA_028820595.1 Nitrososphaerota archaeon | reverse complement strand
ATGCGTCTTGGGCACCCAAGGGCAGGCTTGAGCGGAGGGGTTATGACACTAACTAACGCCTACTACAACTTTATCCGCCCGCACACGGGCATAAAAGGCAGGACGCCCGCAGAGTACATGGGCATTCGCATCGACGGAACAGACAAGTGGGAAACGCTTCTGGCGTTTGCGTCGGCATGCTGACCCGCACAGCCAAACCCGGGCAAACTAACGTCTGACTGCGCGCAGGCCGGGCATCACCCAACGCCATCCGCGGACCAGTCCGGGTGGATTGCCCAAGGGTATCCGGCTTCCAGATCCGGCAGAAGCACCATGTACGCCATTCTGGCCCATATTTGCAACAATACTTGCCGTGGGGCGGGAAAGGTTCGTGACGACAATGCCCATTGCGGCCGGGCCTGCGGCGGGGGCACCAAGATCTCTTTAATAACTTGCACGCGGCCTGATACGTGTGCTAGTCTCAGCGCAGGAGGCGGCCGAGATCAGGGACTACGTCCTGCGGCTCAACTCCGCCAAAAACGACGGCATGGCCGTGGCAGTGGAGGGCAGGCGCGATGCGGACGCCCTTCGAAGACTGGGGTATGCGGGCACGATACTAGAGTTCCACCGTTTTGGGGGGCTTGGAAACTTTGTGGACCATGCGGCCAGATACGAGAGCGTTGTCGTGCTGTTTGACGGGGACAGGAAGGGCAGGCGCCTGACGGGCAGGGTGGCCAGGCAGCTTGAGCGCCGCACGAACGTGAACCTGTCGCTGAGAAGAAGATTCTGGAAGATAACCCGGGGAAGGATTACGTTCATCGAGCAGCTCGCGTGCTATGAGCATGCCGTTATGATGTTGCTGCCGTTGCAGTGACTGTCGCGCCCGTGGAGATGCCCGCCGCATGGTCAGGGCCAGATGCCCTTGTGCTCAAAGGCCTCCACCACGCGCTGCACGGCAAGGACCATTGTGGCGCGCCTCATGTCCACCTTGTGCTTTATGGAAAGGTGATAGCCGTCCCTGAATCCCTTTGTGATCTGCGCCTCCATCTTCTTGGCCACCTCGTCAAACGTCCAGTAGTAGCCCATGTTGTTCTGAACCCACTCCAGATAGGATATGCACACCCCCCCGGCGTTTGCCAGAATGCCGGGTATCATCATTATCTTTCTGCGGTATATGATCGGATCGGCTGCGGGCAGCGTGGGTCCGTTGGCGGCCTCGGCGACAATCTGACATTTCATATTTCTTGCAATCTGCGCCGTGATCTGGTTCTCAAGCGCCCCCGGCACGAGCACGTCACACTCTGCCGTGAGCAGTTCCTCGGTCGTGATCTTCTTGCTACCGGGAAATCCCACTACCGTGCCGTTCTTTTGCTTGTGTTTTATCACCTTTGCAACCTTTGTCCCGCTCGGAAGCAGCACGTCGCCCTTTGAATCACTTACCGCAACCACCTCTGCTCCCATCTCTTCTAGATAGACTCCTGAAAACGTCGACGCATTTCCGAATCCCTGAAGCGCCACAGTGGCCCCCTTCAATTCGAGCCCGATCTCGTCGGCCGCCTCCCTCACCGTATACGCGGTGCCGAGCCCCGTCGCCACGTCTCTTGCAAGCGAGCCACCCATCGGGATGGGCTTGCCCGTGATCACGCCCGGCGCGTACGTATTGCCGTGAAGCTTGCCGTAGGTGTCCATGATCTGCGTCATCTCCCTGCCCGTGGTGTAGACGTCGGGGGCCGGAATGTCCTTTTGCGGGCCTATTATCTCGGATATCTGGTATGCAAATCCCCTGGTGAGCCTCTCAAGCTCACCCGCGCTGATCTTTTCGGTCTTTGGGTTTACGAATATGCCTCCTTTGCCACCTCCCATCGGGATGTCCACTATTGCACACTTCCACGTCATCCACGAGGAGAGCGCCATCACCTCGCGCTCCATGTACTCGACGCCGCCCTCCGGGTCAAAGTAGCGTATGCCGCCCTTGTACGGGCCGCGGTCGTTGTTATGCTGGCTCCTAAACCCTATGAATACGCGTATAGAACCGTCGTCCATCCTCACCGGAATCTTCACCCTCATGACGCGGTTTGGTATCGCAAGATACTCCATGAGTCCCTTGTCCTTGATGCCCAGTATGCCGCACGCGTCGTTCACCTGCTTTACCGAGTTTGCGAAGGGATCAGAAATAGCCAAGTAATCCGGTCACCGGAGTCTAATCTTATATAGTTTACTTAGTCGGCAGTAGATGGAACTGGCAACCGTTCAGCCCCCCCCAAGATAGGCACAGGCGGGGGGAGGGGAGAAGATGC
>JAPPIP010000113.1 GCA_028820595.1 Nitrososphaerota archaeon | reverse complement strand
TCGCAGCCTGGCCGCCGCCAGGATCCCCCAACAATGCGGGATCCCCTATGATCTTTTTGAGCAGGCGCCGGTGGCACGGCCTGCCAGCGGGCTCGTAGCACAGCAGCGTGATGTCGTGCGTCCGGGAGCACGCATGCAGTTCGCGTATTGAACTGACGCTGTCGGGGCTTGCCCTCAACTCCTGCAGCGGCCGCCTTTCAAAGTCGGCCCATTCTAGGTCCTTATCCTTGTACGCCTTCAGCAGTTTGGCGCGGGGGGCAAGAGACCTGTCCCAGGCATCGTACTTGGATCGTTTGACGCCTCGCGGGTGGTACCTCGTGACGAGTATGCGCCTACCGTCCGACGGCCCGGCGGGGGCGTAGATGGACTTTGTCTTGACCGCCATCGAAAGACACCGGTTATTGCGCGGCGATGGCGCGCGCCTTGACCTCGTGCTCCAGGCACATCCCGGCAAACTGGCGCTCGTCAAAGTTGTCTGGGTCGATGGGGTTGACATACGGCTCCACCTCGGGGTACCCGTCGTACGTGCGGTCGTTTATGGTGCGGCCCCCTGACTTGGGCCGGGCGCCGCCCCACTGCTTGAAGAAGACCGACACGCGCTGCCACTTGCACTCTACTATGAGCGAGCGTATGTGGTCCCCGACCACCGGCCGGTGGTTCGGCCCGGACTCGCCGCCGATGATGGCCCAGTCGATGTCGGATAGGTCCACGCAGCCGACCGACTTGAGCAGCGGCTCAAAGGAGATGAACCTCGTACGGCACTTCACCGCGCGCAGGTCGTCTATGCGGTGCGTATAGCCGGCTGACTCGACACTCGTGCCCATCCAGATGTGCGGCGGGATGCCCCGTCCGAAGTATTGGAAGAACAGCTCGGAGAACTCTGCCATGCGCCTAGGACGCTTTGTCAGGACCTGATAGGTGTGGTGGCGGGCCTTGAGCATCGTCAGAAAACACCTCATTACAAACTCAAACGACGCTTTCTCGTGAAACAGGTCGGACATGGAGTTGACGAATATCTTCCTGGGCTTTTTCCACTTCAGGGGCAGTCCGATGTCGGACTCGTGCTCCACGTACTCGAAGCCCCGGGCGTACTTGCGCTGCCCCATGGCCTTGAGTCGCTTTGATAGACGCTATGTGAGACAGTTATCACCTACGCCTGCGTGTGGCCCTTGTTGGGCCTGGGGACTGAACAGACAATACCCCGCATGAGGGTGGTTGACAGACTAGTCCATTGTGAGCGGAAAGCAAAATACCGCGCAGACGGTGAATGGGAGTATTCCGCCGGATCAGGCGCACACGACAATCTGACTGCAAGGGAGGTGATAAAATGATCAACGTCGGAATAGACGTACACAAGATCACGTGCGTTGCAACGATCAAGGACGGCCGCGGAAGGAAGCTGGAGCAGCTGAACTTCGCCAACGACAGGGACGGGATAAACGGGTTCATAGGGCACGTCAGGGAAGAGTACGGCCGCAGGGGCCCCGTCAGGGCCGTCTGCGAGTCGACGGCGAACTACTGGATCCGGCTGCACGACACGCTCGAGCAGCACGGGATCGACACCGCCCTAGCGCACCCGGCCAAGACAAAGGTGATAGCCCAGGCAAAGCTCAAGGACGACAAGCTGGACTCCGAGATGCTGGCCGACCTGCTGAGGTCCGGCATGATATACGAGTCGTTCGTGCCCAACAAGTACTACAGGGACCTGAGGAGCATGGCGAGGACCCGGCTCGGGTGCGTGCGCGATGCCACGCGTCACAAGAACAAGATTCACGCGATACTTGCCAAATACGACCACAAGCCGCCGATGCAGAACCTGTTCTCGGAGCGTGGCAGGCTGTGGCTCTCGCGGATAGATCTCTCGGACACGGACAGGATGTCGCTGGACGTGCACGTCGATGCAATCGAGCTGGCCGCCAGGCATGCGGCAAGGATAGGGTCAAAGATTGCAGGCGTTGCAAGCGGCGACGACAGGGCCGGGCTGCTCATGACCATGCCCGGGATAAGCTACCTGACTGCAGTGACCCTGCTGTCGGAGATAGTGGACATCGGAAGGTTCGGGACGGCCGAGAAGTTTGCCGCAAGCGGCGGCGTGATACCGTCGCACCGCAACAGCGCGTCGACGTACCGCGGAGGGGGCATAACCAAGCAGGGGTCGGTATGGATGCGCAACGCGATAGTCGAGGCGGCCACCACGACGGCGCGGCACGACGAGAGGATGAGGAAGATCTACGAGAGGATCCGCAGGCGGCGGGGCGCGATGAAGGCAAGGGTCGCGGTGGCGCGCCACATGCTCGAGATAATATGGCACATGCTGACCAACAACG
>JAPPIP010000072.1 GCA_028820595.1 Nitrososphaerota archaeon | reverse complement strand
CTATGATCATATATAGGCACATGCTAAAGGAGGAACTACTTACCGGACAAGGCACTCCTTCCAAGCCGTCGGCACCGGCCAAAGGACGGCAGATTCCAGAGCTCCAAGGAACATAAATCATGGACGAAACGCTTTGCAGGTTATTCGGCCGGAACCGTCTGCTTGGAAGTGACTGCAGCACGGGGGTCGACCCGCTGCCGCCGCCCGTGCAGCTTCATATGCCCCCTCTGGATGCCATCCGTAACAAGGGCCCTGAGGGCAGCGAAGTTCTGGCACAGTCCGACGGCCGCCATTATGCCCGCCAGCTCGCCGGCGGTCGGGTTTCCAAGCATCTTGAGGCAGGTAACGGCCGCGGGGTGGTGTTTGGTCAATCCACCCACAGTACCGACCACCAGCGGCACAAACAGCCCGCCCCATAACCTGCCGTCGCGAATCTCCCACCTTGAGAGCGGTCCATAGGCGGGTTCAGCTCCGGCGTCGGCCACGTGGGCGTGGGCGCTCGCCTCCAGCGCCCGCACATCCTGTCCCGTCGCCAGTCCCACGGCGGTTATACCGTTCATGATGCCCTTGTTGTGCGTAACGGCGCGTGACTTGTCAAGATCGGCAAACCTGTACGCGTTTACGATGCCTTCGGCAACCCGCGAATCAACGTCAAAGAACGCCTTCGCATAACCGACGCGTGGCAGGTGGTTGGAGAGTATGCGCAGCAGCACGCGGCCGCCGGTTATTTCTTCTATCAGCGGCGCCACGCGCTCGCACATTGTATTCACCGCGTTGGCGCCCATGGCCTCGCCAGTATCCACCACAAGATCCACTTTCATCATGTCATTGGCAAGCGCCTTGGGCGACACCTCGAACACGTCCATGTGGCTTGATAGGGCATCCCTTGCGCGATTAATTATTTCGTTTTCTCGCGCGCTCACCATCTCCACCGCGTTCGAATTTGGGTTCATTATCTGGATCTGGCCCGTGACGTGTGAGTGGGAGCCTAACGCCTCAATATCTTCCGTCGCCTTCGCCCCCGCTGATGCGGCGGCTATCACAGAGGGTTCCTCAGTCACCATCGGGATCAGGAGGTCGCGGCCGTTTATGCGGAAGTTGGTGGCGACGCCCAAGGGCAGCGCGAACACGCCGATCATATTCTCCACCAGTGAATCCGCCATGTCGACGTGCAGGCCGGCGCGTAGCACGTCACGATCTTTGGAATCGAGCCCCGTCATCTCAGACACGATATCCAGCCTGTCGTCAGGGGTACGCGCATAGAATTTTGGCAACGCCGTTCTTTTTCTCTCCATGTATCGTGTTATTGGCTTCTAGAATATATATAAACTGGCATGCACATATCAGTGCAGATTTGAATGATGAACGCAGGCTGTCAATACGGGAGGACATCGCCAATGCGGAACATCAAATGAACAGATGCCTGGAGCTCTCAAAACAGGCAGCGAACTCGTACACTGTCGAGTATGACCGGCGGCGGGATGTATGGATGCAGAAAAAGCGGGAGTTGGACAGCGCAGGCGATGACCTGCGGGAGGAGCTCCAGAGGGCCGTTGACGACGAATTTAGCGAAATGCAGCGTCTCCAAGCGCACAAGGATCAGAGCAGTGAGGATTACAAACTGGAATATGACAAATGGCGCCGTATCTGGGAGGCAAAGAAGCGGGAATTGAAGGAACTGGATTGAATACGACCTGTCATCAGTGGTGCAAGGAAGCGACTTCGGAACGCAGGATCCAGAGTGACGATCATTGAAAATTTCGTTTCACATGCAACGGTACAGGAATTTGTATATGAAGTCTGGTTGAACACGTCCTGAAGTGCCCGGACACCGCATACGTCAGATCCTCCCGCGTCTCGTAGTGTTCTGAAGTGACAAGCCTGTACTTTGCATCCTTCCACTACGGACTCGACTGCGCTGAGATTCAGTGTCGCGGTGGGCAGGTAGAAGGGTTTCCGATTCGCGTGCGATCCGGCGGCCGGACACGCCATCTGCCATTTTCAGATCGAACTCCCAAGGCCGCCAGTGGGCATGTCCGGTATCCCGTCTCAATACTCTTCACCACTTACTCTTCCCAAAATCAAAGGTTTTAAGCACGGACGCAAGTTTGCACCAAAGGTGCGATACAGTGGAATTAAACTGGGACAATTTTAGTGACCTTGACTCGAGCACAAAGTATTGTCTGGTGGATACGTCGGCGTTGCTGCCCATTTTCTGCAACGATATCAACGTGATCAGGGATGTCAGACGACATTTTGGTGGAGCCATTCTAGTGCTGCTGAAGCCGATCATAAGTGAGACTTTCTACAAGGTAAGTGTTAACCTGATTTGGGCCGTCTAGACGTACCTTGCAATCTCTTGCAGAT
>JAPPIP010000120.1 GCA_028820595.1 Nitrososphaerota archaeon | reverse complement strand
CCCCCCCCCCCCCCCCCCCCCCCCCCCCCCCCCCCCCCCCCCCCCCCCCCCAGTGTAGGAGGAGGGCAGTGAAAAGCGCAGGGATGGCAAACAGCGGTCAGCCAAGCCCCGCCTTGTGGCAGCCGGTACCCGCGGGCTCGTAGTCCCGCGGGCTCTTGCAGCTTGCGCGTGCCTGTCATCTGCGGGGTTGGGCCCTGCATGGCTGTGCGTGCGTGCGTACGTGCCCCAAGACAAGGAATTTATGAAAAGGGTTGTCGGCTATGCGCATGGAGAGGTACATGCTGCACCTCAAAAACGACGGAAAGTACGGCCCCCGCGACTCCCGCAGGGTCGTGTACAGGGCCCGCGGACTGGGAACGCGGACCGGCGCCTCTGTGCGCGTCGCAAGGATTGCAACCCAGTTCATAGAGCTTGACGTGTCAGTAGAGGCCGGACGCCTTGATGAGCTGGCAAGGGACCTGGAGCCGATCGGGCCCGTCGACAACGTACGGCACGTGGTAGAGGAGGAGATTGAAAAGGAGCAGGGCATAAGGGACGGCATCTTCTACTTTAACAGCGAGCGGTTCTGGGAGAGCCACGAGGCGTTTGAGGGCGTCTGGAAAAAGTGCTTTGGCAGGGAAAAGGAGCTCGTGCAGGGGATCATACTGGTCGCGGTGGCCTTTGCGCACGGCCAGAGAAACGAGGCGCTGATAGGAATAAGGATGCTAAAGCGGGCCCTTGAAAAACTCGGGACGTCCCCCTCCAAGTACCATGCCATAGACGTGGACATGATCAGGGAGAGGGCCTCTGATATGCGCACAGCGAAGAAGCTGGCGCTGTTCGAGATATGACTCGCGCGCCCATGGGCTGCAGGGCCCGTGCGCGCCCCGCACATCAGGAATGCCCATAGCTGCCGGCGCGCCCGCATGACGCGCGGCCGCATGCGGCCCGTCGCGCGGTTCTCAATCGAGGCGCGTGCCCTTTCCTTGAGCGATTCGCCTTAGCATGCCAAGCGCGGTGGGGATCACGTCTGCCCCCGCAAGCATTCCTATCCTGCCCCTTGCCGCCTGGGATTCTGTCATCCTGGTGGTGCCGTCCCCCGGTATGCCGTCGTGCGATATCACCGCCGGCACCGGGTCGTCGCTGTGCCCGTGGTTTATGCACGGCGTCGAGTGGTCCGCCGAGATCACTACTGCTGTTCTCGACGTGTCTATGCCGTCAAGCAGTCTTGCAAAGAACCGCCTGTCGATCTCCTCGATGTTCTCCTTTTTCCCGACTGCGTCCCCGTCGTGCCCGAACTCGTCGGGGCCCTTGATGTGGACGTATATCGCGTTCTGGGTCTCCATGGCCTCGGAGGCCACCCTGGCCTTTTCCTCGTAGTCTGTCAGGCCCCCGGCCTCGAAGGCCTTCATCCTGAGCACCTTTGATATGCCTATCTCGACTGGCATGTCGACTATGCATGAAAAGTTCATCCCGTACCTCTGGTTGATGGGCTCGACCCGCGGGTACTTGCTGCCCGCGTCTCGGAGCAGTATGCAGCTGAGCTCCTTCTTTCCCGCCGCGACGCGAGCCGCGTTGATCCCGCTGCCCCCCATTATCGAGATTGCCTGCTCTGAGAACTCGTTTGTCGCGTCCGCGGCCGCCGCAGCCTCGCCCGAGCCGTCAAGCGGGACGCACCTCTCGACTTTCATAAAGTCGGCAACGGCCTTTGCGACCCCCATCCCGCCGATGTTGGTGTACGCGGGATCCGTGTTTGATATCTTTGCCGAGTACGGCCTGCCGCCGCCCCTCCTCAGCCTGACCGTCACGCGGTGCCCGATGGTCGGGGAGACCTTTACAGACGTGCGGGGATCCGAGAACCCGACGCTCTCCTCAATCTCCCTTGATATGGCCTCCGAGTCGGCGGGTTCTATGTGCCTGCCGGCCCTCCTGTCGGTTATGACGTTGTCGCCGCTCCTGTCAAGCGTGGCAAAGTTTCCGCGCAGGGCCAGGTCCCCGTCGGCAAAGTCTATCCCTATGCCGATCGCCTCTATCACGCCGCGCCCGGCATAGTCTGCATGGCTGAACCTGTATCCCAGCATGTTGAATACTGCAATATCCGACTCCGGGGCGATTCCCTTGCCCACTGATATCACCCTGCCGGACGCCCCGTTTGATGCTATTGCGTCGAGCGCGGGCGTGGATGCGGCCTCCAGCGGCGTCCTGCCCCCAAGGTCGGCGTGCGGCAGGTCCCCGACCCCGTCAAGCAGCACGTATATCATGCTGATGCCGGAATTGTTCGCGTCACCTGAACCGGCGCCATAATTAGCGGCGGTGCTGCCGTCATGTCTGCCGTCATAACGAGAAGAAGACACTGACTCGCAGAATCGGGGCTGTGTTTTAAAGCTTGGCTGCTTTTCAGTAGATGGAACTGAACCACACACAGGGCCGCGCGGGCGCCGGGTTTGTGCACG
>JAPPIP010000095.1 GCA_028820595.1 Nitrososphaerota archaeon | reverse complement strand
CGCCCCGGCCGGAGCGGCGGCAGAAGCCGCCGCCGCTGCCCGCGCTGTAGTACCGGCCGCGCACGCGCCGCCCTCCGGGGCCCCGTCCCCCGCCACCCCAGTCACCGCGACACCGCCCCGGTGTCCGCGGTCCGGCATCGCCTTGCGCGCGTACGTGCGCGCACGCGCACGCGCACGCGCACGCGCACACAATACGCTGCAACCGTCTCTGCACCGCGGCCAAACTCCATCTTGGGAGCGTCAAATCAGTTAGGCCGACCTAACATTTGGGTTAACTGGAATGGGGCAATCTGCTATATATGGAGAGGACGTCGTGACCGCATGGGAGCAAAAAAGCTCGCCGCGATTGCAGCGATCGTCATCGTAGGGGCGGGGGTCGGCTATGCCGTGTCCCCGTATTTCACGGAATCGACAATCAACGAGCCGATGCCGCAGGGCGTAACAGTGGCGCCGCCCGCGGAGCCCGCCGTTCCGGTTGTTGGCGGTGGTGGTGGTGGTGGCGACGACGACGACGACAGCAGTGCAGGCCCGTCCGATCCGCAGGATGTGATGACCCCCGTATCGTACGCCGGGACCTTTGTCGGGGTGGGCGACGGGATACACGACGCCGGCGGGAGCGCCTACACGATACCCCTTGGGGACGGCAGCAACGTCCTGCGCCTGGAGGACTTTTACTCCACGAACGGCCCGGGGCTGCGCGTCTACCTTGCCACCGACACGGATGCCACGGACTACATGTCCCTGGGCGACCTGAAGGCAAACCGCGGAAACCAGAACTATGAGATTCCGGAGGGGCTCGACCTTGAAAAGTACAACCACGTGCTGATATGGTGCGAGCCGTTCAGCGTCCTGTTCGGGAGCGCGGAGCTCTCTGCCCGGTGACACCCCAGCTTTGCCGCGCGTGAGACGTTAATAGTGGCGCCGTTCAGCAACTGCGTGGAGCGAGGCTACCGGTTCTTGGAGCACGCCACCGACGCGGTCGTCGAGGCGGAGGGGAGGAGCATGCGGGAGGCCTTTGCCGCGGCCGCCGACGCGGCAGTCGACCTGACGCTTGACCGGGGTTTGGTGGCCGAGGACGGCCATATGGAGATAAGGGCGGAGGGCGAGGACCTGTCGTACCTCTTGTACAGCTGGCTTGAGGAGATAGTGTTCGCGCTGATAACGCGCGGGTTTGCGATAAGGCGGGTCGAGATTGACGAGGGGGCGTCGTCTGACCTGGACGCCGCGGCCGCCTCTGGTGGCGACGGCAGCGGCAGTATCGCGGAGCCCCTTTCCATATGCGCAAGGGCCTACGGCGAGCCGCTTGACCTGAAACGGCACGGCTTCAAGCTGGAGATAAAGGCGCCGACCTTCCATGAGATGAGCATCAAGAGGTCGGAGGCGGGCGCGTCGGTGCGCTTTCTGCTTGATCTGTGACCTGCAGACGGGGAACATCCCGCGCGCGGCGGACTGCTCACGCTTTTAAACAGTTAGCGCGAGCATTGTATGATGCACGTGAGCATCCCGCATATGATCGCCGTGGTGGCAGTGGCAGCGATCGCCGCCGCCTGCCTCGTGCCGTCCGCCATACCCGCCCACGCGCAGGCCGCCGGGTCCCCGCCCGTCCCCGCCGGATTCGTAGAGCCCGGCGCCGACCCCCAGACCTACGTGGACCGGTACCTCGCGGAGCCCTCGTACAAGGAGTGGTTTGACAATAACTATTCAGAATATGACTCGATATACCACGCGGTGGGGCTTCCGGACCCCAACGCGGCCCCGGAACCGGCACCACCGTTTGCAAGGGATGCTGCGGCGCTCGCGCCGTTCGTCGACCCGGCAGTCGACCCCAACACCTACGTGGACCGGTACCACACGGAGCCCTCGTACAAGGAGTGGTATGACTCAAACTACCTTGCAGAGTACGGCTCCATATACGACGCGGTGGGCATACTTTTGATACCTGCCAGTTTTGTATACCTGTCAGTCGACCCCCAGACCTACGTGGACCGCTACCACGCGGAGCCCTCGTACAAGGAGTGGTTTGACACGAACTACCCGCAGTATGATTCCATATACCACGCCGTCGGGCTGCCTGATCCCGCCGGCGGCAGCGGCGGCGGTGTCCCGGCCGAGCCGGAGCTGCCCCCTCCCGTGGTGGCCCCCGGAGTCGAGCTCCCGCCCGGGCTTGAGCTAAAGCCGGGCCAAGAGTACGGCGAGTGCGGCGAGGGGACCGAGCTTGCCAACGGATACTGCGTCATAATCGGGACCGAGCCGCCCCCGTCACCGGCAACCTCAACAGCGGGACCGGACGCGGCCGGCAGTGACGACGAGAGGGGCGGGGGATGCCTCATCGCGACTGCCGCGTACGGCTCTGAGATGGCGCCCCAGGTGCAGCTGCTCCGGGAGATACGGGACGGCCGGCTCGCGCAGACGCAGGCCGGCTCGTCGTTTGTGGAGGGGTTCAACGTCGTGTACTATTCGTTCTCGCCGCACGTGGCCGACTATGAGCGCGAGAATCCAGTATTCAGGGACATGGTCAGGACGCTCCTGACCCCGATGCTCTACACGCTGGGCATCATGGATCACGCCGGCTCCGAGTCCGAGGTACTGGCGTACGGCATTGCCGCGCTGCTTGCAATCCTGATGATATACGTGGGGGCGCCCGTGCTGGCGGCGTCGTACATGCACAGGTATTACGCGCGATGCCGGGAGGACGGCGCGGTTGCGCACGGGAGTGATAGGAGGGAGTCATGCTGATGAAGGCCGGCCGCAACGGCACGGGGCGGGCCCTGCCGATCCCTGGGAGTTACGCGCTCGCGGCCGCAGTAGTCGTTGCAGTCGCTACAGTCGCGCTCGCGGCCGCATCGCTGGCATCCGGCGCCTACGCCGCGCTGGAATTTGCCCACATGTTTGATGATGAAGACATAGACGGCGGGGCAATCGACGGCCCCTATGACGTCGCGCTGAGTGAGAATGGTAGGGATGTCTACGTCGTGGAAAAGAACAAGGACCGGATCAGCATATTCTCAAAGGACGGCTCGTTTGACGATCGGTTTGGCTCCACCGGCACCCGTAACCTAGAGTTCTCCGACCCGGTATCGATCATAAGACCTGACCGCCTCTTTTTTGTGCTTGACGCGGGAAACAACCGGATCCAGGTGGTGGACAAGGACGGTACTTTTGAGCGCGAGTTCGACTCAGACAGACTGTCGTCGCCGACAGACATCGCAATGGACACGGCGACCCAGAGGGTGTTCATATCGGATGCAGGCGGGGACAGGATCCACGTGTTCTCGCCGGACGGCACGTACAAGGGCGAGATTAAAAAGTTCAACACGACCGACATGTCGGATCCCTCGGGGCTCGTAGTAGACGTGCTCGGCAGATACCTGTACGTGTCGGATACCGGCAAGCACCGCATAGGCATATTCAGCATACTGACTGAGACGCAAGATTGCCGCAACGGTACGGTGGAGACGAAAGCCCCCGGGATCTGCTACGTGGGGGAGTTCGGCACCGCGGGCATTGTGGGCACCGCGAATGGCACATTTAACGGTCCGACCGGACTTGCGATAGACAAGAAAGCCGTGCCCAACAGGGGGGAGCTGTACGTGTCAGACACCGGCAACGCCCGAATACAGATCTTCAGCTTCCTTGAGAGGGGAGGAGGCACGTCGTGCCCCGACGGGACGCAGAACCTGACTGACGTGGTATGCTACGTGGGCAAGTACGGCTCTTTCGGTGACGACAACGGCAAGTTCAAGTCGCCACACGGGATTGCAATCGATACAAAGAACCGGTTGCTGTACGTGGCAGACACCGGTAACAACCGCGTGCAGGTGATAAAACTCGATGCGCAATCCGCATCATTGTCACCGCAGTCTGGTACTTCAGGAGGAGGCTCTTCTTCTTCTTCTTCTACTACCACCACCGTCCAAAAGCCAAACCCCCCACACAACGTCCGGGCGGTTCCAATCTCCCCGACATCCATACTAGTCGACTGGGATGAGCCGAGGCAAAGGGGAGATTCCGTTTTGCCCATAATCGGATACGCTGTAGAGTACAAGTCCAAGGCCGCCACGGGAACCTCTGTGACTGACTTTACAACGATCACGTCAAGGACCAGCACGAATGCGACGGCGCTCTATCACACCGACCTTGACCCCGGCACCACCTACACCTACAGGGTCTCTGCTGTCGCGAGCGGCGCGGACGCCGTCAGCACCCCGTCGACGACTGCACCGACACAGCCTGCGGAGACCACCACGCCCACCATGGTGGACATCGTGGCGATGTCCCCCACCTATGTAAAGATGACGTGGTTGCCGCCATCAAACACGTACAACCAGCCGCTCAACGGCTACGTCGTGCAAGAGAAGATTGGCAGGTCCTATTTCACGGTGGATGACGGCGAGGTGGGCAGGAGCCAGCTCTCGTTCACGTACAATGTGGATGTGGACAGCGATAACTCGTTCCATGTGTACGCCAAGATTGGAGATGCAAGCACACCGCCCTCGAATCCCGTCTCAATCAGTACGGTCGGCTCGCCGTTCCATACCGGCGTAATCGAGCCCTATTCCGTGAAGCTTGTGTCGATGTCGGCGCCCAGCCCGCCGATAAAGGTGAGCGCAAAGCCGGTAAACGACAGGCACATAGAAGTAACCTGGAGCCCGCCCGCCGACGACGGCAACCTGGCCGTCACCGGATACACGGTAGAGGCCAAAAAGAAGGGCTCGTCCTCGTTTACGGAGATTGCCAGCAGCGTGACTGGGACAAAGTACGCGCACAGGGGGCTCGAGCCCGGCTCCGAGTATGCCTACCGCGTATACGCGACGAACGCACAGGGGACAAGCGGGGCCTCAAACGAGAGCACCGCCGAGGCGCGCATAGTCGGACTGGTGATAAACTCCGTCGGCTCGCTGACAGTCGACGAGGGCAAACCTGCGACGTTCATCGTGACTGTGTCCGGCGACGCCTCTTCCGGCGCCGCCCTCTCTCTTGCCAACGAGCCGGAGGGGGCCAGCATCGTGCCGCAGACTGGGGCCTTTTCATGGACGCCTTCATACGACCAGGGCGGCAAGACGTACACGTTTGACGTTGTGGCGGCCCGGGGCGAGCACAGCGACAAAAAGACCGTCCGCATAAAGGTCAACGACGTGCCGGATGCCGATGTGGAACAGCAGCAGCAACCGCAAACAAGGTCTGAGGAGCCAAGGGACGCGCAGCAGCCTGATGCCGGCACCGGCCTGGCGCCGTTCGTCGACGAGTCAGTCGACCCCCAGACCTACGTGGACCGGTACAACGCGGAGCCCTCGTACAAGGAGTGGTATGACGCGAACTACCTTGCAGAGTACGGCTCGATATACGACGCGGTGGGCGTGCTGCAGGTGCCCGCCAGTTTCGTAGATGAGTCAGTCGACCCCCAGACCTACGTGGACCGCTACAACTCGGAGCCCTCGTACAAGGAATGGTTTGACGCGCATTACTCGGAGTATGATTCCATATACCATGCCGTGGGACTCGACGATCCTGCCGCAGCGGACGACACATCTGGTGGCGCCGTTGGCGGTGATGGCGATGGCGCCGGCACCGGCGAGCCGGCTCTGGATGAAACCGATTCAGGGGAGACACCGGATGAACCCGCGCGCCCTGAACTCAGGCTTGACGTCCCGCTTGCGCCGTTCGTCGACGAATCAGTCGACCCCCAGACCTACGTGGACCGCTACAACTCGGAACCCTCGTACAAGGAGTGGTTTGACGCGAACTATGCGGGCGAATACGGCACCATATACAGGGCGGTGGGACTGTTTGAGATCCCCGCGCCGTTCGTCGACGAGTCAGTCGACCCCCAGACCTACGTGGACCGCTACAACGCGGAGCCCTCGTACAAGGAGTGGTTTGACCAGAACTATGCGGAATACTTCTCAATATACCACGCCGTGGGGCTGCCCGAGCCCGACGTGGAGGAACCCGAGCCGCCTGCAAAGCAGTACGGCATATGCGGGCCCGGCACGAAGCTGATCGAGGGCGTCTGCACGATCGTAAATAATGAATAGGCGCATGTGCAACAACGGCAACGGCAGCCCCGCCCAGCTGCGCTGCCCGCCTTCCATCATGCCGGCCGCCCCCTGCCCAGACCAGTAGCTTTTAATCACAATGCGTGGCCGCCGCGTCATGGGCAAGCTCTCAAGGAACCTGCGGGTCTGCGGCAACTGCGGAATCGTGTACTCTTCTGTGAGCTTTACCAAGTATATCGACCAGTGCCCCATATGCAAGTCGCGGCGGTATGAGCAGATCCCCATAAAGGATCCGGGTGACGACTAGGACGGTGCGTGGCTGCCATGGCGAGCGGTGCTAGTCCGGACGGCGGCGGCGGCGCGGACGATCCCGAGCTTGAGAGGCTAAAGCGCAAGAAACTGCAGGACATGATAAGCGCGCAGCGCAGCAGGGAGCAGGGACGACAACAGCAGCAGCACCCGGAAACCCCCCGCGGCGTTGCAAGCCTGTCGTCTGCCACCTTTGCGGGCGCGGTGTCCTCCCCCCGCCCGACGCTCGTCGACTTTTGGGCCCAGTGGTGCGGGCCCTGCAGGGCGATGCACCCGGTATTCGAGGACCTGTCCGGCTCGTACCCGGGCATCGCATTTGCGCGCGTCAACGTGGATGAGTGCCCGGACGTGGCGGCCCGCCTTTCCGTCAGCTCGATTCCGACCTTTGTCATGTTCAGGTCGGGCGCCCCGGTGTCACGCGTGGCCGGCGCGGTGGGACGCGACGCGCTCGACTCGATGTGCCGCGCCGCCACAGCCGCCGCCGCAGCCCGTCCCGGCGATGCGGGCTGACCTATACCCCCTGCGCGCGGCCGCCCCCGCCGCACCTGCAACGCTTCCCTTTCCGGACTCCCGTCAGTACGCGTACGCGGGATCCTTTTCGCGCTGCATCCGCACTATCTCCTCGAGCACCTGCTGCTCCTCGGGGCTCAGCCTGCCCCAGAACCTGTTCTGCAGCTCCTTTGCCTCCCTTGAGGAGGGGGCTGTATAATACGTGGAGCCCTCCGTCACCTGCCTGCCTATGGCCACGTCGTTGACGGAGCACGCCACCTCCTGGCCCGCCGAGGCGGCCGGCACGGTCTTCTTGTCAAGCTGCAGCTGGTGTATGGTGCCTATCCTCCTTGCCGACTCGCTCATGAACGGCGCCTTTTGGCGGAGCGTCCCCACGTCGACCCGTATGCCGAACACGGCCGGGTTGCTGTTGCGGAACGCCATGTCCTTGAGGAAGGTGAACCTTGCGACCGGCGTCGTCTCGGAGAACACGGCGTTCTCCTGGTCTGCCGTGTCCTCGGTGACCCACGCGCCGTACGAGTCTATCATGCTGTAGATCACCTTGTCCTCGAAGATCCGTATGTGCGCCGTGTCGGCCTCCTCCCTCGCGTCCGGCAGCACCCTCACGTTGAACGCGAGTATGACGCCAAGGTGCCTGTCCTTCTCCTTTATCGCCTTTGCCTGCACGATGTCGCGCCTGTTGACGGGCCCGATGTCGGCCTTTGAGACGGCGACCCCCGCGTCCCGGAGCATGGACACCGTGGCCTCCAGGGATCCTATGGTGTCGCACCTCAGTATGACGCCGCTCGCGGTCTGCGTGTCGTCAACGAACACGGACTCCATCTCGGATTTGATCATTTCCGCGTACCTCTCGGCGTCGGATTCCGCGGAGTCCCCGGACGCCACGTACAGGGTGCTGCCGGGCAGCACGCCGTCAAGCTCCGGCGAGGTTATCTTCAGGCCCGCCGCCGCGTCGACGCGGCTGACGGGCGTGAACTTGTCTCGCGGGTCGCGCATCTCGTCGAGCGCCTTTGGCAGCAGGATCGCCTTGGGCCTTGCCACCGCGACGGAGTCGCGCCTGGCGGCCACTATAATGTCGTCCTTTCCCATGGACCCGTCGATGAGTATGACGTTGGCCGAGGGCCCAAGCCCCACCTCGTCGTTGACCTCGAGGATCATGCCGCGGGTCTCCTTGCCGGAGACGCCCAGCTTCTTCTGCAGGTACTGCTGGGTCAGCCCCACGAGCACGCCGAGCAGCTCGGGTATCCCGACCCCGCTCCGGGCCGATATCGGAACGATCGCGACCTCGCTCTTAAAGTCCCGCACGCGGCTGAACGCCTCTGCCTTGTACCCCCTGACTGACAGCGTGCCGACGACATCGTATACCTTCTGGTCCAGGTCGGCCTGCACCGACGGGTCCTGCTCCTTTAGGGCCTGCGATATGTACGGCGACTCCGTCTGCCGCCACCCGGATATCTGGTCGCACTTGTTGAGGGCCACGACGAAGGGCACCTTGCGCTCGCCGAGTATCTTGAGGCTTTCAGTCGTCTGCGGCTGGAAGCCCCTGTTCGCGTCGACCACCAGCACGGCTATGTCTGCAGCCGAGCCGCCCCTGGACCTCAGGTTCGTGAACACCTCGTGCCCTGGCGTGTCAATCACGAGTATGCCCGGGATCGGGCTGCCTGCCTGCGACTCGAGCCGGCCGTACAGGGCGGGCCCGCACATCTTTCGTATGACCTCGATTGGCAGAAAGCTCGCGCCGATGTGCTGCGTGATGCCGCCTGCCTCCCTGCCCTGCACGCCGGTGCCGCGTATGCGGTCAAGCAGCGAGGTCTTGCCGCTGTCGACGTGGCCTAAAACGGCCACTATGGGCTGGCGTACGGCCCCACTTTCTGGGGCCTGCTGTCCTTTCTGCGTGGCTGGCAACGTACTGCATCACCCACCAAAGACCACCCTTGATTCGTGCTCGAAACTCTCCCCCGAGTCCGACGCGTGTATGATGTTGTCCGTGAATCCCAGGCCGTAGTCGCCGCGTATGGAGCCCGGCTGGGCCTCAAACGACTTTGTGGCCCCTATCATGGTGCGCACGGCCGGGACCGCGTGTCCGCCCTCCATGACGGCAGCCACCACCGGCCCCGAGCATATGAACGAGACGAGCTCGCCGAAGAACGGCTTTTCGCTGTGCACCTTGTAGAACTGCTCGGCCTGCTGCTTTGTAAACTGGAACATCTTCAGGTGCGTGATCCTGAAGCCCTTTTGCTCGAACCTGGCTATGATGGAGCCCGTGAGGTTCCTGGATACCGCGTCCGGCTTTACTATGAACAGTGTCTTCTCAGTAGTCATCTTGTATCATCCCTCGCGTGGTGCCGCCATGCATGGCTATTATTTTCTTTTGATTCCGCCCTTTACGTATTTTTTCGTCCACTTTAGCTTGCGCGGGTCCCTCTTCAGCTCTAGCGCGTTCTTCTTGCACTTGGAGGAGCAGAACCACAGGACGGTGCCGTCGTTCTTTGCAAGCATCGTACCGGAGCCCTTTGGAACCGGCCTGTCGCAAAAGCTGCACGGCTTTACAAGTAGGCTCATCCTGTCATTACCCCCTGTGTTACTTTATCTTCTTGGCCTCGCGCTCCGTCTCCCTGAGCATGAGTATCTCGCCGGTCCTGATGGAGCCCTTTACGTTCCTGGTCAGTATGCGCCCCCTGTCCTTGCCTGTCAGTATGCGCACCCTGACCTGTATCACCTCGCCTGCTATGCCGGTCCTGCCCACTATCTGTATCACCTCTGACTGGACCACGTCGTCAGCCGAGGCCATGGCCTGCTTTGAACCGCTGGACGAGTCCGCCGCGCTCATTTGCCGTCAGCGCCGTCCTTTATCTTGGCTATGGATGCGACCACCTGGTCGACTATGTGCTGGGCGTCGCCGGGGTCGAGTATCGCTGCCGCCGCGGACGTGATGTCAATGCCGATGGACTTGCCCAGGTCGTCCTTTGAGGGGACGAACGCGTACGCCGCGCCCTGCTCCTCGCACAGTATGGGCAGGTGGGCCACCACCTCTGGGGGCTCCACGTCCTCGGCTATAACCACCAGCTTTGAGGTGCCGCGCTCTATGGCCTTTGTGGCCTCGTTGGTGCCCTTTCTGACCTTGCCGCTTGTCGCGGCCACGCGGACGGCCTCCAGAATCGGGCTTACCAGGTCCTCGGGCGTCTCGAACTTAACGTAATATGCCTTTGCCATTTCCTGTAGTCACCTTTTGGATCATTCTCAGACTGGGCTCTAGACTTTGGTTTTAAAAGTGTTGAGAGCCTTTCTTGCCGCGCGGCCGTTCGTTCCTCGGCGAATGTGCAGGCATGCCGACGATGCCGGCCGCGCCGCCTGCATGACGAACAGCGCGATACTGACTGTTACCATTATTAACGTGCGTCACCAATCTGCCTTGGCTTGAACGACGTTGCACGGATTCTGGAGACGGGTGACAGCGCGCAAAAGATAAGCGTCCTTGAGGGACTTGCCGCCACGGACCGCCCCGACATAATAGAAAAGATGATTGCAAGGCTCGACGATGACGACATCCGGGTGCGGGGCGAGGCGTTCAGCTCGCTGATACTCAACGAGAACCGCATATACGAGCACCTGATAAAGGGCTTGGGCTCCGCGAGCAAGAACGTGCGCGGCTTTGCGTCGCTGATACTTGCAAACAGGAACGAGACCGACTCGATTCCGGAGCTGGTCAAACTCGCGCGCGACAAGCGGTCCATGGTAAGATCGTGCGCCGTGGGGGCCCTGGGGCATATGCACGCGGGCGGTTCCGAGGTGGGAAAGGTGCTGGCCGAATCGCTGCTCGATGACAGCTCGGAGGTCCGGAAGAGCGCGGCTCACTCTGTAATCACTACTGGTATCGACATAGCGCCGGACGTGATCGAGAGGGCGTCGGATCTGTGGGCCGGAGACGTGCAAGACGATCCGGATCTTGGGATGCTGCTTGGCCGGCTCAAGGAGAGGGGCGCGTGATTGCCGCTACTGTTGTTATCGTTGTGATGGTGACTGATAATTATGATGACTGACTGTATATGTTGGAGCCGTGGTTTTGCCGCGGAGCCCGTTTGCCGCGGTACAATGCGCGGCGGTAGCAACAGGTGACTGCAATGGAAGAAAATCTCGGCATCACGTCGTCCTACGAGGAGTGGCTCGACGAGTTCATCATGATAAACTCGGATCCGACTAGGTCCGACAACAGCGGCGCCGGCTCGCCCCTGACGCGGCGCGAATACTATGCCAGATACTGCGGCCCCGACGTGGATCCCAAGGGCGTCTACGAGCAGCACCTTGCAGCGTACAGGGAGAACCGCTCGAGGGGCGCCATAGCGGAGGCGCCTGCCGACGACGCGGACATGCCCGGGTCAGGCGGGGACGCGCAGGATCGGAATCCTTAAGATATCGCGGCCCGTCCTGTTGTGACTAGACATGCACGGCCCTGCTGCAGGCAGCCCCCCGGTACTGCCCTCCGGAAAGATGGTCATGTGGGCCCTCGCGCAGGTCATGAGCAGGCCCGGCAACACCATCTCCGAGGTGGAGGCCGCCCGGGGCAGGACATGCGGCAGGGGGGACCGGACGCAGCGCTCCTACGAGCACGCCTCTGTGTGGCACGGCTCCGGCAAGGCAGTCGAGCAGGTGGCCAATATCCTGAACCTTGACCGCGATGCGGTGCTCGGGGGCGGCATACTGGCAGTCGACTTTTACCAGTCGGTCATGGCGCAGATCTCGGCGCTCCGAGCCAGGGGGTGCATCGCGGACTGGAGGGCGGGAGGGCGCCTCGGCGTCTTCCGCCTGGCGGATCCCTCGAGGCTGCCGGCCATCGACCCGGACGGGCTGCGTCCCCCGTCGCATGCCGAGACGTCCCCAGACACGTCTCATGCCGGGCTGACCAAGAGCTTTCTGTCCATACTGAGTCACGGCTCAAAGGCCAACACGTACAAGTTTGCACTAGCGCGCGCCATCTTGGAGCACTGCCGGGGCGGTTACCGCAACGCGGGCCCGGATGAGGGAGAGTCGATCCTGCGCATACCATACGAGTACCTGGCCGACAAGTTTCTCAGGTACTACTGGCACCAGGAGTACGTACTGCACATGCGCCAGAACTATGACACAAAGCACGTGCCGCACGCCATAACAAAGATCAGGGGCGTATTCGGGGAGGGCACGCCCGGGGACTATTCGCACCTTGACAAAAAGGACGTGGAGAGGGCCAGGAAGCTCATACTGAGAAACGTGTTCGGGCACGCCAGATCAAAGACCTCGATAGTGGTGCCGCGCTTTCAAAAAATTCCCGTCGGAAACCGGACGGTGGAAGTGCGGTCGTTTTACGACTATGACGACGACGAGCAGGCCATCAAGCTGAGGCCCGAGGCGTTCGAGTTCTTCCAAAAGAACTACGCGCTGCTCTCAAAGGCCGTCCTCATCGAGTGGACAAAGTTCCTTGAGCCGCTAAACCCGACCCTGCCAAGGCTCCTGACCAAAATCGAGAGCATGAGCGCCGAGAGGCAGTCGCTGACAAAGTACCACAACATGTTCGCCCCGTTCACGGACTGCTGCTTTTACTGCCGCGACAGGCTCGAGCCCGGCTACGTGCAGGTGGACCACCTGATCCCGTGGACGTACATATACGACGACAACGCGTGGAACCTGGTGCTGGCCTGCCAGTCGTGCAACTGCAAAAAGAGCAACTCGCTTCCGGAGGACGAGTTTCGTGACGGGCTCGTGGAGAGAAACCACAGGCACCGCGGCGAGATCCCCCCGCTTAGGGCGTCCCTTGACATGCTTGACAGGGGCAGGGGGTGGGAAGCCGAGATCCACTCCCACTACCAGACGTGCCTCGAGTACGGCTTTGGCACAATACGCCTCCCCTGACGCGCGGGCGCGCCCGGGCCGTGTACGGTAGCGGCCGTTGTCACCGCCACCGAAGCGCCTTGCCCGTACCGCATCTTAACTATAAATAATACACAGCCTGTCGAGCTGCAATGTCTACCGAAGCAAGGGACACCATATTCATAGGCAAGAAGCCACTGATGACGTACGTGACTGCCACGGCGATTCAGCTGGTAAACCTGCCAAAAGTGAACATCAAGGCTCGGGGGCTCAGCATCGGGCACGCCGTAGACGTCGCCCAGCTCGTCTTGAGAAAGACCGAGATTGCTGGCTGCACTATCGGAGAGATCCGCATAGGTTCCGAGTCCCTCAAGTCTCAAGACGGACGAACGCGAAACGTATCGACGATCGAGATCGAAGTAAAGAGAAACTCCTAGCGAGTCCCTCTTTTTTGGCATTTTTTATACTATTTTTGGCGGCGTGGCTGCGCGCATGCCGCGCCTACTATTGCGGGCGGTCAGTGACCCTTGTCGTTACTGCTTTTGCCACCGCCGCCGTATTTGCTCTCCATACTCCTGAACTTTGAGAGGTTTACGATCTCGTTGAACTGGTCAAAGCTCACCGCGCTCTTCTTCGACTTTCTGGTGGCGCCGGTCTGCCGCAGTTCCGCAAGTATCCTTGACGCCGCGTACGCGCTTGCAAAGAGCACCGACAGCGGGTACAGTACCATGTTGAACCCCATCCCGTGCAGCTTTTGCGCCGGGCTTATGGGTGTGACGCCGCCCTCTATCATGTTTGCGACGAGGGGGGCCCTTATCTCGCGCCCTATCCTTTTCATTTCGTCTATATCCCTGGGGGCCTCTATGAACACGGCGTCCGCACCCGTCTTCTTGTTCTGCCTGCCGCGCTCTATGGCCTCGTCGAGCCCCAGCGTCGCGCGGGCGTCTGTGCGCGCCACTATGACAAAGTCAGAGTCGCCCCTGGCGTCCACCGCGGCCCCGAGCTTTTCGGTATATTCTTCCTGCGATATGACGTCCTTGCCCTGCATGTGGCCGCACCGCTTGGGCCACCTCTGGTCCTCAAGGAACATCCCCGACGCGCCGGCAGCCTGCAGGTCCCCCACCAGCTTCCAGACGCTCAGGGCGTTTCCGTACCCGGTGTCCGAGTCCACTATTACCGGCGAACTGGTCGCCGCGCATATGCGTCTCGCGTTCTCCACCGTTTCGGCGGCCCCGACGAACCCGTAGTCCGGCATGCCCAGAAGCGACGCGGACGTGCCGTACCCGGTCTGGAACATGGCGTCGAACCCCGCGTTCTCCGCGATTCTCGCGCCCAGCGCGTCGTACACGCCGGGTATGACCAGGGGCGTGCTGCCCCTCCTTACCATCCTGCGGATGCTCTTCTTTCTGGTTTTGCTGGCGGAACCTGACACAGCGCAGGAGCGTCCTGGTTGTTATTTATGCTTGACGTCACCGCGGTACTGGTAACTTGGACGGGAGCCGTTCTGGTGGAAAGTGACGGGATCTGGCAGACAGATAGGGCGAGAGAAGAGTCTCAAAAAGTCGGTATCAGCGATCAGTGCCCGGTTGGTTGACTGTCAGAGCCCTGAAATGCCGGATAGTCTTTGCTGTAGGTAAATCTCAGCTGCGCGTCTGTTGCAATGGCCCTTACCCTGTCCTCGATATCTGGCGTGGCATTGTTGGCATCGATCTCCACGTCGAGCATTCCCGTCGAGGAATTGATTCTACTTCCCAGTAGCGGTAGGTCGCTTGCCATCAGACGAGTCATGGCGGAATTCATCCTGTGCCTATCCGCCGGAGAGATCTCTGCGACAGGTACGGGCGGCATCAACACGTCCCACTCTGCAAACAGGCCCTCTACGGTCTCGTTGTTGTCCTCGATCTGCCCTTGTATGGCCCCGTTCGTGGGGTACTTGGCCAGTTCGTTGTTTTGCAGTTGCAGCTGTATGATGGCAAGTCCGATTGCGTCGACTCTTGCATCCGGATCTTCTTCACCGACTGTGTGTTCTGCCCCCGCGCCGGAAGGCTCGCTAGCCGGGCCGGCCTCTTCGGGAGCGGTCTGGGCGTATGTCGCTGCCGATATCGCCGCAGCTGCTATTGCCATACCTGCCAAGAGTGGTAGTATCTTCAAGTTCTTTGCAGACATTGCATGTCCTCACATCCCGCTTCGTATAAGACGGTATGTCCAGATCGGGAGCGTCTTTTGGCTGCGGAGTTCGACTGCGATACGGCAGTCACGGATTCGCACTGGCTAGCAACTGCGTCTTGTTCTCCGCCATAGTTCCCGCCGTCGTGGCTTCATCCTTGATCTTGAACGCCGAGCGTCTGGGCCCGCCCCTCTTTTTTTTTTGGTGCGGATTCGTGCGCGCAGCTGTACCTGACCCAGAACCATGATCAGATGTAGCGAAAGCATGAGAAGATGCAGGGCGCGGCCAATTATCCTGATCCGGGTGTCGCTCGTACTCGGCGTAAAACCGGAAAAAGGCCTCACACAGGAGTTGCCAGTATTGCAACCGCCTGTTATCTTACTGGAATGCTTGTCTCGTCCCCGTCCTCGGAGTCTCCCTCAGGGCCGCGGCCGTCCCCGTCCCTGGCAGGCTCCCCCATCCTGGCAAGCTCGTCCCTCAGAAACTGCCTGTACCGCTCGGCGTCCTCTGCAGTCATCCTTGCCGCGTTCTGGCCCAGTATGGCCGCAATCGAGGCTATGCGCTCTATCACGTCTGCCGCGACAAACCTGCCGGCGTTGCCCAGCCTGGAGAGCACGTCGATCTGCTTGTCTATGCCGTCTCTGATCCGCTTCATGTCCTCTGCCGTGTCTGCCCCCTTCTGCGTGAGGGCGTACCTGCCGCCCCCGCCGTCCTCGGACTCCTCGATCAGCCCCTCGTCAAGCAGCCTGCCGAGCAGCGGGTATATCAGGCCCGGCGAGGGCTTCCACTCCCCGCCGCTCTCGCCTGCCGCCCTGTCCATGATCTCCTTGCCCGTGTGGGGCCCCTCCTGCAGTATGCTTATGATGTAATACCTCGAAAAGCCCCTGGGTATCGCGCTCTTCACCCTCTCAAACCAGGCCGAGCTCATGACGTTATATCGCTAGCGATATATTTTAGTCTTGCCGCGCCGGTTATTACATTTTTAATATCTCTGCACGGAGCGTCCGTGAACGATTATGGTCGATACCATAGACGAGTATGACCTGCTTATATGCGGCTCCGGTCTAGCGGGGCTCAGGGCTGCCATATCGGCGGCCAAGACCGCCCCCAACCTGAAGATAGCCGTCGTTTCCAAGCTGCAGGTGATGCGCTCGCACTCGGTGTCCGCCGAGGGCGGCACCGCCGCGGTGATGTTCGAGGACGAGGGCGACACGATAGAGTCGCACGTGTACGATACTGTAAAGGGAAGCGACTTTTTGGCCGATCAGGACGTGGCCGAGCGGCTCTGCGTCGAGATGCCCCGCGAGATACACCAGCTCGACCACTGGGGCATGCCGTGGTCCCGGCGCAAGGACGGCCGCATCGACCAGCGCAACTTCGGGGGGTACAGCTTCCCGCGCGCCACGTACGCGTCGGACAAGGTGGGGTTCTTTGAGATGCAGACCCTGTACGACACGTGCCAAAAGTTTGACAACATATCGTATCTCAACGAGTGGTTTGCCACCTGTATCGTACATGACGGCCGCAAGTTCCTGGGGCTTACCGCCATAGAGCTGAAGACGGGCGCCTTTTACTCGATAAGGGCAAGGGCTCTAATCATCGCGACCGGGGGGGCAGGCCGGCTGTACAGCTTTTCGACCTACGCGCTGTCGTCGACCCCCGACGGGCTGGACATGGGGCTGAGGGCCGGCATGGCCCTCAAGGACATGGAGTTCGTCCAGTTCCACCCCACCGGGATAATGCCCTCCGGCATCCTGATTACCGAGGGGGCCCGCGGCGAGGGCGGGTACCTGCTGAACAGCGCCGGCGAGCGGTTCATGAAGCGGTACGCGCCCTCAAAGATGGAGCTGGCCCCACGCGATATAGTGTCACGGTCTATCATGTCCGAGATCCGGGAGGGCCGCGGGTTCAAGCACGAGACCGGCGTGGACTGCATGAAGCTGGACCTGCGCCACATCGGGGACGAGCGGATAAAGGAGAAGCTGGGGGGCATACGCGAGATATCGATAAAGTTCTCCGGGATCGACCCGGCAAAGGACCTGCTTGACGTCAGGCCCGTGTGCCACTACATGATGGGGGGGCTGCACACCAACATTGACGGGGCGACAGAGATACAGGGCGTGTGGGCCGCAGGCGAGGCCGCCTGCAACAGCGTGCACGGCTCAAACCGCTTGGGCGCAAATTCGACGTCCGAGTGTATCGTATGGGGTAAGATAACCGGCGAGCAGGCGGCCATGTATGCGGAACGGCAGTCCTCCGCGTCCAGGCCCCCGTGGCCGCATCACGTGGTGAACGCGGAGGAGAAGCGCATCTACGACGGCATATTCCGGGGCGGCGGGGGCGCAAACCCGTACGAGATACGGCAGGAACTGACGGATGCCATGAACTCCAACGCGTACGTGTACAGGAACGGCGACGAGCTTGCAGAGGGACTGCGCACCGCGCGGAACCTGCGCAAAGAGTCATGGAAGCACGTGGATGACAAGGCGGCCGAGTACAATACCAACTTTACGAACGTCATGGAGCTGGACTCCATGTTCAGGGTCGCCGAGATCGTTTTAGTGGGCGCCATAAACCGCAAGGAGTCGCGGGGCGCGCACGCCCGCACCGACTATCCAAAGCGCGACGATGAGAACTATCTGCACCACACGCTCGCGTATTACGACCCGCAGGGCCCCATAATGAAGACGCACCCGGTCACAATCACCAAATACAAGCCGGTGGAGAGGAAGTACTAATGGCTTCCGTGGACCAAGAGGAGGGGAATGCGGGCGTAGAGGCCGGGACAGATTCCCAGGGCCGCTATGACGGCGCCGGCAGTGACAGCGGCGCCAGGGCCGCGGCCGACGGCAACAGGGCCGGCATCGGCGGCATGGCAAACCCCGGCAAGTACGGGATAGAGCGCGTCGCGTACTGGCTGATGCGCCTGACGGGCCTCGGGCTGCTTGCGTACTTTATCGGGCACATCTACGAGACGAGCAGCATCTTGCAGGGCAAGATGGGGTGGGACGAGTTTTTGGCCATCACGCAGACTACGGAGGGGCACATACTCCTTGCAATCGTGATAGGGATGTGCGTGTTCCATACGGTAAACGGCATACGCGTCATGCTCGGGCACGGCGGGGTCGGCGTGGGCAGGGCGGCTCGTCCGGACTATCCATACGTGCCGGCGTCCCAGAACTACAGGCACAAGTTGGGGATATACACGGCAATCGTACTTGCCGCGATAGCGATGATGTACGGCCTTGCCGTAATGTTCGGGGTGTGACAATGGCGTCTGCGATACTCCGGGAATCGACCATAATGAAGATCCATTATGGCACGGCGCTCGCCGCCGTCGCCCTAGTCGCGGTGCACGTGCTGATGAGGCTCACCTCGGGAGGGTTTGCCGAATCGCTGGAGTACGAGACCGTCCTTGCAAACTACAGGTTTTTGCCGTACGCGCTGATGCTTGAGATCATACTGGTGCTGCTGTCAATACACGGGTTCAACGGGTTGCGCGTCATACTGCTGGAGCTGCGCCAGGGGCCCCGATATGAGAAGGCAGTCTCGTACGGCTGCGTGGCTGCCATGTTCGCACTGATCGCGTACGGGTCTAGAACCATTATTATGACCAACATGGGGATGGTCTGATCATGGCATTGCAGGCAGCATCTGGTCCGGCTCCCGCGCAGCGGCCTGGCACGCAGCGCTCAATCACGCTCCGCATAGCCCGCAGCAACCCCGCGCACGACCGCAGCACCGTCGGGTTCGACGACTTTGAGGTCCCGTACGAAAAGTGGACCACCGTCTTGGACGCCATACTGGAGGTCAAGAAGAGGCTGGACCACTCCGTGGCAGTCCGGTACTCGTGCAGGCAGGCCACCTGCGGCTCGTGCGGCATGATGATAAACGGCAGGCCCGGGCTCGCCTGCTTTACTAAGATTGACGAGCTGAACTCTTCGGTGGTTACGGTGGAGCCGCTGCAGAACTTTCCGGTGATACGGGACCTTGCAGTCGGGTTCGACTCGCTCTTTGAGAACCACCGCGAGGTCAAGCCGTATCTGGACAGGGATGACACGGAGCTTGACAATATCGCGGACGGCGAGCTAAAGGAGTACCCGCAGTCGCCGGAGGAGCTGGAGCAGTACATACAGTTTGCCAACTGCATCAAGTGCGGGCTGTGCAACGCGGCCTGTCCCACGATGGCGACGGACTCCTCGTTTCTGGGGCCGCAGGCCTTGGCCCAGGCGTACCGCTACGTGGGCGACAGCAGGGACCGGGGCAAGGACTCGAGGCTCAAGGTAATAGACGACTCGCACGGTATATGGCGGTGCCACTTTGCGGGCTCCTGCAGCCAGGTCTGCCCGAAGGGGGTGGATCCCGCGATGGGCATACAGATGCTGCGCGGGTACATGCTGGGGTTTGGTGGCGGCAGCAGCGGCAATAACCAAAAGTGACTATGGCCATTGTGCCGGGCTCGGCGCAAAAGAGATTGACGGATCCGTTGCCGTCACGCGGCAAGACAAGGATGCTTGGTAATTGTGGTGGACACTGCGACCGCCGTCACTAACTATTTCGGCGCGTCAGTGGACCACGATGACGCCTGTGGCGGGGGCGTAGATGCCTCTGATTGTGATGATAATGTTGAAGATGTTGATGTTGATGATGGTGAATCGGAACCCTCCGCGCCCTTTGCTGGCTCGCCTGCCTGCGACGCGCCCTGACTCCCGCCCGCTGCCTTTTTGGGGTTCGGCGAGTTATTGACCTGCTGGTTTATCTGCTCTGCCATAAAGTGGTTTGAGACGTTCACCTTTACGTCGTCGACGCCGTCCACCATCAGCAGGTTGTCGTGTATGTCCTGGCATATCTTGAACCCGTATATCGCGGGGCAGAACGGGCTTGTGAGGTGCAGGTCCACCCTCACGTCGCTGTCGCTTATGTCGACCTCGTCTATGAGCTCCAGCTCCACTATGGACATGTCTATCTCCGGATCCACGATCTTTGAGAGCTCGTCAAATATCTTGACCCTCTTCTGCTTGATCTCCTGCTGGCTCATATGGCATCACTCCCATTTATGCTATATATAACCATTAGAGAAGTAACGCCATGTACCGTGCGCGCATGGGGGACGGCGGGCCCGACCCCAGAATCCTCGGCTACCTGTCCTCGGCCAGGGAGGATGCGGAGATCATACGCTATGACATACTGGGCAGCCAGGCCCACGTGCTGATGCTGCTAAAGACGGGGCTCGTGTCGCGGACGTCGGCCCGCCGCATACTAGGGGCGCTATCCGAGATCCTGCGGAGACGGCGGAGCCTGTTTGCGCGGAGCGGTTCCACTTATGGCGGGAAGAACGCGGGCGCCGCAGAGGACATCCACGAGCTTGTCGAGTCACTCGTAGTCGAAATGGCGGGGGCCGCGCACGGCGGCAGGATGCACGCGGCCCGCTCGAGGAACGACCAAGTGGCGCTCGACATACGCATGAAGGTCCGCGACGACATCAACATGATGTGCGGCCACATACTGGACGCGGCCGAGTCCATGGTACTCTTCGCGTCAAACCACAGGCGCACCGTCATGCCGCTGTACACGCACATGCAGCAGGCTCAGGCGGGGCTGTTCTCGCACTGGTTGCTTGCCCATACCGACGCGCTACTCAGAGACTACGAGAGGCTGTCGGGCGCCTACGGGCGCGTGAACAAGAGCCCACTCGGGGCGGGGCCCGTGGGCGGGACAAGCCTGCCGATCGACCGCGCGTATACCGCGGAACTGCTGGGCTTTGACGGGATACTGGAAAACTCACTTGACGCGACCAGCACCCGCGACTTTGCGGCCGAGTACGCGGCCGCAGTCTCCATAATGATGTCCAACCTCAGCAGGCTGGCCGAGGATATAGTGGTGTGGTCCACGTCGGAGTTCTCGTTTGTGGAGCTGGAGGACGACATATCGTCGCCGTCAAGCGCGATGCCACAGAAGAAGAACCCGGACGTGCTGGAGATTACGCGCGCCAGGGCGGCCGAGGCGTCCGGATACACGGGCTCCATACTGGGGATAATGGGAGGACTTGCCTCTGGATACGGGCGAGACCTGCAGAGGACAAAACCATTTCTGTGGATGATATCGGATACCGGTATATCGGCCCTGCTTGCGGTGCAGTCGGTGCTCGGCGGCATGCGTGTAAACAAGGCTCGGATGCGCCGCGTGACGGAGGCAAGTGATCTGGTGGCGCTAGACGTGGCCGAGCGGCTCGTGCTCAAGCACGACGTGCCGTTCCGGACAGCGCACGGCATGGCAGCCCTGCTTGTACAACACGCCCATGCGATAAGAAAATCAGTCCGCAAGATGACTGCGAGCGATGTCAGGAGCGCGCTCAGGAAGGGGGGCTCAATTGATACAAAATTGTCCCCGGCCGCATCAGATCCAAAGATACTGCATGCCATCACGTCGTCCCTTGGGCCTGTCACGTCCCTGCGCGGCCGGATCTCTAGGGGCTCGTCGGGGTACGCGGAGCAAAGACGCATGATATCTGCCCGCAAGAGGGCCATCACAAGACTGCGAGACGCGCTTGAGGAGCGCAAGAAAAGGGTTGACGACGCGTTCACGTCCCTCAAAAAACAGACCAAAAGTGTATGATCGCTTGGTTTGCTCATCTCCGTCTGATTTGGCGGAGTACATTAGGACTGTTGCAGCAACATAATGAAACATCCATCTCAGGAATTGGCCTGACATGTATTTCTCAAAATAATCTCATTCAAGATCTGCCATAGCTGTATGTCTTTTGCATTATGGTTGCTTTTTATACAACTTCTAGTCTTTTATGAGGTCACATGTTGAGATCCTAAACTCTGCAATTGCCTTGTTTTCGCTGTTGACGTACGGTCTTTCAGAATAGTATCTTTCCGATAGTTCCAGACATGACATTCGATATATCTCGTCACGTTCTTCGGAGGGGCTTTTGAGATCCGTATTGGCTATCCATCCGCACGAGTCCATGGTAATCGTGTGTGTTCCGTTGTCATAGAGCATGTAGTTTGCAAATGAATACGGTCTCAGTCCGGTCGCGCACACAAACCTTATTTTCCATTCCTCATCTGGATCTGAGTAAACCCAAGACAATAAAAACAAGCCCCCTATCACGTACGAGGCAGCCGCAATGCTGCAAATTACCCACAGTCGAACCCGTATTTTCATAATCGGCTTTGCCCCAAGTTCGTAATTAAGTTCTACATATATTGTCGAGAAGTTCTGTTTGGTACTGTTACGAATTCGGTGAATGTCGCGGGAGCTGCCTCCGGCTTGCTGAACCGAGGTTCTGTTACGAATTCGGTGGGTAGGCACGGAGACAGTATGGGGGCATGACGGTGCTGACGTATCCGGCACGCGCCTGATTGAGGCCAAGTCCGTTGACAAACTGAGCGGCCTTCCGGGCTTAAAGATCGTCTCAGCGCGCCCTTCTCTTCTTGCTCCAGTACGGCGAATTGTACCTCGTGCAGTTGTCGGGCACTCCTTGACGGTCGTCCATTTGTGCCCACTCTCTCGCACGTGATCACTCGCGCTTCCGGCCAAGACGGATACCGCAGACATTGCACGCTACTTGTCCGTCCGGCCTCTTGTGTCGAAACTTGTGCGAGCACGATCTCGTGGAACTTCCTATCCGCTGCCACCGATTCATACTGCACCAATTGGCATCCGCACATAATAAGATGATGGGGAGTCCAGTAGATGGAACCGAAGCCCGTCAGCCCGGACCGCCCGGATCAAACGGCACT
>JAPPIP010000099.1 GCA_028820595.1 Nitrososphaerota archaeon | reverse complement strand
CTATGATCATATATAGGCACATGCTAAAGGAGGAACTACTTACCGGACAAGGCACGGTTGGATTTTGGTACAAACGTCAAATAATTGCGGTGCGGGACGGATTTGGACGCGCATGCGGCTCCGCCCGGGGTTTCGCTGCCGGCTGCGCATGCGCGCCGCCCGGGGACGGCCCGTGACATGCGGTGCGCGCCGGGCGCCGCCGCGGCGCCCCCTGTCGCCGCGGCCCGCGCTTGTGGGTCTGAGGGGGGGGGGTAGAGGGAGGAGGGAGGGAAATCGCTGACGGCGCCACTTGCCGCTTGGCTGTTCCTGTGTTTGGGTCGGCCGCATTGAGCCGTCGGCCGCATGTCGGCGCCGAGCTGTCTGTCCCGTGAGTTATGGCGCGGCGGGAGGGCGGGCTTTTGGGAGAGCCCATGCTCAATAATTATAAGATAGCGTTGCTGTACAACCGTAAATGATAGGCAAGATCATAATAGTGCTCGCGGCGGTTGGTATAGTTGGCGGTATGTTCTTGGCGTCCAGCCTGTCGGACTACGATGAGCACAGAGCCGACACTGAGCGGCTCATACTGGACAACCCGCTGTCGGACTATGTGGGGGGCGGCTCGGAGCAGCCGGACGAGCCAGAGGAGGTCTGGAACACGGCAGGCGCCTTTGGAATCAACAAGGAGGCGTACAGGCTCGGCGAGGACGTGTTCTTTGCAGGGACGCTGACCCCGGGCCAGCAGGTGATAATCAGGGTGGCAAGCCCGGAGGGCAAGATCTTTTTGGAGAGGGCGTACGACGGGTCCGAGCGCGAGGTGGCAAAGTTCTACTTCAGGCCGGACACGTCTGCAATC
This sequence comes from Nitrososphaerota archaeon, assembly GCA_028820595.1. Lineage (GTDB taxonomy): Archaea > Thermoproteota > Nitrososphaeria > Nitrososphaerales > Nitrosopumilaceae > Nitrosopumilus. The sequence continues at coordinate 21,842 of JAPPIP010000099.1, read as the reverse complement.
AAGGGCCTCTACGAGGAGGACCAGCTGGTGGGGCAGTGGATGATATGGTTTGAGGGGATAAACAACGACGAGATATTCTTCGAGGTGGTCGACGAATTCGCCCCCGGCGCCGAGACGGACGTCGTGGACTTGCAGGGTCCGCCGGCCGGCGACCCGGGGCAATAGCCCGTGCGGCTCTCCGACTCGGCAGGTGTGATGCGCCCATGTGCCCTAGGCCGTTACTGTCTTGCAAGCCTGTTGTGAAAGCACGCGCGCTCCCCCTTGTGGCACGCGGGCCCCGCCGGCTTGACCAGGTATATGATCGCGTCAGAGTCGCAGTCCACCAGTATCTCGCTGACGTCTTGGACGTTTCCCGACTCCTCGCCCTTCATCCAGAGCTTGTCCCTTGAGCGGCTGTAGAACCACGACCTGCCCGTGCTGGCCGCGAGCCCGAGCGACTCGCGGTTTGCGTATGCAAGGGTCAGCACCTCCCGCGTGTCCGCGTCCTGTACTATAACGGGGACGAGCCCGCCGCCCTTCTCAAAGTCGATTGCGTCAATGTCGATCTGGGCCACTGCGCCCACGCTGCGTGCGCATCTTATAACCTTACAGGAACGCCCCTGTCCCTGAGGATCCGCTTTACGCCGGACACGCCGTACTCCTGGTAGTGGAATATGGAGGCTGCCAGCGCCGCGTCCACGCCGGTTGCCCCAAAGACATCGGCCATGTCGCCGGGATGCCCGCAGCCGCCGGACGCTATCACGGGAATGGAGACCGCGTCCACCACGCGCCTGGTGAGCTCGTGGTCGTAGCCGTCCTTTGTGCCGTCCCTGTCCATGCTGGTCAGCAGTATCTCGCCTGCGCCGAGCCCCTGGGCCCTTCTTGCCCACCGTATGGCGTCCACGCCGGTGCCCTTCTTGCCCCCGTACGTGTGCACTTCGAACCAGAACCGGCGGCCGCTGTCATCCTCCAGCATGACCGGCGGGCCGCCCCCGCCGTCTGCGGGCTCCCCGTAGTTTCTCTTCGCGTCTATCGCGACCACGACACACTGCCGCCCAAACAGGCCCATCATCTCGGTTATGATCGGCGGGTTGTTTATGGCGCCCGTGTTGATCCCGACCTTGTCTGCGCCGCTCAGCAGTATGTTGCGGGCATCCTCCATCGTCGAGACGCCGCCGCCGACGGTAAACGGGATGTCTATTACGGACGCCACCCCGCGCACCAGCTCCCGGATGGTCTTGCGCCTCTCGTCTGACGCGGTAATGTCCAAGAACACGAGCTCGTCGGCCCCCTCGTCGCTGTACCGCTTGGCCAGCGCGACCGGGTCGCCCGCGTCCCTGATCTCCACGAACCTGGTCCCCTTTACCACCCTGCCATCCTTGACGTCAAGGCACGGGATTATGCGCTTTGTCAGGGCCGTTGCGGGTCGCCCTCCTTCTCCCCATCTCCGTCCGTTGCGGGGCCGCGCCGCGCCATCCTCTTGGCGGCCGGTATGGTTATCTTTCCGTCGTACAGCGCGCGCCCCAGTATGACGCCCCACGCCCCCGCGTCCCCCACGGCCGCGACGTCGCGCTCGTGCGATATGCCGCCGCTTGCAATGACGTCGATGCCGCCGGATATCCGGCAGGCCCTGCCCATGTACGACGTGTCGGGGCCCCGCAGCGTGCCGTCCCGGCCGACGCTTGTCAGCAGGTACTGGGTGACCCCGACCTCGCGATGCAGCGACGCGACGGACTCGATCATGTCAAGCCCGGTGTTGCTCTGCCACCCGCGCGTTACTATGCGGCCGTCCAGGTGATCCGCGGAGACCACCACGCGCTGCGGGCCCAGCTCCCGCACCAGCGCGGCAAGCGACTCCCTGTCGGAGAACGCAAGCGTCCCGACCACTATCCGGTCGGCGCCGGCCCCGGCCGCGTCCACCGCGGCCCGCACAGTGCGCAGCCCCCCCGCCACCTGCACTGGTATGGAGACCGCGTCCACGACGCCGCGGACTGCGTCCGCGTTGCTCCCGGAGCCCAGCGTGGCGTCCAGGTCCACCACGTGCAGCATGTCGGCGCCCTCCGACTCCCACCGGCGCGCGGCCTCGGCCGGGCTGTCGCCGTATACGGTCTTCTTGTTCGGGTCGCCCTTGTAGAGCCTGACTACCTTGCCGTCCATGATGTCGACTGCCGGGATTACCTTTATGGCGCGCCGCCGCTCCCCTGACGCCGCGGGACTGTCTGCCATCACCTGCGGCACACCCCCAGAAAGTTCCGGATCATCTGTCTTCCGACGGGGCCCGACTTTTCGGGGTGGAACTGCGTCCCGAGATAGTTCCTGTACTCGACGGCGGCCGGTATTACGATGTCGTTGTACGAGGACTCGGCAGTCACCACGTCGCCGGCAGCCCCTCCCGGAGGGGGCGTCGCCGGCAGCCTGGCCATGTACGAGTGCACAAAGTACACCCACGCGCCGTCCTCCACGCCCTCCAGCAGGCGGCCCCTCCTCCTTATCTGGAGGCTGTTCCACCCCATGTGCGGCACCTTCATCGTGTCCGGCAGGGAGGCCACATCGCCGGACATGACGCCAAGCCCGGGCTCGGATCCCTCCTGGCTCCGTGCAAAGAACATCTCCATTCCGAGGCATATCCCAAGGACGGGCATGCCGTGCCCCACGTAGTCTGAAAACTTGCTGTCCGGGTCGCGCGTGACCGCCTTCATTGCGGGGCCAAAGTTTCCGACGCCGGGAAGCAGCAGCCCGTCGTAGTGCCTGGCGGCGTCCGCCGCGGCGTCGCTGCCGCTGTTGCCGTCCCCCCCGGGCCGCGCCGCAAAGTCGCGTATGACGTCCGCCGTTGCGCCCTCGCGCTCAAGCGAGTTTTTCAGGCTGAATATGTTGCCTGCCCCGTAGTCGAATATGGCGACGCGCGTCATCTACATGGAACCCTTCGTGCTTGGCGCCCCTCCGGCCCGTTTTGTATCTATTGCCAGCGCGGCCCTGAGCGAGACGGCCAGCGACTTGACGGCGGCCTCGGCCTTGTGGTGGTCGTTTTGGCCGTATCTGACGTCCAGGTGTATGCAGGCCGCCATGTTATCTAGCAGCGACTGGAAAAAGTGCTCTACGTCCTCCTGCGGCATGTCCTCGATTGCGGGGTTTTGGCCCGACGGCTTTAGCGCAAGCGACACCCTCACGTACGGGCGGCGCACCAGGTCTATGGTGGACTCGGCAAGCGACTCGTCAAGCGGGACCGACGCGTGACCGAAGCGCGCTATGCCGGCCCTGTCCCCCAGGGCCTTGTCTATTGCCGCGCCGACAGTTATGGCCGTGTCCTCTACGAGGTGGTGCTTTATGCCGTCAAGCGATTCGGCTTTTACTGTCATGTTGATCATGGAGTGCTTTGCAAGGGATACAAGCAGGTGGTCAAGAAAGCCGAGCCCGGTGCTGACCGAAGCGGCGCCGTCCCCGTCTAGGCTGACCGAGGCGGATACGCGGGTCTCCCCCGTGGCGCGCTCCTCGGTGGCGCTTCTTCTTCTTCTTCTTGCCGTTGCTATCGTTGTCGCGCCGCCGTCATTATCATTATTGTCGGCGCCTTCAGCGGTGGACATCACACATGTATCTGCCCCTCTAGATTTAATGCCTTTGGAATATCCAGTACGGAGCCAAGCGTAAAGTACGGGATGCCCGTCCCGGCCGCGCGCTCCAGAATCCTGCGCCGCTCATCGGGATTGACGCCCGTCCCCGTGATGCCGCAGAATGCGACGTCGGACTCGGCGTCCCTTGCCATCGCCGCGTCCTCGGCGGAGTCCCCCACGTATATGGCCCTCTTGCAACCCATGCCCCTTATGCAGTCGTCGAGCCTATCCGGGTTGGGCTTTGCGTGCTCCCGCGGCTCGTCCTCAAGAAAGGCAGAGTTCCCCAGGTCGAACCACCCCATGACGGGTTCAAGCGTGTACCTGGCCGCCTGCAGCCCGCGGCCCGTCACCATCGATATGCTCTTGCCGAACCTGCCTGACAGCGCCTCCATGACCGCGTCTGTCACGATGACGTCGTCGCACCTGATGTGTCCAATCTCGTTTCCGAGCAGCGGCCTGCCCCCGCGCCCACTGTATATGTCCGAGCCGTAGAACTTCTCGTCAAAGACGCGGCACAGCAGCCCCCCTCTGTCCGGCGACGGGTGGTCCAGGAGCTCCACGGCGCGGGACATTTCCGCACCGTCCCGCATATGCCTTATGACTGAGGCGATCCCGTCGGGCCCAGAGTTTCTTACTGCCGTATCAATTGCCGACTCGTACGTGCAGCCTCCTGCCAGGTGCGGCATTACGGCCGCCAGTGTTATGGCGCACGACACGTCGGTCTCGTCGTTGAAGAGCCCCGTGTTCTTGAACCTTTCCACCGTGTGCCTTGACACCGCGTGGCGCGCGGGCATGTCGGGGATGGCAAGCTCCGAGGCTATCCTGCCGGTCATGTATTCTACAGTCTGCTGTATGGCGCGGTGGTAGGAGCCCGACACGTCCACCAACACCCCGTCGCAGTCAAACACGATGCAGTCGGCGTCCCGGGTCATGTCCCGTATGGCGTCATAGTCGGCCGGCGCTGCCTTGGCGGTCGTGCTGCCGTTGCCGTTGCTATCGTTGTTGCCGCCGTCCCCCGCCAACGAATCACCCCAGCAGGTCGCGGATTGCAATCAGGAACCTGGAGTTCATCTCGCGCGTGCCGACCGTCACGCGCAGGCACCCCTGCCGCCCCGCAACCCTCCCAAGGCGGCGCACCGATATGCCCTGCTCTGCCAGGGCCGCATGCACGCGCTTGTAGGCCCCCTTTACGTCAAACAGGACAAAGTTCGCGTCAGAGCCAAACACGTCAAAGGCGTCGTGCTTTTTCAGGGCCTCTATGATGCGGGCGCGCTCGGACTTTACGGCCTTGGCCGTCTCGCGTATCTGGTCGGAGCGGCGCAGCGCCTCCAAGCCCGCCTCGATTGAGATCGTGCTGAGCGGGTACGGGTACTGCACCACGTCCGTAAACGCGCCGGCAAGGCGCCTGTCGGCTATCATATAGCCCAGCCGCAGTCCGGCGAGGCCGAACGACTTTGAGAGCGTGCGCACCACCGCCAGGTTCGGGTGCCTCCTTGCCATGCCTGATACCGTGTACCTGCCAAACTCGCCGTACGCCTCGTCAATTATCACCAGGCCGTCGAACTTGGATATTATCCTCTGCAGATCGGACTTGGCAAACTGGAAGCCGGTCGGGTTGTTCGGGGAGTCCAGGTATAGGACGTCGGCCCCTTGCGCCCTCTCCAGAAACGCCGACGCGTCAAGCGTCATGTCGTCTGAGAACGGCACCCCGTCCACCTGCATGCCGTACAGCCGGCACCGGTCCTCGAAGAATCCGAAGGTGGGGTCGGACGTCAGTACGCGCACTCCTCCTCCTCCTTCCCTGCCCTGCTTCGCGCCCGCCGCCGCGGGGCCGCCGCGCCCGCCGCCGGCCACATGCGCAAGCAGCATGTCCAGTATTTGGTCAGACCCGTTTCCGACTGCAATCATGGACGCCGGCATCTTGGTGAACCTTGAGAGGGCCGCCACCAGCCGCTCGGTTCCGCCAAGCGGGTATTCCCGTACGTCGGCGTTCCTGCGGGCCGCGATTATTGCGTCTATCTGGAACTGCTTTGGGACCGTATAGTTCTCGTTGGAGTCGAGCTTTAGCGCGACGGACAGCATCTCGGGCTTTTGGTAGCCGCCCACCCTGGATATGGCGTCAAGACGGTCTGCAAGCAGCCTTGTCTTGGGTCCTGCGCGGGGATGTTTGGGTGATGATTTGGGTGATGATTTGGGTGATGATTTGGGTGATGATTTGGGTGATGGTGATGGTGATGGTGACGCTGACGAATCTGATGCGCGCCTTCCCATAAGCGTCCCGTTTTTTTGCTCTATTATGATGTTTCTGCATTGCCGCTGCTTGCTGCCGCCATCACAATGCCGCCGTCATGCGTGCCGACGCCGATGCCCTGCCCCCGCACCCTTGCGCTTTAGCCTGCCGCGCACGGCCTCGTAGTGGTTGACCAGCCCCTCTGCGTGCGTAAGCTCCCTCATCATGCCGTCAATCCCGCGGAGCGCGCCCCTCGTGGACCTGACTGTGGTGTGCACCTTGAGGTAGTCAAGCACCGAGAGGGAGCCGCGTACTGCCCCGGTCCGGTTGGTCGGCAGGACGTGGTTTGAGCCAAGCAGGTAGTCGCTTGCAGCGGACGGCGAGTTGCGCCCGACCAGTACCAGCCCCGGCGACGTGACAGAGGACTCGGCCCGGGCCGCGCCCTTGGACATCATTATCTCCAGGTGCTCCGGCGCCAGCGCGTGGGCCACTGCGGCCCCGTCCTCCATGCTTCTCACCACTGCTATGAACCCGTTTCTCGACAGGCTCTTTGATATCAGCGGGCCGCGCCCGAGGCCCGGCACCAGGTCATCCAGAATGTCATTGACGCGGCGCGCCAGTACGGCGGAGTCGGTTATCAGGTAGCACTGCGTATCCTCGCTGTGTTCGGCCTGGGACACGAGGTCCAGGGCGACTAGCCGCGGCGGCGCGTCCGCGTCTGCCAGTATGCCAAGCTCGGTGGGCCCTGCCAGCATGTCGATCCCCACGTCTGCTGAGACCAGCGACTTTGCGGCGGTCACGTACGCGCCGCCGGGGCCCACTATCTTGTCCACGCGTGGGATGGACTCTGTGCCGTACGCAAGGGCCGCCACGGCCTGGGCGCCCCCCGCGCGGTATATCTCGGTGGCCCCGCACATGTCGGCGGCCACCACCGTAAGCGGGTCGATCGTGCGGCCTGCCGCGGGCGCCCCCCCGTGCGGGGGTGTGGAGTCGGAGAAAGAGCCGGAAGGGGGCGGGAAGGAGGACACGGGCGAGACCGCGACTATCCTCGGCACGCCTGCCACGGCGGCGGGCACTATTGACATTACCGCCGAGGACGGGTACCTTGCAAGTCCGCCGGGTATGTAGCACCCCACGCTGTCGATGGGGGCAAACCTGCGCGACACCGTGGCGCTGGCCGGGGGCCGCCCGTGGACAGTCTCGACCTTGCCCTTGAGCGTTCTCATGGTGCGCCTCTCCAGCGCGGCCAGCCGCGCGGCCGCCTCCCTTACCGCCGCATGCTGCGGCTTGGATACCATCCCGTATGCGGATCTGATCTCCGACTCCGAGAGCCGGAGGGGCACGCTGCCGTCCGAGAGCCCGCAGAACCTCCTCTCATAGCGGTAGAGCGCCGCGTCACCCCCCTCTCGCACGCTCCGCACTATGGAGCGCACGCGCGCGAGGTCGGGCCCCGCGCGGCGCCTCTGCCCGTCCCGCGCGAGCCGGGCCGCGAACCCCGCCGGGTCCGCCCCCTTTCGTTGTGTGATGACGCGGATCAATTCTCCTCATCGCGCTTTATCTCTTCGAGCTCCAGTATCTGGCGCGGCTCGTGGACCACCAGCCCCTGCGCCGTCCTTCTGAGGACCGGTATCAGCCTGTGGAACTCTTCTTTTGGTATTATGGTGTTGATGCCGAACCACCCCGGCTCGCTCAGGCTGCTGACAGTCGGCTTTTTGAGCGACGGCATCTCCCCAAGCAGCCTCTTCAGGTTCTTCTCCTCGACGTTGAGGTACAGGTGCAGGTACTTTACGCCGTGCACCGCCCCCCGCAGGAGCGTGATGATGTCGTATATCTTCTCCCGCTTTGCCGCGTCGGCAAGCGAGTCCCTGTTTGCAATCAGGTGCGCCGACGACGTCAGTATCTCGTCGGCAATCTTTAGCTTGTTCTGGCGCAGGGTCGTGCCGGTCTCGGTCACGTCGATTATGCAGTCCATCTCCTCTGGCGGCTTTGCCTCCGTCGCCCCGAACGACAGGTGTATCTGCACCATGTGGTTGGACCCGAGCCGGACCCACGGGGTGACCACGAGCGGCTTCTTTGAGCCGTAGTGCTTTTTGTACGAGGGGAGCCTCCTGATGAACTCGGATGCCGTGGTGAGGTACTCGGAGGATATGCGCAGAGTCCTCTTCTTCCTGGCATAGTCTGCCACCATGGCGTCAAGCGTCTCGTAGCGGTACTTGTCTGGAAACGCCACCACGAGCCTGATGCGGCCGTACTCGAGGTCGAGCACGGGATCCACGTCCGAGTCGGTCTCCCCCACCCAGTCGCGGCCGGTTATGCCCACGTCGTAGAGCCCCTCTGCCACCATGTTCGGGATCTCCTGGGGCCTGAGCATCTTGACTATGATGCCGGGGTCGTCAAGGTAGACGCGGTACGTGCGGTCCTTGCGGTTGACCTTGGTCCAGGCCCTCTCGAGCAGCTTGAACGTGGCCGCCTCAAGCGAGCCCTTTGGAATCGCAAAGCGCACCTGCGCGGCCTTCCTTGGCGCCATGCGTGGTATCTCATGCGGGCGCTTATAATCTAGTAGCTTTCCTGCAGCTGCGCGCGCCGTGCGGTGGAAACTGCCGCTGCCGCTGCCGCTGCCGCCGTCACCCCGCGGCCCGCCGCCCCGAGCCGAGTACGTCCCTTGCCCCCTGCATCGAGACCGTGCCTTCCGACACCATCTTGCTTGCCACCCTGTCCACCTCGCCCGGACCGGCCCCTGCGGCGACTGCCAGGTTCCTTGCATGCAGCCGCATGTGCCCCTTCTGTATGCCGTCGGTGGCAAGCGCCCGCATGGCCGCATAGTTCTGGGCCAGCCCCGCAGACGCCATTATGCAGGCAAGCTCGCCGGCCGACCCTGCCCCCAGTATGCGCACGCACGCCCTTGCGACGGGGTGTACGGTAACCACGCCGCCCACCACGCCGACTGACATGGGCAGCTCTATCGTGCCGACCAGGTCGCCGCTGCCGTTCCTGCCCCACTGCGTGAGCGAGCGGTACCTGCCCGTCCGGCACGCGTACGCGTGGGCGGCCGCCTCTATCGCCCTGCCGTCCTGCCCCGTCGCGTTCGCGACTGCTATGATGCCGTTCATCACGCCCTTGTTGTGCGTGACGGCGCGGTACACGTCGCAGTCTGCAAACTCAAAGGCCGATATCATGTCGCTTACCACCCCGGGTCCCCCCACCGTATCCTGCGGGAACGTGGCCTGGGCCCTGACCGTGCGGCGCGTGGAGTAGTTTGAGAGTATGCGCAGCAGGGCGCGTGCGCCCTTGTTCTTGCCCCCGCATATGTCCTCCAAGAGTGGCGCCACTGCCTCGCACATGCTGTTTGTAATGTTGGCGCCCATCGCGTCCCCCACGTCTATCAGCAGCTCGGCAATCAGCATTCTTCCCGACGGCGCGTCCGCGACGCGGCACGATACCTCCTTTGCGCCGAGGCCCATCTTGGAGAGTGTCGAGCTCTTCGTGTTTGCGAGCGCGATTATGTCCTCCGACCTCTCGGCTATCCTGCGGACGGCCGCGTCCGCGTCGGCCACGTCCAAAAGCTGTATCTGGCCTATGCTGTATGCCTCCGACGATACTGCGCGAAACCCGCCGCCCCCGCGGGCCGCCTTTGCTCCCTTTGACGCGGCGGCGATCACGGAGGGCTCCTCTATGGCCATCGGGACCAGGACGTCCCTGCCGTTTACCACGAAGTTGGTGGCGACCCCCAGGGGTGTGGCAAGCGTGCCGATGGCGTTCTCCACCATGTTGTCGGCCTGCTCGAAGGCGAGGCCGCCGGACGCGTCCCTCAGGGCCTCGGCGTCCTCGGCGCCGAGGCCGGCGGCGTCGGATATTGCGCCCAGCCGCTCGTCGCGCGTCTTTTCAAAGAATCTTGGTATGGCCGATGATGGTGATGGTGATGGTGACGACGGCGTTGTTGTTGACGACGTTGATAGTGATGGCGCCGGCGAGCCGGCGCCCTCCTCCCCCTCTCTCCCCATGCAAGCCGTCACCTCTTGATATGTATAAGCCTGTCATCATCAGGGCCTGCAAAGCCCTTGCCGTCCGTGTTTGACGTTATTACGTACACGCTGCCGTCCTCCGGGTGCACCGCGACGTCCCTTATGCGCCCCGCACCGCTCAGTATGGTCTGCTGGGACGGCAGCCCCTCCTCAAAGTCAATCTGGTACAGGTTGGACGCCCTCAGCGACGTCATCACAAACGGCTGGTCCAGCCCCAGCCTGTCGTGGTCGTAAAACGCGATTCCGCCCGGCTCTATGCTTGGGTCATAGCACAGGACGGCCGCGCCCGCGCCGTCCTCGTCACCGGAGCACTCGCGGTCGGGCCACCCGTAGTCGGCGCCGGGGATGATTATGTTGATCTCGTCGTTCTTCTCGGGCCCGTGCTCTGCGACGTACATGACCCCGTCGCCGTCCCACGCGATCCCCTGCGGGTTGCGGTGCCCCACCGAGTACACGGCCGAGTCCGGGCCAAACGGGTTGTCCTCCGGTATGGTTCCGTCGTCGTTTATGCGCAGTATCTTGCCGGCAAGCGAGCCGGCGTCGCGCGGCAGGTGGGACGCGTCAGATACGGTGCCCGTCCCGACGTACAGCTTGCCGTCGGGGCCGAACTTTACAAAGCCGCCGTTTGTGAACTTTGAGCCGGGGATGCCGTCGATTATGTCCGTCGCGTCGGCCAGCCTGCTGTCGGCCTCTGTGATGCGCACCACCTTGTTCCACAGCGTGGCGGGGCCGTCCTGCGCCCCGGCGCCGTCCTGCCGTACGTACGTGAGATACACGTACAGGTAGTGGTTCTCATCAAAGTCGGGGTGCGCGGCAATCCCGAGCAGCCCCCCGTCAAAGGTGTCGGCCGCGCGGAACGTGGCAAGTGGCTGCTCCAGAAGGGTGCCGTTCTGCACGACGCGGACCGCGCCCGCCTTTTCGGTCACAAACACGCGATCCCCGTGTACGGCAATGGCACGCGGCTTTTCGAGGCCGGTTGCAAGCGTGGATACGGACGACGCGGCCGACACTGACAGCGTGTCGCCGTCTTCCCGCCCCGACATTGCGGCCGGATCCGGCAGCGGCAGCGGGTCGGCCGGGGACGAGAGCACCATTACGGAGAACGCGATTGCCCCGGCAACTGCCGCGATCTGGATCTTTTTGTCCATTACAGCTGCTGCAGATCGTGCCTGCTAATTATCTCTTGGTTGGGAATGCCCGCGCTACCGTCTGGCCGCCCCGGGCCTCTTCTTTGTCCGGCGGCGGCCGTTGCCGCTGCCGCCGCCCTTCTTGGCCCCCTCTGACTTTGCAGCAGAGGTGAGCCTTGCTATGTCCGCCTTTAGCTCCTTGCGCCTGGCCTGCAGCTCCTTGACTGACTTTGTCGTCTGTTTCATCTCCAACTTTGCGGCCTTTAGCTTTGCGTCGGTCCGGTGGGCGGGGCCGCAGTACACCACGACCCTGTCGCTCTTCTGGTAGTGCGTATAGTACAGATACTTTTTGCCGTTTACCGTCCTGACCTCCTGCTTTGCCACGTGGTATGTTACGCGTCATTCTCTTTTAACTTGTCGGTTGCAGCCGCCCCCGTCACTGCCCCGGCCTTGTGACAGAATGGCACAAATGCCTCCGTCCCCGGTGGCGCGTTCCTTATTCCTACCGCGGGCATCGGACCGTCAGGGGCCTGGCAGGCCGACCCGCCTCTCCCATAGTTCCAGAGGCGGGCGGTGCGGGACGGCTGCTTGGGGGCTCGGGCGGTTCCGAGCGCCGTCGCTGTCCTGCTACTACTGCTACTGCTACTGCTGCTGCAGCAGCAGTCGGGCACGTCTGCGGGCGGATCCCCAGTGTGTGCACAAACTCCGGGCCGCGGACGCTCGTATTGAAAGGCGTATATACGGCGCGGGTGCCGCCATTCTCTAGCGGGGTGGGGAAGTCAGACACTTGAGGGCTAGGTCATCCCGGCGGGCTCATAACCCGCAGATCAGTAGTTCAAGTCTACTCCCCGCTATTATCATAAACGTGGAGCCACTCGAGGCCGCGATCGGGCGCCCCCGCGCGGTTCCGCCTCTCCAGCCTCTGTACGGGCCTGGTCAGGTGGCGCTGGGCCCCCGCGTCCGGAATGTGCAGCCCGGTCCTCACCGCGCGCTTCTTTCTTACCTCCACCTTTGACGCCGCGCGGCTGTCCTCGCATCTGGCGCACTCGAATCCCTGGCCCACCCCCTTTGACTTCATCCTCTTGCCGCATGCGGGGCACGCGGGGTTTGCGAGGTACGAGTCGTCGGCAAGCGATATGACCTCGATGTACTCTGCGTTGAGCACCCTCTGGCGGCCCTTTGAGGCCTTCCGGACGCCGCCTCCCACGCGCACCTCGTCGCCGGCCACGAGGCGGCGGGCCACGCCAGTCATCCCGGTGGGTTTGTACACGGCGCACCTGACTCTCAGTCGCCGCCGTTGCTGCTGCTGCTGCTGCCCGCCCGACTCCACCTCGAAGAACACGTGCCCGCCGCGCTCCGCTATGGGACTGTCGGTCACCGCGCCGCGTATCCACCCGGACGCAAAGGGCCTCATGTACTCCTCCGTCAGCTCGTTGCGCAGGTGCGCGCCCGTCCCCTGGTTCGTTCGGAAGATCATGTATCCCAGCGGGGACTCGTCGCTCCTGATCATCCGCGAGGCGGCCACAAGCGAGGCGGCGTCCTCGCCGCGTATCCCGTAGAACACGGGGTCCGGCCCCCGCGGCGTGATCAGCACCCGGCCGCTCCCCTCGTCGTAACTGTTGAACGTGCTGGGAAACGTGCGATCCTGCATGCCCCTTACGCTTGCAGGCGACACGACGCGCCTGGTCCCGCACATCTCGGCGCGGCGGTACGAGAGCAGCTCCATCGTGTGGTCGTCCCACTGGTATCCGGTGGCGCCGATGGCCCCGACCAGCCCCTGGCCGTTCCCCATGTAGTGGGTCTCCAGGCCGTTGTCCCTTGCAAAGCGCCTGGCGTCCGCCCTGCCTATGAGCTGCCAGAGCGCCAGCCGGCCGAACCCGGCAAGCGGCTCCGGCACGCCATCCCCCTCCCAGAACACCAGCCCGGGGTTTGCTCCGCGCGCGACGTCCGCGCGCTCGAACACGGTCCTGCGTATCTCGTCCTTGACGCGCCCGGGATCGCCTGTCCTGACGCGCATGGACACCGCGCCGTTTCCCCGCGTCTTCCACGGGACGTTGGGGTTGAACCTGACCAGCCTCGGATAGTCGAGAAACTCCGCCGCGCCCCCCCTCCGGAGCGACCCCGCAATCACGTACGCGAGGTACGTGGTGCACATCCCCGCGCGCGAGTCCGTGTCGTCAAACCCCACGTTGAGAGTGACATCCGAGCCCATCGCCAGAGCTGGGGGAGGCGCATCATTTAGGTTGTTGTGGCAATGGCAGCAGCCGGGGCGCCGTCCGCGGCATTCCTTTAAATTAATACGGGCGGTGCGTACCGCATGATATCCGTAGACCTCGACAGGATCTTCCGAGTAATACGGGACAGGCGCCCCGCGTCAGTCTCGCTGAACGGCCCCGACGGGATGCTGCCGCAGGTGCAGGACGCCGCGGAGCGCATAGCGGCGGAGTTTGGCATACCCGCGTACGTCATGGCCGACACCACGTGGGGCACCTGCGACCTGAACTCCAACGGGGCAAGGACGCTCGGCGCCGAGATCCACTTTAACATCGGGCACACGATAAACTCCGAGACCATTCCGGGCAGCGAGAACACCATACTGATAGACGCGTTTGACGACGTATCGTTTGACGCCGTCGCCTCCAAGTGCGCCGAGAAGCTGCGGGGCATGACCGCGTCCCTCGTGACGGACAGCCAGCACCTGCCACAGCTGGGACGCGTCAAGGAGATACTCGAGGAGGGCGGCGTCAGCGTGGTGATCGGCGGGGGCTCCGGGCAGCTCAACGACGGCCAGGTGTTCGGGTGCGAGTTCTATCCCGCCCGAGAGGCGGCAGCTGACGGCGCAGCGGACGCGCACGTGTTTCTGGGGCAGAGCAACTTTCACGCGGCGGGAATCGCGCTTGCCACCGGGCTGCCCACCTACGTGCTTGACCCGTACTTTGGCGAGGTGCGGGAGGTGTCCGAGTTTGCCCAGAAGCTGAGGCGCAGGGCGACCCTTGCCGTGTACAAGGCCGCCGAGGCCAGGACGTTCGGGGTCATAGTGGGCCTCAAGGAGGGGCAGCTCTCAAAGACGTTCGCGCTAAAGATCAAGAGGGAGCTGGAGGGCGAGGGCAGGAAGGTGCACCTGTTTGCCATGACCGACATCACAAACGAGCGGCTGGCCAACATACGGGGGGTGGACGCGTTCGTGCAGGTGGCCTGCCCCCGCATATCGACTGACAACAAGTTTGACAGGCCCGTCCTGTCCACCCCGCAGGCCAGGATGCTGCTCCGGATAATCCGCGGCGGGCAGGCCGACGAGAACTACATGCAGGTTCCGCACTGGCTGTGACGCCGCAGCCGTCCCGGCGCGGGCCCGCTGACAGGTCCGGCCAGCCGTCAGGCCCGCCCGGGGCGGGGTTCGGGGCGGGGCGCCTGGCGCATGTGCGGCTTTATCAGGATCTTTCCAAACAGCCCCCTGCCCTCCAGCATCCTCCGGTGCGCGCTGGCCGCGTCGTCGAGCGGAAACACAGAGTCTATCATCGAGCGTATCCTCTTTCTGGACATCCAGTACAGCCCCCGCTCGAGCTCGGCCCTGGTCCCCTGCGTCGAGCCCAGTATGCTTATCCCCTTGAAGAATATGTGCCTCAGGTCGGTCGGCGCGTCGTACCCGGTGGTGGCCCCCGTGGTGACTATGGTCCCCCCGTAGTTGAGCAGCCCGAGCTCCTTTTTCCAGTGCGAGCCCCCGACGTGCTCGAATATCACGTCGACTCCCGGCGGCTCCCCGTTCTGCTTTGGCATGCCGCCCGCGATGCGGCGCACCTCCCTGTGCCAGTCCTCCCTGCGGTGGTCCACCGCGTGGTCGGCCCCGAGCTCCAGCAGCCTGCCGAGCTTCTCGGCGCTTGCAGTCGCAATGACGCGGCACCCGAACAGCTTTGCGATCTGTATGCCGTAGCTTCCGACCCCCGAGGCCCCGCCCATCACCAGCACTATCTGGCCCGGGCGCACGGCCGCCCTGCCCACCAGCATGTGCCACGAGGTCAGGAGCGTCATCGAGGCCGCGGCCGCGTCGTCATATGTGACGCCGTCCGGTATTATGACCGCGTTTGACTCTGGCAGCCTCGAGTACTCGCAGTACCCGCCCCACAGCGGGCCGGTCTCAAAGCCCCAGATGCGCCTGTTCTTGCAGTCGTACTCCCTTCCGCCCGTGCACCTTTTGCAGGTGCGGCACGACAGGTTCCCGTGCGAGACTATCCTGTCCCCCGGCTTTACGGTCCTGACGTCGGGGCCCACCGCCGTCACTATGCCCGCCGCGTCGCTGCCTGATATGTGGGGCAGCGGCACCGCCAGGGGCCTGCCCCTCATGCCCCAGATGTCGTCGTAGTTGAGGGCGGCCGCCTCCACCCTGAACACCACGTCGCGGGGCCCCGGCTCCGGGTCGGGGACGTCCCTGACGCTGAGGATCGACGCAAAGTCGTCGTTTTCGGCGTACCTGTCGTATACGAGGGCCCTCATGACTCGTCTCGCATACATGCCGATTATATTGATTCTGAGGCCTGCCGGAGGCCTGGGCGGGCCCGTAGCCGGTACGCCCCGCCGCCGACAAACAATTATAATCATACTGCCCCAAGCGGCCGCATGGCTGCAGCGGCAACTACAACGGGGAGCGCGTCTGTGATACTTCCCGGCGACGGCATAGCCTCCATAGAGGAGTACGAGGCCGGCGCGAACACGTTTGATGACGGCGACATGGTAAGGGCCGCCACGGTCGGCGAAAAGATCATAGACCGCGAGACGTGGACGGCAAGCATCAGGCACCCCAGGGTGTTCTCCGTTCCCAGGAAGGGCGACGCCGTGATAGGCACGGTGGCGGCCGTGATGTCCTCCATGATGGCAATCCGCATCGACTACATCAACGGCAGGCCGACGACCTCAAAGGTCGAGTGCATATGCTCCACGCGCAACATACGCAGAAAGAACGTGGCGCTCGTGGGGGACGTGGTTGCCCTGAAGATACTCGGAAGCCTCAACGGCGCCATACACAGCACTATGAGCGCGCCAGAGCTCGGCGTCGTGTTTACAAAATGCCGCAAGTGCGGCGGCTCCGTCGTACCGCTCCGGGACGTAATCAAATGCACGGAATGCTCGTGGATAGACGAGCGCAAGCTCTCAAACAGGCTCAACAACGGCGACTTTGTAAGCCCGGGGCCGGCGGCCGACCCCGCCCCGCGCGGCGCAAAGGGCGGCAGCGATGCCTCGGGGTGAGCGCGCCACGTCCTCTGCCGACGCCGCCGACAATGCCACCACCAACAACAACGACAACAGCAACAGCGGCACGATCCGGGTCTCGTTCCCGGGCGAGCGCGGCGCGTACAGCGAGGCGGCGGCGGCGTCATTCTTTGCGGGAAGGGCGATAGCGGTGGAGACCGTGCCGCACCTCACCTTTGCAGGTGCGATAGGCAGCACGGTGGACGGCGACACGGACTATACCATACTGCCGGTGGAGAACTCGATAGAGGGAAGCGTCGGCGAGAGCTACGACCTGCTCACCTCCGCCCCGCTCGTGGCCGCGGGCGAGACGCACCACCGGATAAGGCACTGCCTCATAGGGTACGGCCGGATCTCCGACGTGAGGCAGGCGTGGTCCCACCCGCAGGCCCTGGGGCAGTGCCGGAGGTTCCTTGAGGGGCGCAAGATGAGGGCGGTCCCCGCGTACGACACGGCGGGCAGCATCAAGAACGTCAGGGACGCAAAGGACCGGGAGGTCGCGGGTATCGCAAGCAGGGAGGCGGCCGAGCTGTACGGGGTGCCCGTAATCGCGGAGGACATCGCGGACAACTCGAGCAACTACACGAGGTTCCTGATACTGGCCGCGCGCGGCCGCGACACGTCGGGCCTGGCGCCCCCGCCCGGCGCGGGCGGCACCGCCGCGTACAAGACCTCGATAATACTCTCCCTAAAGCACGAGCCGGGCTCGCTCTACCGCGTCATCAGGAACTTTTACGAGAACGACGTCAACATGACGAAGATAGAGTCGAGGCCCACCCGCGGAAACGCGTGGGAGTACAACTTTTACGTCGACTTTGAGGGGCATGCGGGGGACCCCCGGATAGCCGGCATGCTGGAGAGGATATGCAGCGACTCGTCGGTGCGCGTGCTCGGGTCGTACCCGTCCGCCGCGCCGCCCCCCGTCGGGTGATCAGAACCCCTTGGGCCTTTTGGCCGCAAAGCCCATGCCGAACCCTATGATTATGATCCCGGATATGATCACCATGAAGTCGAACGCGATCCATATGGGATCCGAGCTCCTCACGATGACCGGGTTTATCTGCAGGTCGCCGCCCCCCGTGTTCTTGACGCGTATGGTGGTGTCGCCGGACTCTGCGTGCGTCCACGACAGCGCGGCAGAGCCGCGGTATTCCGCGTTCGGGATCTGCAGCCCGCCGCCGGGGCTCGACAGCGTGACGTTGAAGCGGTCGCCGGTTATGGACATGGTCTGGGCCGTGTCCTCGGGCGCCGGTATCAGGTATGACACCGACTCGCCTGGCAGGACGGTGTACTCCTCCGTGACCGTGATGGGGCCCAGGTGCATGACGAGGGCCGCGGCGCCTATCCCTATGATCACGCTGCCGACGACCACGCCGATGACCGTAAGCCTTGACCACATGCGCGCGATCAAGCCGCATCAAGATAAAAAGATTGGCAGGCTCGAGCGTTGCTGTCAAAAAGGGGCCAAGTCCGTACAAATGATCTCTTTATTGGTTTTTTGACGTTGTCGTTACCCCCGCCCATCCCCACCCACCCCCGCACCCGTTCCCGTCCGGAGACGGCCCATTTTTGCAACAATACTTGCCCGTATGGCTCCCTCCTTGCAAATATGGGCCGCGGTCTGAGTCGGTATTCGGGCGCGTCTGATGCGCCTGATTTCGGGCATCGGACGCCGGCATTTGTCGCACCGTTTTCATCCCCGTCACCTGTTGGCCCGTATTTGCAAGGGCCGCAGGGGCGCAGTGGCAACTGTCCGGCCTGTGCCTGCATCAAGAGGAGAACGGCAGGATCTGTGCCTAAATTGTGCGGGGGCCGAACAGTTACGGAGCAGGGCCCTGTCCGCCATGCCGGACATCACACCTGTTACGGCCGGGCCCTCCTGCCTTGCGGCGTTCGTTGTACTCGTACCAGTCCACCTTCACCCCCCCCCCCGCCCCGCCGTCCGGATTGCTCTTGCCCTTTGGTCTGTTGCCGGGTCGTTTTGCCTTCGCCGGGTTACCGGTCTCAAGGCCTGCTTGCCACGCCCCGGCCCTGCACACGGACGGTGGCGGTGTTTTTGGAAAGCCCCGGATCCAGAAGCTGATATATATAAGAAACCATATATCAGGGCTATTGGAAGCGCTAACCGCTAGTTTTGAAAATGATGACAAGCAGGAATTTGCCAAACCTGCCGCCATATACGTATTGAAGCATTTACAACCGCGCCTAGAGAAGAAAACAACCCCGAGGCGTTATGTGAAAAAAACCATGATAGACCTGATGCCGGACGAGCAGCCGGACTTGGACAAGATAATATACGGCGAAATAGAATTTGTCATAGACAAGGTTCATTTTAATGCAGACTGGTTTACCGGCACCGCCTACCTGAATCTCTGGAAGAGACACTTCACAGAGTTCCTGGATGAAAATACTGAGATTCGGGAGTTGCGCCAGGCATTCCGATCAGACCCGGATGACGTCAACGAACAGTTCGGCTTGATGATAGACTCGCTGAAAAGACTCAGGCAGGTGCTCAGGGCATCGTATGCCCAATGGCACAGAAAGATAATGGCAGAATTCTTGGAATCAGACCTGCCATTAGAGCTGTACAACCTGTACAACATCTCATATATCGAAAGGACGTCGGCGATAAATTCACTCATAGCAGATCTGACCAGGCTGCAGACAAGGCTGCACCTTGTCAGGTCCGATGAAAAAAAGACAATGGCGGAATTAAAAGAGTTTGAGAAGCGCCGCAGGGGACTTTCAGAGACGCTGACGAGGGTGTCACGCTCTGAATCCGCCCTAAGGTTCTTCCTGAGGGCGGCCAATGCAAAGGAACTGGAGGACTTGTTTAGGACAAAGCCCCTCACGCTGAACAACGACACCGAAAGGGGAATATTCGAGGGATATCTTGGCGAATTCAAACAAAGCCTCTTTGAGATGACAAACCATTTGGATAAAAGACACTTCGACGAAGATATGCTGAACTCCTCGGACTCAGAGTCGTTTAGAGATTTTGATAAAAAACTGTGCCAAGCAATCCTCAGACATGCCTAGAAAAGCAAAGATCGCGGTCTGCGCGGACTCGTCAATCTTTCTGGCCGAAGTGTTCGGCAACGAGACCCAGTCGACGCGGGTTGGTGGGCGCCATTGACAGGTACCAAGGAATCTTCCGATTCAAAAAGTACATGCCAGAAACCGTGAAAAACGAGGTGGGCCGCAGGATGTGTGAGGTCACGGAGCTGATCGCACAGGCCTTGAAGGACTTTATGAAGGAATTTCTTTCGTCCAAGGACAAGGAATCTACGATCAGTCTGTCGGATCTGTCGTTGATCCAGTCGCTTTTTTCGGGCTTGAGGACCGACTTTAGCTCCAAAAAATCAGAACTGGAAGTCATCAACGACATTGAATCGGTGCTTGTCCAGCATCTGGTGGAAAGCTGCACTAGGAAAACGAAACTGAAGACAAGTGACTTTGTTCTGGATTCAATGGTAGAGTTTAACAAAAAACTCTCTGGCCTAAGATGCGAATACGATTCCAAGCTGGGTGGGTACGAGGTATTTTCAGCCATCGTGAATCCGGAGACGCGCAAAAAACTGCAAAACGAAACAGCGCTGAAAAAGACAGTAAAGAAAAAGCCGCAGGACATTGAAATTTTATGCGAGGTGGAGGCCTACAAGCATGACTCAAAACAGACATGCCTGCTGGCAACGGTCGACTATTACGATTTTCTGAGTAATTCAGAGACAATTGAATCACTTACAGGGATAAAATGCGTGGATCCGATCTACATTCCAAACGAGTTTGACACCATCCCAAGACGATCCGCCGGCTGATCGACGGGCTTTGTCCAGAGACACCGCCATCCACGCCAGACCGGGATGCGATAAGCAAACTTTGAGACCGGCGCCCAATGAAGGCAAAACGACCCGGCAACAGACCAAAGGGCAAGAACAATCCGGACGGCGGGGCGGGGGGAGGGGCGAAGGTGGACTGGTGCGAGTACAACGAACGCCGCAAGGCCGGGGGCCTCAATCGGGGCGCCACGGCAACCGGGATCCCGGGTGGGAGGGGGCGTGTGCAGGAAGGAACGGCGGCCGTGCTGCGCGGGATTCGCGCGCGGAAGGAACTGCCGCGACAACGCGCTGCGCGGCGTACGCGGGGGCCGGCGTCGCCTGACCCGGGGGGAAGGGGGCCGGAATTCAAAAGAATAAAATCGGGTTTCTGACGAGCGCGCAGCGTTGGACGACCACGACAAGAGGATCTTGGACGAACTGCTCGGGATGTTGGGCCCGCAGGGGGTGATCGGCTTTGCAGACCGCGTAAGGGCGGATCAGGCCGCCTTTGAGGAGGCCAAAAAGGTGCGGCTTTCTGCGGCGATGGCCGCGGGGGACATCCTGCGCATGTATCCGGCCAATATCGCAAGAAAGATCGCCCACGAGTGGGATCTCGACCCGAGCAGGACAAAGGACCAGATGATCAAGGACATTACGGGGGCCATGCCGCGCATGATACCGCACGTCATCGACGAGGCATCGCACAGCGAGCGCGAGGCAATCAGGTACATTGCAAGGCGCGGCGGACCGGAGATAGCCGAGGCGCGCCGCGCGCTCAACGACTCGCTCATCCAGCCCGAGTTCACGGATCCCGGCGACCCGCACATGTTTGACTCGTTCATGCAGGTCTACGTCCAGCTGGGCATACTGGTAGTCGGGGTCAGGAGAGTCGGGGGAAGGGACCGCAGCATAGTTACCATGGCATCAGACGTCAGGCGCATCGTGGCGACGCATACGGGATGGAGACTCGGGCCCGATCCGGGTTCGGATGGCGCGGAGCAGCAGCAGCGGCAGCAGCAGGAACCTGCAGATGCCGCCTCGTCCAAAAAGAACCCCAGAATGGTAATGCTGCCTGATGACCCCAAGCTGAAAAGCAGGGTCACCAGTATCTTCAAGCCGGACCGGGTGGAGATAAAGCCGGGGGATGTTATTGGCGACCCGGTCGAGGCCATGATGGCCTACGCCATTACGAAATACCGCGGCGAGTTTGAGGAGGGGCGCAAAAGCTGCCCCTACAGCACGATACACATCAGCGACGACACGCTTGTCTTCAAGCAGCACATGACGTGGTTTATCGCAGAGTGGATAAACCCGGCCACGGGAACCACCATAATAGAAGAGTTTGTCACACAGTTCGTCCCCGACAGGAAGCTTGCCGCCGGCCTTTTGCAGATCACCGAGCTCTTCTTTGACAGGTTCGAGGTACGCGAGCACAAAGGCCCCGATATCGTAGCCTACGGAGAGGATACGCGCAGGACGTACCGCATAGTGACTGCCAACAAGCGCTTGTATCCCGTTGGCGCCAGGTTTGAAGGCCGTATACACCCGCACGAGAACAAGTACAAGCTGACCGGCATTACAGACATACACCTGTGAGCCTGCGTGTGTGCCGCCCCGGAGCACCCCCCCCTCTCCCCCGGCCCGGTAATTCACCATCGATACGCGTCTGCCCAAAACGTTCATCGGCCTGCATGGCCTTCACAGTGCCCTCGGTCTGATCGGGTGTGCCCAACAACGTCTGCAACGGCGCCGTAGGCCTTGCAGAAAATATACTAGCATAACGCTAATGGCAATCATGGTCGCCGGGGGGCTGA
>JAPPIP010000131.1 GCA_028820595.1 Nitrososphaerota archaeon | reverse complement strand
CTCCCCCAAACCTTGCGCTTCCGATTTGTAATAACCAAAACCCAAATTCTTTACGGGTCAACTTTCCCCCCCCCAAAACACAAACCCCCCCCCCCCCCCCCCCCGACGCTTCAGACAGGGAGACAGCAGTTCATGGATGCAGACAAGGAGGTTTATCACGTGAAGAATTGTGACAAAAACGAGAGTTTGAATTGGACATGCTGCGGTTGCAGTGGAGGCCCGTCTTGGAGGACATCAGGACGGCATATGCCAGTTCCGGAATCCCAGAGAATCGACGACTATGAAGAATTTTCATACCGGTTCACGCACGATACGCAGAAAATCGAGGGCGCGTCCCTGACAAAAAAAGAGACGTATGAACTCCTAAGGTTCAACCTCACCCCGGCGCAAAAGCCCGAATCCGACATGCTAGAGGCCAAGATTCACCATCAAATATTTACAGACATGGCAAGGAAGCCACCTCCCCGCGCCCTGACATGAGGCGGGTGGTGTCATGGCGCAAGGCAATGTTTGAAAAGACAAAACCGGAGATCGCAGGCGTGTTGCGCCGGCATGCGGTGTTCATAACAGGAAGCAACTCACGGTTTTTGTACCATCTATTCGTCCCGGCCTTTGCAAGGAACTTTTTCAGGTGGTTGAACTCAGGTGGCAGTCGCAAGGCAATGGGCCCGGTGGAGTTTGCAGGGGCCGCGCACTTTAGGTTCGTAAACATACGTCCGTTCGGCGACGGCAACGGCAGGACGTCAAGGCTGCTGATGAACTACATGCTGATAAAAAATGGATATCCGCCGCCGGGCATAAGATTTACCGACAGGTACAGTATTACCGCGTCCTTGAAAAGGGAAACCTCCAGTACGACGAGATGCACTTCCTGAAATGGTTTGTCAAGCATTACATGAAACGCAACGGGCAGTACGGCGGCTCCGTACGATGATACGCGTGACGTCCGCGCCGTCAGATACGAAACGGGTGTGTCACCCGAGGTACCTCTCGAGCCTGATTTTCTCGATGCCCGGGATTTTCGCAATCTCGAACCCCTCAGGGCGCTTTGATCGGGGTATGGTGGCGTCCACCCCCATCTTGGCCGTCTTCAGGTTCTTCTGGTCGCTTGACGGATCCAAGCTCGAGCCCCTCACGTTCCTGACTATGACGAGGTCCCTGTCGGCCTGGAACCTGGTCGCCATCGCGTACTCTACCGACTCGGCGCTGTCCGGGTCAATGTCCTCATCCACCACGGTGACCTGCTTGAGCGAGCGGTGGGATGCAAATGCCCTCTTTATTATGCGCCGGGGGTCGTCTGAGCGCCTCTTTGATATCTGGACCGCGGCATGCAGCCAGTTGCAGCCTCCGTTGGTTATCGAGACGCGCCTGACCTGCGGAAACGCCGCCCCGAGCTCGCCGTTGAGCTTGGACTCGATGGGCATGCCCATCAGGAGGCGGTGCTCCGCATACCCGGAGAGTATGTCGTGGAATATGGGGTCGTTCCTGTAGTGTAACCGCTCCAGCTCAAATACGGGCTGCCGCCTCTTGTGGTCGTAGGTCTGCAGCATCTCGACCATCCACTCCCTATGCGTCACGTCGTGCAGTATGCGGCCCTCCAGCACGATCTCGGCGCCGGACGGTACGTACATCCCGGACCATCCCAGCTTGGCAAGCTCCAGTTTTCCGCCCAGAATAGAGTTTGCGATGTGCATCTCGTCCCGGCCCCACTCCGCCTGGTATGCGGACGCGATCGATATGGCCGGGTGCACCCCTATCGTAATGGCCACCCTGAGGTCCTGCCCCAGCTTCTTGGCGGCCTCAAAGCACCGGTGCAGGTGCCGCCCCTCCACCATGCGGACGGTGCACCTCGTGGTCTTGCCGCCGCCACCGCTGTCTCCCCCCGCAAAGGGCATGAGCCTGTGGAAAGAAGAGTTCTGCGCCCCGGTCTCCGGGTTCTCGGCGTATATCACGGAGGACGTTACGAACGGCCCCGGCTCCTTCTCAAAGTGCGTCACTATGGGCAGCACGGACAGGTCGCGTGCATGGTTCTCCTCGTACAGCCCCGCGCGCCGGGATATTCTGGGCCTCCTCGCCTTTGATATCGCCGATATGACCTTGTCATGGATGGCCCGCTCCGTCTTGGCCCCCACGGCGGCGGCAAACCTCTGGCGCGTTCCCACCAAGTTCGAGACGAGCCGGAAGCCGGCGCTGCCGCTGCCCCTGACATGCTCAAACAGTATGGCGGGCCCCCCGTCTGCCCGCGCCGTCACGCCCGCAATCTCGAACCTTGTAGAGGCCGGCTTCGTGACGCGTCTCATCTGGCCCGCCCTCTCGATTGCCGAGAGGTATCCGCGCAGGTCAGGCAGAACCATCCTTCTCCCCCCCAAGGGTTATCATCCCCACCAGGACCTCGAGCAGCTCCTTTGACGCCGGCGCGCCGAGCTCGCCGTCGGCGTACACGGAGACGGCCGCGATCCCGCGCGTCCGCGAGCTGATCTGCTCGGCCGCCATCCTCATGAGGAACGCGCACGTGGGATCGCGCGGCGGGATTATCGTCGTAGTAACCGGGGCGGCCCCCGCCCGCGATACGAGCGACACCGCAAGCGAGCCGAGCCGGCGGCTGTTCTCGGATATCGCCGCAAACACCCCGTTCTCAAACCTGTGCACCTGCACGACAAAGGAACGGCCCTGCGGGCTTACCGTGCTCTCGGACATGACGTCCCTGCCCCCGGGCACGCCCGGCGCGGGGCCTGCCGTCCCTTCCTCTGCATCCGTTGTTGCGGGCATTCCCTTCACCGTGGGGTGGGCGACGCCGTCAATATCAATGCGCCCCTACGTGCTGCCGGACGCGGCGGGGTTATTCTTGCAGTTCTTCGCGTGGCGCTTGGGATATACAAACAGTCTATCGCAGTACGTGCACGGCTTCTTTTCCCCCTTTGTCGCCCTGTCCTCTGCGGCGCCGGACTTGGAGGCGGCGGCCTTTTTGGCCCTAGCGGGTTTTAACGCCTTGGCGGCCTTGGACTTGGCTTTTTTTGCCTTGGAGGCGGCGGCGGCCAAGCTTGCCCGCGCCTCTGCCGCGCTAGCCTCCACCCTGGCGCGCAGCTTGGCCTTGTACTTGAGGTTGCGCGGCTTTGTGCGGAGCCTGTACCCGCAACACGGGCACCACAGCCCCTCCCATTTTATGAATATCTCGCATATCTGGCACCGACGCTGTCCCGAGGCGTACCTGCCCGTCCCGACCGGCTTTTGGGCCTTGTATCGAGTACAGATTCCCTTGCACGTCATGTGTGATTGATAAACACGAAAGGTATTTAAGCCTAAAGCCAGAAAATTTTCAATAAAACAGTCCAAAAATATAAAACTTGCCGATATGGTATGAAAATTTGGAAGATACAGTAAAAACGGCGGGAATTCTTAAGAAAATATACAGTTATCGTGGCCGCAGGCGGCAGCGCATCGTCAGCCGGTCAACGAGAGCGGCATGACGTCGCGGTGCCTCCTCCTGCCGTCGCGGCGGGATATGTAGCGCGCGGACAGGATGTCGCGCCTGCCGCGGCGGTTAAAGTTCTTGAGCTTTGGGCTCGTCCGGCTCTCGTCGACGAGCTCGAACTCAAAGGAGGAGCAGAAGCGCAGGTTCAGCGTGCGGGCAATCTCGCAGGCCGTCTCGACGTCGCCGTCCCCTATCTTGACGAGCCTGCGCCTTGCAGGCAGGCCCCCCAGCACGCGTATGACCATCGAGACCAGGCCGTCCACGGAGGAGTGTATCGACGACCCTATCTCCCGCCCGCAGTACGATATTGCAAGCCCGCTACGCTGCCCCGGGTCTATCCCCACTACGAGCTCCTCGGGCCCCGGATGCATGCCGGACTCCCGTACCATCAGGCCGCACACCACGGCGGGCGGGTGCCCCGAGACGTCCTCAAAGAACAGGGCGGGGCCCAAAAACGCGCGGGGCCCCGGATGCTCCGGCACCGTGGTCATCACGAGGTGGCCCCCGTACGCGCCCATGTGATCCGGCAGTATCGAGTCGAACCGGACGCCCAGCCCCCTGAGCAGCGACGAAAAGTAATAGTATGGCCTGCCGCGGGCAGTCGCCACCGCCACGCGCAGGCCGCTTGGAAATGGTGGATCCTGCAGCGGGTGGAACGTCACGGCGCGCCACCGCGTCCTGAGCAGTAGTAACAACGGCGACTGCAGGCGGCACACACCGGAGGCCCCGGCGGCCCCGCGGTGAAGAGATATGCGACGGTACTGGTTGTTGCGACGTGTATGATCATGGCGCACCGGTCATGGCTTCAAAATGGTCGATACCACGTCCTTCACCGCGCCCTCAAAGTTGTCGTCGACGGCGGATTTTATCTCGGCAAGCCTGGCCTCGCCGCGCTCCGTTATGCTCTTGGACTCGGCCTCCGCTGCCGCCTTTGACTCGTTGATGATAACCTCGGCCTCCTTTGAGGCCATATCCCTCGTCTTTTCCATCATGGACTCGATCTGGGACTGGGCCCTTGCCGCGAGCTGCTTTTTCATGTCACCCACCTTGCCGCCCAGGGAGTCGAGGTCGTCCTCGAGCGCGCCAAGCGACTTTATGATGCCAGAAACGTTGGACTCGGCCGCCACACCTGCAGAACCCTTGCTCATACGCTTGGGCTCACTCGGGCTATTACTTAAATCTTAATTCGGGGCCGGCGCCGCGCTACTTGTCGCCGAGCGCCAGTATGGCCCGCGCCAGGTCGCCGTCGGCCTCGGCCAGCGCGGCGGCCGCCCTCTCCCTGTCGACGCCGGTCTCCTCGCACACCATGTCGATGTCCTCATCCGGGAACACCGGAACCTCCAGCTCGCGCTCCGAGTAGCCGCCGTCGGCGGCGGTCACGGTGAATATGGTGGCGTCCTTGCTCTTCATCTCCGAGACGGACGGCGCCTCGACGATGATCTCCTTCTTGTCGGTCTTGATCACCACCTCTCGGACGTTCTTTATCTCCTCCACGTCAAGGCCCATCTTGTCCATCATGCGCCGCATGCCGCGGTTTCCGCCACGCATCATGGCATGGTTACCCGCCGCGACCTTTTAAACCATCCCTGACCTTGACTGCGACCCCCCTGTCCATGTCTGACATTATCTCGCACGACAGCAGCGCCCTGCCCACCGCGATCACCCTGCCGCCGCACGTGACGGGCACGTCGGAGGAGGCCCTGACGTTCCGGCCGCAGCGCACCACGTGCCTGCAGAATACCGACCGGCCCTCCTCCACGAACGGGGCGGCATCAGGCGAGACCTCGACGCAGTACGACGCAAATGCGGCAGGGCGCCGGGCAAGCATCATCTCGGCCAAGCGCGTCGTGATCGCCAGCCCGCCGTCGGGCCTCAGGGTGCAGAGCAGGTTCTGGCTGCCGTCGCGTATACCCCTTATGCGTCCGGTCCGCCTCGAGCGCTCTATGGCGGCTCCCGCCGGGACCGACCTGTGCGCCCCGCGCCCGAACTGCGCGTCGATGGTATGGCGCACCTTTGAGACCTCCTGCATGCGGCATGCGTCACGGCGCCACTATTAGACGTACGCGTAGCCGCGCACGCGATACAGGCCATATGGGGCGGCACGTCTATATAGAATGGCCGGCCCGCATCATATACATGAGCGAGAATGAGGAGATGCGCAAGATTCAATTTACCGGCAAGTCGTCGTATATAGTCACCCTGCCAAAGGACTGGATAACCGACCTGGGCCTCAAGAGGGGCGACCAGGTGAGGATAGTGCGCAAGGGGGCGACGGCCCTCGAGGTGCACCCCCCAAAGTACGAGCCGAGGACGCCGAAGAAGGAGGACGCCATACTGGAGATAGACGGCAGGGACGAGCCGTCAAGCATAGTGCGCAAGCTCATCTCGCTCTACTTTCTGGGGTTCAGGTCCATCACGGTAAAGCCGAGGGGGGACAGGCTCAGCCCGGGCCAGAGGAGCACCGTAAAGGAGTCCGTCAAGAGGATGCTAATGGGATCGGAGATAACCTCCGACTCGAGCAGCGGCATCACGGTCCAGGTGCTGGTGAACCTCCTCGAGCTGTCAGTCGACGGGGCGTTCAAGCGCATGATACACCTGGCAAAGTCCATGTGCAGCGACGCCATACTGGCCGTGCGCGAGAACAACGCGGAGCTCGCAAAAGAGGTGATCAGCACGGACGACGAGGTCGACAGGTTCGGCTTTTACATAATACGCCAGCTGAAGATAGCGATACAGAACGAGCACATACTGCAGGAGATCGGGTTTCGGAACGCCAGGAACTGCCTCGGGTACAGGCTGGTGGTGAAGAACATCGAGAGGACGGGGGACCACGCCACGCTCGTGGCAAAGGACGTCTTGGAGTTCCAGAAGAGCATAGGGCCGGAGTACCTGGACAGGCTGGAGAGGATGAGCCAGTTCTGCCTCTCGGTGCTTGATGACGCGTGCCTGGCCCTCTTCAAGGAGGACCACGTCCAGGCGGAGGGCACCATAAATAGGTGCGGCGAGATCTCGACGTACGAGAAGGACCTGCTTGACTCCGTAAGGGACCACAAGGACGACGAGGAGGTGTACCGCATAAGGAGGATGGCAGAGAACATCAGGAGGATAGCAGAGTACGCCAGCGACATATCGGAGATCGTGCTGAACATGAACATAGAAAAGGCGCTCAAAAAGGGGAACGGGGATGCCGCCGCGCCAGCGTCGTGACGGGCGCGCCCGGTGATAGAGATATTATGACTGCCAAGCCGCGGCGGTGTGTTACAATGGCAGGCAAGGGGATGGCGAGGGGATGAAGGCAGCTGTCCTGATCACGCGCAACAGGGAGGACGCCGTGGGCGAGGCGCTGGGCCTCTGCGACGCGGCCGGGTACGAGCCCGTACGCGTGATGAGGCAGCGCTATCTGGGGCACCCCAGATACGGGATAGGGCGCGGGGCGCTCGAAAAGCTGCAGGAGATCGTAGGGGAGACGGGCCCCGACGTGGTGGTATACGACGAGATCCTAAAGCCGAGCCAGAACTATAATTTGGCGTCGGCCGTGCACATGGAGATACTCGACAGGGAGACCCTCATACTGGAGATATTCGAGAGGCGCGCGTCGAGCGCCGAGTCGAGGCTGCAGGTGAGGCTGGCGCAGCTCAGGTACGAGATGGCCAGGGCAAAGGAGAGGGTCAGGCTCGCGAGCATGGGGGAGCAGCCCGGGTTCATGGGGATCGGCAAGTTCGGGGTCGACTTATACTACAACGACATACGGAACCGGATGAACTCGACTAGGGCGAAGCTCGAAAAGTCCGGAAGGCAGCGCGAACTACACAGGAGTGCGCGCAGGCGGGCGGGGTTCAAGACAGTCTCGCTTGCGGGGTACACGTCGGCGGGCAAGACCACGCTGTTCAACGCAATGACGGGGGAGAGCAACGAGGAGGGCGACGAGCTGTTCACCACGCTCTCCACCACCACGAGGCGCGCCCAGGTCGGCGGCAGGGCCGCGGAGCCGGTGCTGGTGTCGGACACGGTCGGGTTCATCAGCAAGCTGCCCGCGTATATGATAGAGGCGTTCCGCTCCACGTTGGAGGAGCTCGGGCACGCGGACGTGATAGTGCTGGTCGTGGACTTTGCCGAACCCGTGCAGGCGGCAAGGAGAAAGATTGCCAGCTGCCACGCCGCGCTAGGCGAGCTTGGAGTGAGGGAGGAGCGCGTCATATACGCGCTCAACAAGGCCGACATGGTCGCGCCGGGCGCCGATGCCGCGAGGAGGAGGGCCGAGCGGCTGGGAATTGCGGGCGCGGACGACGACGATGACGGCACGGGGAGGTGGGTCGCCGTATCGGCCAAGACTGGCGCGAACATCGACGGGCTGAAGGACATGATAGCCGAGATGGCCTTTGGTCCGGCCGCGGGCGGCGCGTGGCGTCCCGGGCGTCGGGACAAGAATGGGTCGCACATCCCAGAGGCCGCCGCGGCAGCGGCGGAGACAACGGCAGCACGCGAGGGGGCGGACGGCCGCGCATGACCGCGACCATAGAGGTGCTCCGGATCGGCCAGCGCCCCGTCAGGGACGACAGGGTCACCACGCATGCGGCCCTGGTGGCCAGGGCCTTTGGGGCATCCAGGATATACATGACTGAGGCGAACCCCGAGATCAGGCAGGGCGTACGCGCAATAAACGAGACGTGGGGGGGAAAATTCGAAGTCGAGTACGTGGACGGGTGGAGGCCCGTCCTGCGCGAGAAGGTGCGGCAGGGCTATACGGTCGTGCACCTGTCGATGTACGGCGAGTCCATAAACGACGTACAGGGCGAGCTGCGGCGGCGCGCCGCGGACGGCGCGGCCAGGATGCTTGTCGTAGTCGGCGCCAAAAAGGTGCCAAGGGAGGTGTACGACGCGGCAGACTACAACGTAAGCGTGGGGGGGCAGCCGCACTCGGAGATTGCGGCCCTGGCAGTCCTGCTTGACCGCATATACCAGGGCGCCCAGCTCGGGCGGGAACGGTTCGGGGGAGCAAAGCGGCGCATAGTCCCGTCCCGTCACGGCAAGCGGGTCGAGTCGCGCGCGTACGGCGGCGGCGGCGGCGGCGGCGGTGATGGCAATCGCGACGACGATCAGCCCGGGGCGCACAAGGCGCAGTAAACAACAGATTAATAGCCACATAACTGACCGCGCACGGTGGCAGAAAAGTACGAGGATCCGTTTGTAAAGATCGCGGCCATACTTGGAGGCGACGAGTACCTCAAGGTCGCGATATCCCTGCTAAAGTCCGAGGACGCCACCGACGAGGAGATTGCAAGCTCTACCGGACTGAGGATAAACATGGTGCGCAAGGTGCTCTACGACCTCTTTGGCAAGTCGCTGATAACCGGGATAAAGGTCAAGGACGAGCGCAAGGGGTGGTTCGTATACAGGTGGAGGACCAGGCGCGAGGAGGTGGAGCAGTTCATCGAAAAGCAGAAGAAGAAGATAGTCGAGCGCCTGCAGCAGAGGCTCGAGTACGAGAACGCGTCAGAGTTCTACCACTGCGGCAACGACGAGTGCCTCAGGGTGACGTTCGAGGACGCGCTCGACGGCATGTTCAAGTGCCCGTCGTGCGGGAGCATACTGAACTTTAAGAACAACGACAGGCCGAAAAAGGCGTACGCCAAAAAGATAGACGAGATAAAGAACGACATGCAGCAGGTCTTCTAGGCGCCGCTGCCGTCGTCGTCGTCACCACTGCCGCTACAAAAAAACGCGGACAATACTGCCAATATGGGGCGCAGGGCGGGCCGCCACTAGGCATGGTTCCAAGGCACGCCATACGCATAAATACAAAGCACAAACGCACCATGAAATGTCACAGGGCGCCGGCACCGTATCATTTACGGACATAATAAAGGAGAACACGTCGAGGATGCTCAGGGAGATGGAACTCCAGTCGCCGACCCACTTTCAGATATACTCAGACATGTACAAAGAGTACCTGCACATGCTGGACAACGTGTTCGGCATGCTTTTGCTCTCAGAACGGGAGCTCCTGGACAGGATGGCGGGCGGCGCCGACCCGGGCTTTCTGGACAGGTTCGGGCGCTCAGCGGACAGGACGACGGACCACGTGCTGTCGCAGCTTGACGGATACGGCGACATCCTGCAGTGGTACGCAAAGGCCCGCTCGCAGGGCATGAAGGCGTTTGACAGGTACATGCACTCCATGATAGGCGCATACTCCGAGGCCCTGAGGGGCGCCACGTGGTGGGCGGCAGCCTACGGGCCCGCGTCAGATGCGGCGCCAGATACGCCGGCATCACCGCCATCGCAGTCTAACTACAGGGGAGCCTGAAGATGCAGGGCGCCGAATTCAGCACCACCAACCCCGCCACCGGCAGGGCCATAGACACCTATGCCGCGATGACGGGGCCGCAGGTCGCGGAGATAGTGGACAGGGCGCAGCGTGTCTTTCCCGAATGGAAGAGGGACTACGAGAGGAGGCGCGGGTACATATACAATCTGGTCGAGTACCTGAGGAGCCACAAGGAGAAGCTGGCAAGGGTGGCCACGGCCGAGATGGGCAAGGTCATAAAGGAGTCCATAGGGGAGATTGAAAAGTGCGCGTGGGTCCTCGAGTTTTACGCGGACCACGGAGACAGCTTCCTTTCCAACGAGGTGCTCACCACGGACGCCAGAAAGAGCTTTGTCACGTTCGAGCCGCTCGGGACCATCGGCTCCATAATGCCGTGGAACTTTCCGTACTGGCAGGCGCTCAGGTTCGCCGCCCCCTGCCTGATGGCCGGAAACGTCATCGTAATGAAGCCGGCAAGCATCACGCCGCAGTCCGGCATAGAGATAGAGACCGCGTTCAGGGAGTCGGGCGTGCCCGACGGCGTGTTCCAGTGCGTGATAGGAAGCACGGAGACGGCAAACCACCTGATAGACTCGGAGGGCGTCAACGCCGTCACGTTCACCGGGAGCGCGGTCGCGGGCGCCAAGGTGGGGCAGAGGGCGGCCGCCGGACTCAAAAAGTGCGTGCTCGAGCTGGGCGGAAGCGACCCGTTTGTAGTGCTTGACGACGCGATGATCGACGACGCGGCGCAGGGGGCCGTAAAGGGCAGGTTCATCAACTGCGGCCAGAGCTGCGTGGCCTCAAAGAGGTTCTTCGTCCAGAAGGGGGTGGCAGAGGAGTTTATAGAAAAGTTCCTGGGCATGGCATCGAAGCTCGTGGTGGGCGATCCCATGAACATGGACACCGACCTGGGCCCCGTCTCAAGCAAGGCAGGGCTGGAGTCGATATCGGAGATGGTGGAGGACGCCAAGGCAAAGGGGGCAAACATACTGCTCGGGGGCGAAACATGCGGCGACGCTGCTGACGACGAATCGGGCGGCGGGTACTTTTACAAGCCGACCGTGATATCCGGCGTCACCCAGGACATGATGATCGCAAGGGAGGAGACGTTCGGCCCCGTCGCGCCCATCACCATAGTGGAGAACGAGGGCGAGGCGGTCAGGCTGGCAAACGACTCCGAGTACGGGCTTGGCGCCAGCATATGGACCAGGGACCTCTCAAAGGCAGAAAAGATCTCCCACAGGATCGAGTCTGGAATAGTGAGCGTCAACAACGTGGTGGTGTCCGACCCGCGCGTGCCGTTTGGCGGCATAAAGCACAGCGGCTTTGGGCGGGAGCTCTCCAGGTACGGGATGCTCGAGTTTGTAAACGTAAAGTCAGTCAGGTTTTACGACAACCTGACGCAGCAGCATTACGTAGAGTGACCCGGAAGCAGGGCCCCGGCATCTTCGAGCCAGATCCGTAAAGTATTTGCGCGGCCGCCTTTGGCGCGTCTGCCGGCGCGCGGCGACAGTCACTGATGGCTGCGTCCGGAGGCGTCCAGATCTAGATCGTCGGCCAGCCTCTCATAGTGGAGCCTGTCCTTGCCTAACGCGTCCAGCTGCTCGCCCTCTATGCGGCCAAGCTCGCCGTCTACCTTTTCAGAGACGTACTGCAGGCGGGCGTCGGCCATGACAAACAGCCGGTTGTTCTCCTTCCACAGGTGCTCCGTGATGTGCTCCACGTACTCCTTCATGTCCCGTACCAGCCCGGACGGGTCGCCGGACTCCAGATACGCGCGGGCAGACGCCTCCATGCTCTGCCCGATCTCCCGCGAGCGCTGGTGGTCTGCCAGCATTACGGCAATGGGCCCCATGTTGGTCGGCATGCCGGCGTCTGCAAGGGCGGGAAACAACGACTTTTCCTCCTTTGTGTGGTGGCACACGTCAGTAAAGTTCTTCGTAAAGTCGACCACCTGCATCAGGACGGACTCGGGAACCTGCTTGCCGCCCTGCAGCACCTCTATGGTGGTGCCCATGGCCTTTGTCACCTTTTCGATGAGGTCGTGGTCTCGGCGCAGCGACGCAGTCGGCATGTACGGACGGACGCAGGGTGCAGGGGTTATATCTCTTCACGGCCACACGGTGCCGCAACCGGACGGCAGTCAGGTACGAGAGCCTGCGCGACGCGGCCTCCTAATGCCGTCGCCGTTGCCATTGCCACCATCCCCCGCTCCAACGTCATAGGACAATATGACGTGATCGCCAAGGCGCCTTGCAGACCTCAGCGACAGCTTGGGCGAGCCTGACACGCTTGGGAACCCGGATCCCTCCACGAGCGAGACGGCGCCGCGCAGCCCGCCCCCCAGCACGTAGGGTGATACGGCCACTACAATCTCGTCGACCAGGCTCCTGCGGAGAAACTCCCAGTTGGTGGTGCCGCCGCCCTCCACCAGAACGGATCTGATCCCGTCTTTTGCCAGACGGCTCAAGAGCCGCCGCACGTCGACTGCCTTTCGCCCCACCGTCACAACCTCCGCGCCCGTCCGCCGCAGCGCCAGGATGCGCCGCTCGGGCGCCGTCCCGGACACCGCGATTATCGTTCTGGTCCCGGGGCTTGTCGCTGCCACCTTCGAGGCGGGCGGGGTTCTCGCCATCGAGTCCAGTACGACCCGGACGGGCTGACTGCCGGTGGCGGCGGCGCCTCCTCCCCTCTTGCGCCCCGCGCGGGCATGCCGCACGGTAAGCAGCGGATCGTCGGAGAGGACCGTGTTGACCCCCACCAGTATTGCGTCGCATTTGGCCCTGAGCCTATGCACCCTTGACACGTCAGATTCGGAGGAGAGCCTGGCAGGCGCGCGGGCGCGAGAACGCGGGCCGCGGCGGCCCCCCGCAAGCGAGATCTTGCCGTCCACCGATACGGCCGCGCTGATGATGACGCGGGGCATGGCCGGGCGGTTGCCGCTGCTGTTGTTGTTGTTGTTGTTTTTGTCGCGCCTAGTCAAGCGAGCCATGCACCACCCTACCCCCTATCATCACGGCCCTTATTGACGATGCCGACGCCCTGTGGACCACCGCCGCATAGGGATTGTGCACCGGCTCCAGATCGATTGCGTGCTTGTCCAGAAAGACGCAGTCGGCGAGCATGCCGGGCGCGACCTGCCCTATCTTTCTGCCCAGTATCATGCCGGCGTTCACGGTCGCCATCCGCAGTATCTCGGCAGGATCCACCCGCGCCCTATCCATGCCCATGGCCGCCTTCCACGTGTAGTCCATCTCCCTGAACATGTCAGGCGTATTGACCATGACGTTGTCGGTGCCGAGCGCCAGCCTGCGGTTCGACAGGCGCCTCATGGACGTGATGTCCGGCATCCCCTCTGCCAGGGCGGCGTTGGCCCTCGGGCACACCACAATGCCCCTCACGCCGGGGGAGCCTGCGACTGCCGCCAGATCGCCCTTTGACGCATGGGTCATGTGCACCAGAAAATGGGGCCGGAGCCCCAAGGCCCTGACGGTCTCAGAGACGCCGGTCATCTGCTCCGAGCGGGATACGCTCTCCGCGGTCTCCGACGCGTGTATGGCGCGCAGCGCGTCGCACCTGGAGTAGCGTTCAAGCATGGCATCGCTGTTCTCGTTTGCCCCGCTGACGCCCAGCCCGTCGCAGCTCCGCATGACATCGCCCAGCTCGTCCTCGCCTGATACCGAGAGTGGTGCGTTGCGGCGTATGCCGTCCTCGTCGCTGTAATGGTTTGTGCGGCCCATTATGACGCAGCGTATGGGAACCCTTGAGAGGGCCCTTCTGAGTAACTCGACTCCCTCAACGCCGCCCTCCCTAAAGTCCACAAAGGTTGTTGTCCCGCTCCGAACCATCGAGGAGCACGAGTTTGCCATGAAATCCACTAGTACGCCAGGGGGGGTCTCCGAGAGTATCTTGGACTTTAGCCCGAACACGGGGTGTATCTTGTGGTCCACCGTCCCCTCGAGTCGGGCATCCTTTCCCACGGAGTCGCCGACGTGTGTGTGGCAGTTCACCAGTCCCGGGATTACAAGAAGCCCGGTGCAGTCATGGGTCGAGGGAGCCGCATCCGCGTCGTCGGCATCGCGGCCCGGGGCCGGCCGCGGACTGCTACCGGAGGGCCCCACGTATTCAAACGTGTCATTTGAGACGGCAATGTCGGCGTCCCGCACGTATCTGAGCTCGGGGCCCGCCAAGACCGACGCGTTCTTGAACAAACGGGCGCGCGCCATTCACATCACCGTCGTCGTCATCGCCGTCGTCATCATCATCATAATCAGATACCCACGGGTCAGAGGCGCCGCCCGGTCGCGTGCTCGTACACGCGCGGCCACTCTCCCTCCGATCCTGCGCTGTTGCTGCTGCTGCCACTCTCATCGCGCATCTTTCTTATCATGTCAAGCGACTCGGTCGCGCGCATGGCAGCCTCCCGTCCGTTCCTGCCGCTGCCTATCCCGCAGTTCAGGCGTATGCCGTCCTGCCGTTCCACCGCGTCCACGAACCCTCGTCCGCCAGACTCCCTGGCCTCGTCTGAGCATACAATCATAAAGTTGTCCCCGCCCATGAAGAACGCAAGCGACTCGTATTCGCGGTAAAAGTATTCGGACATCTTGTGGTACAGCCCGAACATCAGAAGGGAGATCTCGTACGGGCTTGCGCCGCGGCGGCGGCGGCCGCTCAGTCCGTCTATGTCCATGTGCATTATGCTTACGTTGTCGCCTGAATCTGATTGTGCCGCGGCATCCCCGCCGAATATCATGCCGGCGCGTTCGTGGTTGCCGCCGCCGTTGTCGCCCGCGTTGCGCGTATCGGCCGCGCGCGTTGCGCCGGCGGCGGCCGCGTCGGCGGCGGCCGGCGTCCGGCCGCTCCCAATAGACATTCGCACGCGGATGTCGGCAAACTCTGCTGCCAGCGCATCCTGTATTGCGACGTGCCCGTCCACGCCAAGCCCGGAACTGAGGGCGAACAGCTCGTCGGCACGGTTTGCAAACACGAGGCAGTCGCGCTCGGAAAACAGACTCTGGACCCTGTCGTAAAGCCTCGACTGGAGCATCTGCAGCTCGTGCTCCCTGTCGCTTCCAAGCGTGAGCGTCCACGGCCCGTACTCCTCGATCTTTAGGACGCTCAGCTGTACCATCTTGTCGCACCCCTCGTAGTTGCTGCCGCCGTCATCGTAACCGTCATCGTAACCGTCATCATAACTGTCATCGTAGTCGCACCAGTCACATGCGTATCTTTGCAAGCTCCCCGTCTATCTTCAGCAGCGCCTCCACGGCGCGTTCCGCGACGGGCCTGATCCGCGCAAACGCGTGCCTCTCCTGCATGCCGGGCCCCGTCACGCCGAGCGACACGGGCTTGCCGTGCTTCACGGAGAGGTCTGCAAGGGCGCGCGTAGTGGAGTGGGCTATGACCTCGTCATGCTTGGTCTGCCCCTTTATTACGGCCCCAATCGCCGCCACCCCGTCCACGTCGTCCCGGCGCAGCAGCGCGTCGGCCACCACGGGCATGTCAAACACGCCCGGCACCCAGGCGGTGTGCACTATCTCGAGGTTCAGGGCAGCGGCCCTCTCCTTTGCCACCTCGTACATCCGCGACGTCACGTCATAGTTGAACTCGGCCGCTACGATTGATATCCTCAATTTCAGTGCACCCTGGCATATTCGGCCAATTCCCTGCCGTCGACAAGCGGCATGCCGTGCTGCGCGGCGAACCTGGATGCCTTGTCAACTGACAGCGCCGCGTACGTCTGCGCGTCCATCATCTCGCACATTGCCATGACGGGCCGGAGTCCGGCGGCCTTTGCCAGATAGATGGACATCTCGGTGTGCCCCTGGCGCTCCTCCAGCAGGTTCTTTGACGCGATAAGCAGCGGGACGTGCCCCGGCGTCCGGAACGACTTTGCAAACGCCCCAGCCATGTCGTCGGCGTCATACACGCGCGCAAGGTCCGATATGGTGGCGGAGCGGTCCCTGTCGGTTATGCCGGTGTACGTGCGCCTGGAGTTTACCGATATCGAGAACGTGGAGCGGTCCCCGTACGGGGCGAGTCCCATTATCATGGACTTGTCGCATGCGGCGGCCCCCGAATCGGCCAATATGTCGTGCATGTACCGTATCCCGACTGAGCGGGCAAACTCGTGGTCCACTGCAACGCACAGCAGTCCGCCGGCGCGCTGCCGCATCCTTGCCACGTGCTCCGGGCTTGCCGTCCCGGCGTACGCCACCATGTCGACCT
The DNA here is from genome assembly GCA_028820595.1 of Nitrososphaerota archaeon. Lineage (GTDB taxonomy): Archaea > Thermoproteota > Nitrososphaeria > Nitrososphaerales > Nitrosopumilaceae > Nitrosopumilus. The sequence goes on along the minus strand of JAPPIP010000131.1, from coordinate 7,046 downwards.
CGTCCTCCCTGCCCTCCGAGTCGTGCAGCAGTACGAACTCGCCGCGCCTCAGGGATGCGAGCGCGTCATCAAGGGGTGCCATAAGGGGAATCCGCATGATCCGACTATAAAGCTTACCAACATATTGGTAATTACCCACATGTGGGTTATGACCGGTCAGTCCAGTATGTACTTGCCCAGCACGTCGGTCTCGATATTTAGCTTGTCACCCGCCTTCTTGGCAGACAGGTTTGTCACCTGCACCGTATGCGGTATGAGCGAGACCGAGGCGGTGCGGTCCCTGACTGACACTATGGTCAGGCTTATGCCGTCAAGCGCGACGGAGCCCTTCTTCACCACGTACTTGGCAAGGCGCTTTGGCATGCGGAACCACATGCGCACCTCGCCGGGCTTCTCCTGCATCTTGGTGATGGTGGCCCTGCCGTCGACGTGCCCGAGTACGAAGTGCCCCTCGAGCCTGTCGCCCACCTTGAGGCTGCGCTCCACGTTTATGATGCTGCCCGCCTTCAGGCCCCCGAGGCTGGTCTTCTTGATCGTCTCCTCTACAAGCTCAAAGGTGCACTCGGAGCCGTCTATGGCCACGGCCGTGAGGCACACGCCGTTGAGCGCCACGCTCTGCCCCTCCTTCAGCCCCCTGGGTCTCTTCTGCAGGTCCACCACGAGCTTGGCCGCGCTCCGGCCGGACGTGCTCGTGGCGATGCTCTTGACCAGGCCGGTATTCTCTATGATTCCGGTGAACATTTTGGTGACGTGTATGCGGCGGGGGCAAATATAATCAAAGTGACGCCGGCGCACGCGAAGCGTCTTGTGACGTCGTCACGCCGTCAGGTGTCGCCTGACGTCATCTCAGAGTACTCTTTGTCGCAGAACTGGTGGAACACGGAGCAGTTGCTGTCCTTTGCGTCAGATATTATACGCGCCATGTCCCCGTCCCGCACGCCCTGGGCCGCCAGAAACGCCTCGTCGTCCCTTCCCAGCTTGGAGAAGATCCGGGAGCGGGCGGCAGAGACGTCCCTTGCAACCTGCTTGTCCACCCTTCCCCCTGCCGCGTCATACAGCCGCAGGGCGTCCACGTACCTGCCAAGGTACGTCATAGAGAGCGCCTTGTTGAGCAGGGCCGTCACGTCGTCCGGCGACGCCTCAAGGGCCCTGTCATAGTACGGGAGGGACTCTGCGTGCCGGCCCGTCCGGGTGAGTGCGAGCGCGACTCCCGTAAGCGCCGTCACGTCGCCGGGGTTTGACTGCAGCATCTGCTTGCACGTGTCGACTGCCTCATCGTGCATGTCAAGGGCCTCGAGCGCGGACAGCTTGTTCCTGAGCGCGTACTCGTCGTACGGCCTCAGCTTTAGCACCCTGTCACAGTACGGCAGGGCCTCCCCGTGGCGCCCCATGCATATGAGCGCGAGCGCGACGTTCTGCAGGGCTGTCATGTCATCCGGGTCTCTTGCGAGCATCTGCTTGCAATAGTCGTGCATCTTCTCGTACCGGCCCGCGTCAAACATGGACCTTATCACGTTTGAGGGGTCGAGCAGGTTTACCATCTGTCATACAAGGGGCGTGTCAAATTAACATGTTGTTGTTGGCGACGTATACCGTCCAACCGCCCGTGACGCCGCCCATGCGGCGACGGTGGCGAAAGGGCGCATGCTCAGCCGGCGGGATCCGCGGCCAGGTCGAGGACCGCCCTGGCCTGCTTGTAGTGGACCTCGTCGATCATCCGCCCCTCCACCGCGGTGGCCCCCCTGCCCTTTGCTGCAGACTTTGCGTACGCGTCGGCGACCTTGCGCGCCCAGTCCACCTCCGACCTAGTGGGGTGGAACACCCTGTGCACCGTGTCGATCTGATCCGGATGGATCACGCTCTTGCCGGCGAATCCAAGCGACCTGCCAAGCATGCAGTCGCGCTCAAGCCCCTTGGCGTCCTTGAGGTTCTGCCATATGCCGTCGATCGCGGGCACGCCTGCCGCCCTCGCGTCAAGCGCCACCCTTGCACGCGCGTACCGGGCGGCGTCCGACTGCGCCGTATACTCTATCCCCATGTCGGCAAGCAGGTCAAAGACCCCGAATATCACGCAGTCTATCCTGGAATGCCTGCTGCTGCCACCGGACGAGGCGATCTCGTACGCCTTTACCACGCCCTCGGCCGACTCGATTGACGGCATCACGCCGACCGGCCCCAGGTGGCGGCGGCGCTCCAAGTCCTCCAGCACCTTTACTATTCTCTTGAGCTGGGCCTTGTTGTCCAGCTTTGGGATCACCACGCCGTCTATCCCGCGGCGAACCACCTCCCCCAGATCCGACGGTATGAGCCCGGAGGCGGGCGAGTTTGTCCGCACGTACACTGCGCCGGCCGCGTACGAGCCGCGGTCTCGGAGCGCCTGCCGTATCATCTGCCGCGCCTCCCTCTTCTGGGCGTCCGGGACCGAGTCCTCTAGATCAAAGCAGACGATGTCGACTTTCAGGCTCTTTGCCTTTTCAATAAACCTCGGGTTGTTTCCAGGAACAAAGCAGAGACTGCGGAATAGCCGCGGCGGCAACTGCGATCAGCCCTGCGACTTTAGGAGTATCTTTCCAAAGAGTCCCTTGCCGGTGAGCATCTTTGTGTGCGCCTCGGCCGCCTGCTCGTACGAGTATACGGAGTCGATCTGGGACTTGATCTTGCCCCGGCCCATCCAGTAGAGGCCCTGGTCAAACTCGGCCTTTGTGCCCTGCGTGGAGCCCAGTATGTTGGTGCCCTTGAAGAATATGTGACGCAGGTCGGTATGGGCGTCATACCCGGTGGTGGCGCCGCACGAGACCAGCGTCGCCCCGTACTTTAGCAGGGTAAGCTGCTTGTTCCAGTGCGTCTGGCCTATGTGATCGAATGAAATGTCGATGCCCGGCGCCTCGCCCTTTCTCTTTGCGATCTCCTTGGAAATTGCGCGAACCTCCTTGTGCCAGTCCTCCTTGCGGTGGTCCACCGCATAGTCGGCCCCGAGCTCACGGCACTTGTCGAGCTTGTCGGGGCTCGCGGTCGCGATGACATCGCAGTTGTACAGTTTTGCAATCTGAATCCCAAAGCTCCCGACTCCGGAGCCGCCACCCATTATCAGCACGGTCTGCCCCGGCGTTATCTTCGCCCTGCCCACCAGCATGTGCCACGACGTCAGGAGCGTCATGGATGACGCGGCCGCCTCGTCGTACGACACGGACTCTGGTATCTTCGAGACGTTGACCTCCGGCAGGTGCGTCACCTCCTGGTATGCGCCCCACGTGGGCCCCGTCTGGAAGCCCCATATGGTGCGCCTCGTACAGTCAAACTCGCGCCCGTCGGTGCACGCTGTGCAGACCCTGCAGGCCATGTTGGAGTGGGATACGACCCTGTCGCCCACCTTTATGTCCCGGACGTCGTCGCCCACAGCGATCACGTCACCGGCCGCGTCAGAGCCCGACACGTGCGGCAGCGGGACTGCCACGGGCTGGCCCCTCATGCCCCAGATGTCGTTGTAGTTCAGGGCTGCCGCCTTTACCTCAAACACGACCTCGTTGGACTTTGGCTTTGGATCGTCAATATCCTTGACCTGCAGTATACGGGCATAGTTGTCGTCAGGTGCGTACTCCTCGTACACCACAGCCTTCATAACGACACCGGCAAAAATCCCATAAATATAGCTTATCTGCCGAGCACGGGCCACGCATGCGAGTTGTGGCCTGAGCGTTCCCGCCATTTTCCCTGAACTCCTTAGTCGCCCGTTGCAGTCCTACACCTGATGCCCCATGACTCTCATCCGACTCAGCCCCGAGATCCCTGCGTAGGATCCTTACCTCTGAGCCTGCCATACGCATGGTGCAGAGAGGATGGAAAAGGAAGGATTGTGATCTGATCCTGCAGGTGTGCCGGCCAAGCACCTTTCATAGATGCGGCCGACTGCGTGCCAGACGAGCACCCTGCTGCCGCATGCCGTCTTGACGTTGCCCATTGGACGGGCCCCCACGCCAGCAGTCTAGTCCGGAATCGGATGTATGGTCACGATGGCGTTCTTGATCTTCTTCCTAACGGAGTGTTCTATGTCGATGAGAAGATCGTGCGACTCTGCGATGGTAAGCTTGCCGTCAAAGGAGCATTCGATGTCAATCTTTGAGACGTTGCCAAACTTTAGGGACAGTATACGGCCGACGCCCTTGACAGCATCGTGACGGAACAGGATCTCCCGGATTAGATCCTCCTCGTCCATGGACTTTTCCCCGGCATCGTCAGACTTGCCTTCCTCAAATGGTTCGAGTCTGGCCGTCACGTCCTTGACGCTCGGCAGTTCCTCGGAGATCTTTTTCTTGATCGCCCTTGAGATCTTGTAGCTGTTTCTCAGTTTTAGGTTCCCGTCTATCATGACGTGCAGGTCCGCATAGAGACTCTTGCCCATCTTGTGCGTGCTTGGGCTGTGCGCTGCCTTTACCCCCTCGACCGTGTTTGCAATATCGACGAGCCTGTTGTCAATGGGAACGTTCTCCCAGTCAGGCTCGACATGTATTGTTATCTGGGCGTCCTTGATGTGGTCGTTCCCGTGATCATGGTCGTGCACGAAAAAGCTCAGGATGCCGTGCTTGTGCTCGTGCTCATGGTCGTGGCCATGGCCATGGCCATGGTCGTGCTCGTGCTCATGGTCGTGCTCGTGCTCATGGTCGTGCTCGTGCTCATGGTCGTGCTCATGGTCGTGCTCATGGTCGTGCTCATGGTCGTGCTCATGGTCGTGCTCGCTGTCCTCAGGCTTGTCAACAACGTGGTCCTTTATTGCAGTCTCAACGCTGCGATTGATTCTGGAGACCGAGTCAAAGTTGGCGTCGCCGCGCACAGAGATAAGCACGTCGGCAAACAGCGTGTCGCCTGAGCGGCGCAAGAACACATAGCCCACCCGGAGCACGCCCGGAACTGCCAACACGATCTCCGTGATGTCCGACACGAGCTTTGGAGGTATGGCGTCCGTCAGGTCGAGCGCAGTCTTGTGTATCAGTTTCACACTGATTATCACCAGCAACACGCCCAATACGAGAGCCGCCACAAAGTCCATATGGTAGAAACCAAGGGATGCCAAGACGATTCCTATTATGGCCACCATGGTGGAACCCGCATCCATAAAGGCGTGGTACAGGTCGGCCCTCAGGGTGTGCCCCCCAAGTCCCCGCAGTGCCTTTCTCAGTATCGCAATGCGTAAAAAGTCGATGCCGATCGTGTACAGTCCCCCGACAAGCCCTATCAGGCTCGGCAGTACATCCGGTGCGGGGCCTGTCAGATGTATGGCCGACTCGTATATGAAAAAGCAGGCAAGCAGCAGTATCGCTATGCCGCCCACAAAGCCGCCCAGCGGCTCCATCTTGCCGTACCCGTATGTGTGCCCTACGTTGGCGGGCCTCATTGCGATCCGGGCGGCGATCAGCAGGATTATGGTGGTGGCTGAGTCCATGAGCGCGTGGATGCTGTCTGTAATCAGGGCCAGGCTGTTTGAGATTATCCCGAATACGAGCTCGACTACGAACGCCGAGAATATCGATATGAGTGATATCTGGAGAACTTTGGTGCGCTGCTCAAAGATTCCCATATACAGGGGGCCAAGAGGTTTGAATATAAATATTCATAAATATTAATATCATACTAGAGGGCCTCCTGCCTGCGGAATCCGAGGATGCAGGACGGCAGGCATGCCTTTCAATGGGCCAGAGCCCGCACTATTAACACGAATGCACGGGCCGGCTGCGGCTATGTCCAGAACTGCCGGATCTCGGGCTTTTGCGCATGCGGCATCAAACCCGGGCATGTACAATGGCGTGGATCAGCCTCCTGAGAACTCATCCATGGCGGCCTGATCCCCGGATCCCACGGGCGGGGGCCGGATCCGTACTCAACACGCATGCAAAACGGCGGTGGAGACGGGTATGTCAGATCCGGTTTATCTTGAAATCACGCCGGGGCTGCTGTATTGACGAGAGCATCTGCCGGAGCTGCTCGTCGGTGAGTCTGGACTGTATGCGTCCCTGGGTGGCCAGGGCGATGAGCTGCTGCTCCACCATGCCTGCAAGCTCCGGCTTTACCATTCTGATGTTGTTGAGCCTCATCCTGGCCTCGGGCATCAGTATCTGCCTGAGCAGCTGCTCCTTCTGCGCTGCAATTTCGGCCCCGGCATCGGGTGCGCCGGCGCCCCGGCTGTCATCGGCGCTGCCGCTTGGATTCCCACCGCCAAATTCGTCAGGTTCCCTAAAGCCCATTTCAGATCCGCTGGCATGATCTAGGCATATATCTTTAGATGAGGCGCCTGTTTCGACATTTCGTGCAGTATCTCCGTTGCAAGCACGTCAAGCTTCTTCATGCCGGTCTTTGACACAACCCTGCCGTGCCGTCCCGACTTTTGGACGTATCCAAGCTTTTCAAGCTCGTGTACCGCGTTTCGTATAATCGCACCTCCTGCATAGCGGTGATGTGCCGCGCCGTATCCGGACGGCTTGCCTCCCCCGTACTCGCTACGCAGTCCGTTAATCCCTATGGGGCCGTGAAGGTATACCTTGCGCAGTATGGACGCGCACCTGACGTGCCACCAATCTCGGTTCTGCGGGGGTTTGTCGGCATGCGCGCCTGTCTTTACGAACGGAACCCATGCGGGCGCCTCGACGCCCTCCTTTCGGAGTATCTCAGTGAGCCTCTCAACCAACACGTCGGCGGGCACGTCGTACACCTTGGCCATGTTGAAGAAAGCTTGGGTGTCGTTTTATAAACCCTTGAAGCCAGCATGCCCGGCCGGACCACGGGCGGGACGTGGTGGAGGGGCATCTAAAGCGTACATGTAGGGAAAACCGTCCATTCCGTTCACTTTGCATAACGCATCCACATTGCGTGATCGCACCAGTCACGCAGATCGCACTTTTACTGCGATGTCCCTGCTAAATAGGGTTCCGGCGCAGGGATGCGCGGCCCACGCACGCAACGTGCGACCAGTTAGATATTAGATCGTAGCTCCTTCCAAGCCGTTGTGGTATCCAGTAAATAGTTCCGCCTAGACTTTTGCATGCGTATCCCTCTCC
>JAPPIP010000094.1 GCA_028820595.1 Nitrososphaerota archaeon | reverse complement strand
GGACAAAAAATTTCACGTGAATGGTAAAAATCTAGGCACGAGGTTAACACTTACTATTATATTATATTATGAGAGAGCCCCCAAAAATACGTTGAAGATATGGTTTGACATACTGACCCCAAAGGAGATCCTGTTCTTTACGCCCATGGCAAGAAGGCTGGCCAAAGCGCATGAGGTGGTTTGTACCGGACGCAGGTACAGGGAGCTGGTAGGCCTTGCCAAGATACACGACATCGACCTCAGGATTGTCGGGCGGCACGGCGGGGGCGACAAGGCCGAGAAACTGCGGGCCAGCGCCTCGCGCGTGGCGCGCCTGCAGCGCTTTGTTGAAACAGAGCACGGCGGAGGTGTGGACCTTGTCATAAGCTTCTGCTCCCCAGAAGCCGCACGCGTCTCATACGGCCTTGGCATAAACCACATAGCCTTCTTTGACTCGCCGCACATCATCCCTCAGATGAGGCTCGCAGTTCCACTCGTACAGCGGCTGATCATACCGTCGTACATCCCAAAGTCTGCATTTGTCAGATACGGGATTGGGGCAGACCGCATAATGACATACAGGGCCGTTGACGCAGCCTACATCATATCGCAGCATCCGCCCGCCGTCCCGCGCGGCGCGGCGCCGTTCTCCAGTTACAACAAGTATGGCGGCAAAAACGGTAACCCCCACAAGATAGTTCTGTTTAGGATGGCCGAGGAGCAGTCGGCGTACATAGGGAAGGACAGCAACAGCATGCGTCAGATACTCGGGGCTCTCGCAGATCAACTGGACAATGCTAGGATCGTGGTGCTTGCACGGTATACAGATCAGATAAGAGACCTGCAAAAGGAGTTTGGGGACAGGGTGACGGTCCTGACCAAATCGTACGACGGCCGCGCCCTGCTGGAGAATGTCGATCTGTTCGTGGGCTCGGGTGGCACCATGACGTCCGAATCGGCACTACTGGGGGTGCCCACCCTGTCAACCAACGCCGTGCCCAATTGGGGCGAGCAGCTTCTGGTGCGCAAAGGTGTGCTATATCGCGCATCGGATCCAGATGCGGCCGTAAGGCTTGCAAAGAGGATGCTTGGTGCTCCTCGAAGCACGTATGCCACAAAGGCCGCCAAACTTGTGCGATCTATGGAGGATCCGTACCCCGTGCTGAGAAAGGCCATTGCATCCTTGGGGTAGGCCAGCCTCTCCATATCGGACACATGCTGCGGTATCGTGCATGCGCGTGAATGGCACCGCGCTGATGCTTGTTGGACTCCGCGTACGTGGTGCCGCCTGTGCATCGTACCGGACATCTGTGGCGTCTAGGGCCTATGGTTGCGGATCCTGCATATGGACACTGACCATTCGCATGCATGATGCCATGGGTGGCCGTCACCTGAGCGCGCCACGCGTATGAGTCCACACCTCCCAAGATCGTACGCCAATTCCGTGCTTATGATGTGCCTAAGTAGGACGGGGACTCACACCACATGCGGCCATAATGTTTATGTGTTGTCTGGGAAATGTCCAGCTATGATCCATGCCGACAAACCGATGAGCTTTACAGAACGGTTCGAGGATCGAGAACGGGGCATAATGATCGGCAAGGGCACAAAGATAGAACCGGGGGCCGTCATATACGACGGCTGCGTCATCGGCGAAGGCTGCATTATAGGCACATCGGCGGTGCTCAAGCAGGGCACCAAGCTTGGTGACCACAGTGTGTTCGGCACGCTGTCTGCCACCGAGGGCGGCACGAAGATTGGATCATGGACCACCATATTCAGCCAATGCCACTTGACGGCTGACATGGAGGTCGGCGACCGCGTGTTCGTCGGGCCCCTCTTCTACTGCGCAAACACGCCGCAGGTCAGCAGGGGCCGGTTCGGATATCCGAACAGCACACACGATACGCGCATGACGCCGGCGATACGGGACGGGGCGCGGCTCGGCGCCCACGTGGGACTGGCACCAGGTGTGGTCGTCGGGGAAAACGCCATGATCGACATGGGCTGCTTGGTCACAAAGGACGTTCCGGCCGGAGCGCGTGTCAGGGCTGGCAGCGAGATCACGGGCCGTGTAATAGGTGCTGCTGATTAACCCACTGCCCTGTGGGTTTTTCATCTCCGACTGCGCAGTTCAGTTCGGAATTTTTTGCCTCGCCCTTATGCTCATTTTGGTGAGTTTGGACGTGCGGAGATGCCGAAATTCTTGCCGATCCGAGAGACTGGCACGGGAAAACCCTGATCTTGTGTATCGACCGACGGTTTGTGCACAGCATATGCTGGGCATGTACCTCTTGCAGGCCGCAGAGTCTGGGCGACGAGATTGCAGCAGACGCATTTGATGATGGACTGCGTCTCGTTCCCGGGCGCATCAGTTACGGCCTAGTCGACCAGACTCTTCCGGCAAGGCGAGTTCGGGCCACGCGGACGTTGTACACAAACCACCGGCTACGGCACAGAGTCTGGTCTTTTCAGTACCAGCTTCTCGGATGGGTGAGAAATTACAGCATCCCTGTACGTCTGAGTATATCAAATGGACATAAACCTGAGGCAGGAAATTCCGAACCGGACAGCGCCCGACCAACCGTTCAGCTTTTAAGATCTGCATGTTCCCAAGCGGCATGAACATTCCGATCAACATGCCAGTTCTGGGCAGAGAGGAGATGCGTGAGGTGGGCCGGGTGCTGAGGGGAGGAGCGCTAACGAACGCCTCTATGGAGGGCGGCCCCAACGTACGCGAGTTTGAGGAAGCCGCAAGACGGTTTCTTGGATCATCGTACGCGGTGGCGGTAAACTCCGGGACGGCGGCCATCCAGGCCGCGCTGCACGCGCTTGGCATCAGCAAGGGGGACGAGGTTCTGGTTCCGTCGTTTACGTTTGTGGCCACCGCAAACGCGGTGGTGGCCGCGGGCGCAAGGCCCGTGTTTGTAGACATTGACAAGAGGTATACCATGGATCCGGAGGATCTGGAGAAGAAGATAAGCAGAAGGTCAAAGGCCGTGATTCCGGTGCACCTTTACGGGAACGTGGCGAGGGTCAAGGAGATCTGCAGGGTCGCGGACGAACGCGGGCTGATGGTGATCGAGGACGCGGCGCAGTCCATGGGCTCCACATACAGGAAGAAGCAGTCCGGCACGTTCGGGGACATGGGGTGCTTTAGCCTGTATCCTGCAAAGGTGGTTACCGCGGGAGAGGGGGGATTGGTGGTGACTGACAGCAAGGATCTGTACGACGAACTGCGGCTGGTGCGCAACCACGGGATGATGCGCGGATATGACTCTCGAACCTTTGGCCTAAACCTGAGGATGCCGGAGATCAACGCGGCGATAGCAAAGGTGCAGATGAGAAGGCTGCCGTCGTTTCTTGACAGGAGAAGGACAAATGCAAGTATGCTGTCTGGATTGCTGAGGGGGATGAACGTCACCATTCCAGAGCAGCGGGATCACGAGGAGGTCAACTGGTACCTGTATACCGTGTCGACTGAGAAGCAGAGCGAGCTCAAAGAGGCGCTCAATGCGGCGGGGTTTGGGGCAAGCGTGTACTATCCGATACCGGTGCACCGGATACCGTTTTATGCGGCCATGAAAGGCAGCTGCAAGAAGCTGCCAGTCACGGAGCAGGCTGCAGGACGCGTGCTGTCGCTGCCCGTCCATCCCGGCGTGAGACACAACCACCTGAAGAAAATGGGAACGATTGTGGGAAAGATTGTGTGAGGTTCCCGCCATTCTGCTCCGTCTGCTGTCGCGAATCTGTCTACCGCGTATAGTCATACGTGCGACTACGATGTGGGCACAAATAGTAACACCGGGATGGATTGATTCGAGCTGTGGTGTGAGACTAGATATGTCTGTAAAGTGCACGGATTTGCCTCCTGGCGACGTGGCTCCGATCAGGATGGACGCCCCACTAGCAGCTAGGCCCCATGCCATATACGCACTAAACCGAGCTGACAGAAGAGCTAGTTGGGCTGGTTGGTTCCGCGCCCTCCCGTGAGTAACTCTTTGTACGTCACCTCGTATCGTGGCATGACTGCGTCCCACGTCATGTGCTGCATCACGTAGCTGTGGGCTGCTTCCACCACCTCTTGCGTGGGTATGGAGCCGTCTAGTATGCCGTTTACGACTTCTGTCATGCGCCTAGCATTGCCCGGCTCTATCAGGAATCCTGTCTTGCCATCCTCTATAAGCTCTGGAACACCACCAACTGACATGGCAACTACCGGCACCCTCAAGTAGAACGCTTCCTTTACGGCTGTGGGCAGGCTCTCTGCTCTTGAAGGCAACACCATTACGGACGCCCCTGCCAGGACAGACATTGCGTCGCGCCACTTCATGTGGGTGCAGTATCGGACGGCGCCGTGTATATCCGGCTCGATTCCGCGCAGTATGTCTGTTCCCTTCTCGTAGCTGTCGCGTCCCACGTACGCCACTATCTTGCCTGTCTGCTCTCCAGCGCGTACAATCCCGTCGAACATGGTGGGGTCTATCGCGGACGGCAGATGCACAAGGTCGTACCCGAGCTCCCTGTACGCAGATGCCGTCTTCTTGGAATCAGTAGTCAGTGTGTCTGACCATCCAAAGGCCGTGGACTCGGCAACGGTGGCGAACCGCGCTGCGGCCCGCGAATGAATCATGCCGATCTGCTCCCAGTAGACGCCGTGAACCGAAAGCACCCTCTTCGTAGCTCTGGTACATCTCATCGGGAGCGCCGACGGTACGTTGAAGGCGTGGACTATGTCGTACCGCTGCCACCTGGTCACTAGAGCGCGGAGCGAGGCCAGTACTGCAAAGCTTGGGTTTTTTAGGTTCTTGACTGGTATGTGGGGGACGCGCAGCAGGTCGACGCTGTGGCCGCGCTTTTGAAGCTGGGAGGCCAGCATGGCCGCGTGCCCGCCTATGCCGTCATCATATCTGGACGATATGAAGAGCAGGCGCATGGGATTACTCTTGGAACTGAGTTAAAAAAACCATCCTAGCGGAACGTGCAGACGGACTAACGAAGATCCGGCCTACAGAAGTCTTGTGGCGCGCGTCCAACACTGCGTCAAAGACTGCCTGTTCGCGCGGCTCACGCATCTATATACTGATGTAAGTGGCCTACTCCTGACGCATTCCGGATGCAAGCATGCAGGTTCGGTTTAAATTCCGCGGCGGGCATGCTCGGCCATGACCGCCGGCACCACCATGAGAATCCTCATGGGCGTTGACACGCTCAAGATATTCCATGTGCGAGAGTTTGCGGCTGCGCTCACCAAGATAGGGGCAGAGTGCAGAGTGGTCGTAGACTCCGAGGTATACGACGGATTCCCCAGCCGCCGGATATCCTCGTGGTTCCAGACTGCAAGGCGGGCAAACGCGCTCTTTGACGAGTTTAGACCAGACGTCGTGTTCGTAGACCGTAACGGACACTTTGCCAAGGCCGCACTGGACCGAGGACTGCCGCTGCTCGTGCACCTGCGTGGGGATTACTGGTCGGAGGTGCAGTGGTACAAGGAAACCGTGGGCAGGAACCCCGTCAGGAGAGTCGCCCGACATCTCAAGGGTACGATGGAGGAGAACTGTTTCCGCAACGCCGCCATGATCCTGCCCATATGCAACTATCTGGGAGACATAGTACGGAGCAGGTATCCAGACAAGCCGGCTCCGGTCATGTATCAGGGGATAGACTCGTCCAGATGGACCGTAGACGGTGCGAACGCGGAAAAGAAGCGGGGAGAAGGGAGGAGCATGGACCTCGAGCATCCTTGCGTGGGCCTCTTGCAGAGCGCCAACATATGGGGAAAGGCGCGCGAGATGCTCTCGCTGCCAAAAGCCATGGCGAAGATGCCGGACGTGAACTTTTACTGGGCGGGGGACGGCCCGTACCGCGACAAAATACTTGCGGCACTCTCAAAGCACGACAACTTCAGGTGGCTTGGAAATCTGGACTATCCGGAATCGGTAAGGAGGTACCTTGCCGAGATTGACGTGTACGCGCTGATCAGCGGAATCGACATGGCGCCACTGACGTTGCAGGAGGCGCAGCTGATGCAGAGGCCCGTACTGGCAACCAACGTGGGCGGCATATCGGAGATTATGCGGGACGGGACAACGGGAATACTGGTGGAGCGGCAGAGTCCGGAACTGATCGCGGCGGGGATCGACGAACTGTTGAACGACGAGAAGAGATCTGGGGAGATGGGCAGGAACGGCAGGCGGTTTGTGGAGGAGAACTTTAACTGGGACAGAATCGCCGCGGACTTTGTCCAGTCGATAGAGCCTGCAATGACCTAGCCGAGTCCGGCTTCCGGATCCATATCACACGTCACGAATATGCGGTACCACACCTCAAAGGCCAGTAGCCCCAGGAGCTTGTTGACGTACCGGACGTCGCGGATATCGCGTGACAGGTTGCGCCGTATCCAGTCCCTGTTTATCCAGCCGTCTGACACTGTCCTGGCCGCGGCGCCCCCAAGGTATGAGTCGCATACGTCGTACCCGTACCGCCTCCAGTACGATACGGTGTCAGGCGAGAACCCCATCTTGGAGCCGGAGATCAGGTGCCCCAACCCCATGGATCCCAGCAGGGTGCGAAGCGGCAGCTTGCCCACACCTCTCGCTGCGTCGTACTTTTCGTCTGTCCTGACGCCCATGGCATGCCGCACCATGTCGTTTGATAGGAGCGGGGACGCCGTGCGAATGCCGAAGTGGCGCGACATGGCGCGACTCACGTGGGCAAAATTGTAGAGCAGCTTGCCGTTGTAGTCGGCCAGAAAGACCTGCTCAAGTGGCTCCAGACCGTTGTCAAAGTGGGGCCGCAGTACCCTCCATATGTCGTTCCAGGAGAATTCCATGCGCGGACCGAATACCGCCTCTTGGTCGGGCACGTGGTCGCGCAAGTGGCACTCTATGTAGGCGCGCGCCCTCTTGTCTGGAGAGTCAGTAGTACCGCCTACCGCGGCCAGGAACTTTTGATACCGGAACGTGTATCCCCCGAAGAGCTCGTCGCCTCCGTCGCCTGACACCAGGATGTCCGCTGACTCGGCAGCGGCCCGCTTGGCCACGTGGTACCAGTGCAAGTCCCACATGGGTTGCGACGCGGCATGGATCGCTGCGGGCAGGTCGCATGTGTAGTCGTCTACATCTACTATTACGTGCCTTACGCCCAGATGCTCCGCAGTGCGCGCGGCCGCTCCTGTCTCGTCGTTACCGTCACCGAACCGCACGGAGATAGCGGTTACGTCCAGATCCGGAAAGTGTCGGCGCAACAAGCCAAGTACCAGAGTGGAGTCGACTCCGCCGCTCAACGAGACCGCGACGCGGGCATCCGGATCTTTGCCAAACACGGATCTCATCGCATCCGCGGCAAGCCTCTCTATCGAGTCAGGCGAGGGCGAGGAGGAGGGTGTGTGCGCCGGGCGCATGTCAGACGGCGCCATGCTCGGCAGTCCGGGCTCCAGCAGGGGGTTGTAGCGCACAGTCAGGACGTACCGCGCGGCGGCGGGGTCGTATGCGACTCCCTCAGGACGAATGAGCCCCAACGTCATCCCCACCCGCGTCGGTTGAGCCGGCACCGCGCCCTACGCCCCGGTACACCAGTCCCGCAGTCACAGCCGCCGCCGGGTCTATCGCCCCGCAGCAGTCCACGATCACCCTGCATCCTGATTCGCGTATGGCGCGCGCCTCCAGCACGCGCAGCTCGTCGTGGGCAGTGACAAGTACGGCCGCGTCGACCCCGCGCATAATCTCTGCCGCGGATCCGCCCACGCGCGCGCCGAACACCATGTCTCCTGCATAGTGCGGATCGTATATCTTGATGTCCACGTTGCGTGACCGTAGCAGGCGCGCGATCTCCCCGGACGGGGCCAGCTGTACGTCGCGTACGTTGGGCTTGTACGATACACCCAAGAGCGCCACTGTGAGCGCGCCGTCTGTGGAGCCTGCCTCACGAAGCCCGTCGTATAGCAGGTCCACCACATGCGACGGCATGAACTCGTTGGCCCGACGACCGGCGCGTACCATGCCCAGCAACGAGCTGCCCCCGGCTATCCTTGAGGCCACGTTGAGCATCTGATACGAGTTCACCGGCAAGCACGGGCCGCCTACCCCTGCTCCGGGATAGTGCGGCTCAAAGTTGTACTTGCGTTTGGCGGCCTCCAGCACGATGTTGACGTCTATACCAAGCCGCTCAAAGAGTATCGCCAGCTCGTTTACAAATGCAATGTTGACGTCGCGGAACACGTTGGTAGTGAGCTTTACCGCGTTGGCCGTGCGGCAGTCAGGCATCCTGACCAGTTCCACGGGAAACACGTGCCCGTATACCTCCGATATGATCTCCGCGGTGCGCTCATCCATGGCCCCCACCAGCCGCGGCAGGCTCCCAAAGTCGTCCAGTATCTGGCCCGGGTTGGCGGTCTCCGGACAGACGCCCAGCCCAAAGTTCTCAGAGACCTTCAGCCGCGAGCTGTCTCCCTCAATGAGCGGCGCCATCTCCGACTCTACAAAGTTCGGCTCCACGGTACTCTCCACTACCACCACCGAGCCAAGTGCCAGCAGGGAGTTCAGTTGCGACGCCACGGACTCAAGTGCCGTATAGTGCGGGTTGCCGAAGGCGTCCATGGGTGTGGGCAGAGAGAGCAGTACCATGTCTGCGTTAGGTATGGCCTCTGCGGGATCGTCAGTAACCGAGAGCATGCCCCTAGGGTATACCGACTCGAAGATGTCGCGGCATCCAGGCTCGTCATCCAGCGGAAAGTCTGATGAGCGTATCTTGGAGATCAGGGACTCGTTTATGTCCAGGCCCGTCACTTTGATGCCCGACCTTGCAAAAGAGAGCGCGGTCGGCAGCCCTATGCGCCCTATCCCGACCACGCAGACCCGGAACCGGCCCGTGCGGAGGCGGGCGCGGATGTCATTCGCGTAAAGGATCGGGGTGGGGCGGGTCTCATGTTCCATGTGCAGGCACGCGACGAATCCGCGTGCTTGGTATATCTGTCTTGAGTATGCGACTGCATCCAGCAGTTATATGTCATGTCGAACAGCCGTGGTTCTAGTTTGACCATGTGTAGCGTGGAGATTTGTGTTCCAATTAGAATCATCGCACAAAATATGCAAAGCCATCTTTTCTATTGTACGACAATTAGTTCAACCTAGTTTAAGAGGCCCGCGAAGGAGCATTCGCACTGTACCGATCACGCAAAGCCGAGCGACGTAGATTGAATGAGAGTGCGATCAACACATCATACGCGAGCTCAGGGAAGACAGAAGGACCCCGTATGTCAGAGGAGATGAGGATAAGCTAGAGGCGCGTGCAATAGCTGTGGGCGAAGTTTCGCGACATCGACAAGCCGCACTTTCCACAGAATTCGGGAAGGAGCATAATGCGTCCGTCTAGGTAACAGGTCGATGTGGTGCTGGACGCCTACAAGACGGAGCCTGCCGGCGTCGCAAGGACCGCAAAATACATTTCGTTGGTATATAATAATAAATAGAGTGCATGTGTGTATCTTGAAAAATGGAAGACGAATTTAACAGAATTTTAGAAGAAATAAGATCTGATTGGCAAGGAAGGGAACCGCCAACAAAAGCGGGCAAAGTCCTTGCAAAAATTAAAATGCGCAACATTACGCGCAATACAATTGATATATTGAAAACGGTGGGCGTACGGCGTCTATTAACCTCTCCATTTAGAAAAAACCTTCCAGACTTTTTCATAATTGGCGCCGCCAAGTGTGGTACCACAACCTTATTTGACATGGTCACTGACCATCCTGATGTATGCGGTATTCCAGACGTCAAGACTAAAGAACCGTTGTACTTCGGCGCATCATCAATGTCATTGAAGTGGTATCGATGTTTCTTTCCAATTAGGAAAAATGGAAGACTGATGTGCGATGCCTCAGTTACTTCATTGTGTGCTCCACTGGCGCCGGTGCAGATTAGTTGCATATTGCCGACGGCAAAATTTATTGTGATTCTAAGAGATCCTGTTGACAGGGTTCTGTCGCACTATGAATACAACAAGCGGCGCGGGATTGAGGTCGCAACGAGTCTTGAGGATGCCTTGAAAATAGAACACATTCGTGTGTCGGAGAGCGGCGTTGTACCCACTTTTCTTGCATATAGGTTGTGGGGGCATTATGCGACGCAGCTTGAAAGATGGTTTTCCGTATTTGATCGTAACCAATTTTTGATACTCGCAACAGAAGAATTACGGGAAGACAAGCAAAAGGTGGCCGACAAGGTTTTTAATTTTTTGAACCTCCCAGATCACAGCATAATAAATATAAAAAATTCCAATACAGGCAAGTATACTAATATGCATCCTGAGACAAGACGTATGCTTGCTGAATACTATCGATCGCACAACGAACGTCTTTACAATCTGCTTGAGCACAGATTTGACTGGAGTTAGATATATTTATCTGAGCTAAACCCTCCGAATTGAAAGTGCCTTTGGCATAAACAAGGAAACACATGGTCATTTCTTTTTATTCTTCCAGTTGGATGTAAGCTTGGCCGACGGTATGTATCCAGTCGTATAATGGAGACATCACGTGTAGTCAGCAAACGCACCCAAGACGATCTCTTCTGCCTCCTAAAATGACTCCGGATCCGAGGATTATGTACATTCTATCCTCAGTTTGCCGTGAAGCAACTCCCGGTGACCGTTCTACTGTGACATCTTGTACCATATGTATTCGTGCTTGAGGTCGAGTGACTTGACGGTCGAGTTAAACTCTTTTCCGACGTACTGGCTTCCATGATCCGTCTGGATCCTCAACTTTATCATATCCGTGGCCGGGTGCTTGCGCAACGCATCGACTAGTGCCTTGACTACGCCGGCCGTTACTGTATCTGTACTGAGTGCGTATCCAGCCCTTCGCACGTAGTGAGGAACACGTTTAGTCTGTTAGCGCTGTCGCACAAAAATTGTCGCTTTATAAAGTTTCAACATAAATGAATATATTATCCACCGATATACAGGCTTGTGGTTTTAGGACCAGATTTTAAAACACAATCGGGTGGGCTACCTCCCAACGTCGACCACATGATGTGGCATGAGTGTTGAATGAGCTATATGAACTCTCTAATGAGTGAGACAAGGCGGTTGGTCGCCACGTCATTGCTGAAATTCTTCAAGGCGTATTTACGGCCCATGGCTGCTATGCTGGAATATGAATCTGGATTGTCAAGAAATTTTTTGAACTTTTCATGGTAATTATGTTCGTTTATTGTGACACAGTTGACACCGTCACGAAATCCTAGATAGCTGCCATAATTACGTTTAGTAATCTCCATAAAAGTAAGACAGCCAGCGGCCGCAATCTCCCAATATTTTATGGTGGGATAAAATGTGGTAGCTGCAATTGCCCCACAATAATTATACAGTAATTGTTCATATGGTAAGTTGCATGCATATTTTGTTTGATCAGTGACATACGGCAGTAACTTACAGTCCGTTCTTAATTTGTAAAAATAATATTGTGTGTGATGCGGGTACCTTATTTTTCTATATATGGAAACATTCGGTTCTGTCAACCGGCGCACCCATATCAATTGACGTTTTATCGAATAGCGCATATGACGTGGAATCCATCTCAGATATGGCATACGTGTAAGTGGATCCCCCTGGTCTACAGCACCGCTGACCAGTATCTGTCCTTTGATACGTTGATCATACGGCTTTGGTGTTTCGTACAGAGAAGGTTCAACACCGAAAAATATTGTCTTGTAATTCATGTGAGTTGGATACCAGTCATAAAAATATTGAGAGTGCATAAAGTTGAACAGACAGTCAACTCCCCAGTCATCGTAATTTTTACCGCCTGTGCCATATCTCTTTGAATCATGAAAATCTCCAACTTTTGCTAGCACCGGCACATCTAATGATTTTAGACCTGTAATTTTGGGAATATTGTAATCCCGTATGGCAGATAGAATCACCGCGTCTGTCTTATCCTTCAGACTAGTGGCATCAAACTCTTCAGATATTGGGAGTCTTGTGTATTCTACGTCCGGATGTTCTGATAGGGCCCTAACCAAAAAATTATAATGGGTATTATCAAAATGCGTCCCACTATAAAATTTATCGTTGGCGTGATGTATGAATGTGACTCTCATGTACTCATTCACCTTCCCACCTCCCACTCCTTCCCTCTGAGAACTGGGCATAGTAAATGACCTGCATAAGACGCATATGATGTCCAAATCCAGTCGTCATGATTGGCACAACTTGATTGTGGGCGTAGCAGAGACGGATCTGGATTCCACAAACTGAGACTACTTTTAGCATAAAAAAGAAAACGCCGAAGGTCATTTATTCTCATCTCTTTGCCTCAGCTAGACTGTCTATGTAAATCTCACCATGCAGATATGTACGCCGCTATAGATGGATGGTTACCATGATCA
This sequence comes from Nitrososphaerota archaeon, assembly GCA_028820595.1. Lineage (GTDB taxonomy): Archaea > Thermoproteota > Nitrososphaeria > Nitrososphaerales > Nitrosopumilaceae > Nitrosopumilus. The sequence continues at coordinate 11,244 of JAPPIP010000094.1, read as the reverse complement.
CGTACTATAAGTATAAAATGACGCCACGCAAACTACTTGTATGCCAGATGAACGTATGGGGCTAGATCAAGGCCTCGTATCCATAATTATACCGACATACAATAGAGCGGCATTGCTGAGAGAATCCATAGATTCGGCTCTGAACCAGACATACTCGAACATTGAGGTAGTGGTAGTTGATGACGGATCTCGGGACGAGACACATGAAATTCTGAAAAGTTATGGAGATAGGATCCGGGCGGTCTACCTAGGGCGCAATTCGGGTGTGTCACATGCTCTGAATGTTGGTATGGAGCATGCGACAGGCCAGTGGTTCAAATTTCATGGATCGGACGATGTACTCGACTGTGACGCTATCGCGCACGTGATGTCTCAGACATGCGCTTTTAATGCGAATGGGAGTGGGAGGAACCTGGATTCTGCCTGCCTGCTGCTATGCACCCATCGTATTATGTCTGCCAGCGGGGATGTCATCGATCATCCACCAATAATGCGAGAGTTCAACTCACTCTCGCCACAGCAAAAAATCCTAGCGATTCTGGCTGGCTACGTGCCACATGGGTCGTTCGTCTGCCACCGCGACGCCCTAGGCGGACGACAATTTGCAGAAGGGTTGACTAACTGGGAAGACTATGATCTGCTACTGCGTTGCGTACTGAACGGTTCTCCTGTATGGTGTGTGGACACGCGCACATTCTCACTGCGTAGGCACGAGAACTCTCTCTCGCAACAACGCAACCGTCCCATGGACAAGATCAAGATAAGCCGGGCGGCGCTGTCAGTGTTACCGTGGAGAAGGCGAGTATGGTACGCACGTAACATGGCCCGGAGCACAATAGTAGGTCGGAGGGTAAGGAAGTACATGCAGGTGTTTAATATAATATCGCATATGTTTCCCGGACCGATCTCACCGTGGCTTGCCCAATCCTATATCCGCGTCGCATTTACATATTCAGCTTGGAGGTTTTCTAGAAAACGCGGTTGATGCGTGTCCATATCAGTAACCATATGTGATTTACAAGAGGGTGATCTTGCCATGGGAGAAAAACCACGGATTTTTTGAATAATAAATTGACAATATTCCGAATTACTGAAGTCAGTACTCTCGCTTATACAAGAATCATTTTTTATTTGTTTTAGTGCGAAAATAGCGTATGATTTTTTTCAAAAATGGAAAGTAGTCATTTATAAACACACGTAATTTAATTCTCTTTTCTATTTTTCTATATTTTTTTATGAATTTTGGTATTTCATTAAAAAAACTAATGTCAATTGTTTGCTTTGAATTATAAAAATTTAACCAACACATGCCGTATTCTTCATTGTTGATTGCGTTTAGTTTTATCAGATCACGATTCAAGTCTGTATCGATCAGTGTAATGTCAAATTCTGCATCAAGTTCATCTAATAATCTTTTTACACCATAATGTTCTCTTGCGCCATAATCGTCAAATAAAACTCCAAAATTTTTAGAAGAGACCGTTAATAATGAATAAAAATCATGCTTAACGCCTTGATAGAAATGAGCTCCATCAATATATGCAAAATCGATTTTTGGAAACTTATACTTGTCAAAAATTTCCCGTGCATATCCGTTTAGCAAAATTATTTTTTCAGTCCAGTTCGATGGTGCCATTTTTTTCCATATGTCATAAACGGTAGTCATTTCTAATCGCGGACTTTCAGATCCTATGCATACTGGTCGTATGTGTTTTTTGTGTATGGACATGGAGTCAATTGTAAAAACTTTACCATCAATTTTGTTATCGTGTAATGCTTTAGCCATTATTAGCGTGCTATATCCCCCACCTGTACCAAATTCTAATATGTTCAACGGTTTGTACTTTGAGACTAGAGCGTATAACAGCATGCCACGTTCAAAGTTCAACTGCCAAAATTTTTCATTTTCGTGATACAATGCCGTTGCATTCCCCAGTTCTACAAATTCTGATTTGGCAGGAATCTCAATTCCCAGCTTAACTATGAAATCATACACACAATCTCGTTGCATTTAGGTTTCAATCGACACACATGTCGTGAAATATTTAAATTCTTGTAACATGATCAATCAACGCAAAAGTGCCTCCTAAGACTAAAGTGGATACGGGGCAAGTTCGGACATGAAAGATCTTTGTGTGACGTCTTTAGACGGCTTCTGACAATTGATAGGAAAAAGCCGTCTAAGACGTTCTATGAGGGGATGCGCGGTATATCAGTCTACCATGCACATCGTGGATCTGACGTGCTTGTCCGACGCTCTTCCCTACTCGACCCGCTACAACTCCGAGATGGGGAGGGAGAACATGGACGCTGTCATGCTTGACGCGTACATGAATAATTGCAACGCCCAAGGACACCGTGCGTGGAGCAGATGATGCGGCTCATGGGGGCGGCCGATCCGGCCGTGCTGTCCGGGCTCTTCCTTGCAGACGTACAGAGAACCGTAAAGCGCCTGAGGGCGGCGGGCCGCCAAGGCGGCCCGGTGGAGATCTCGCTTGACGGCAACAAGATGCCAAGGGACGACGGGAGGTAGCGCCCGGAATTGGTCAACGCCCAGCCCAAGAAAAGGACCGGGGCCGGTTCGAGTCGTATGTCACCGTGCAATGCATTACAGGAGGCGGGAAGATCACGCCCGGGGTCGTCCCGTAGTATAAGCTTGAGACAGTATCGGACATCGTACCCAAATTAGTTCATATTTGTAGGCGCGCGGGAGTGTACGAGTCCGCCTATACGGCCATAATCACAAAGAGGAAACACAAGAGAAAGAAGCCGCGGATCCGGATGCCTCCGCGGGAATATACATCGCGTTTGCGACCAACAGGCCGGACATCGACTCGGATGTGTATTGGTGGAGGTGGAACATCGAGGTCGGCTACCGGATACTGGAGAGCAGACGGGCAAAGACGCGGTGCACGGCACCGGCGGCCCGCATGTACTGCTTTATGTTCTCGTGCCCGTTCTACAACGCGTGGGTGACGGCCGCCGCCTGCTGGTCTTGACATGCCGCATGCTGAACATGCGCGGTAAGGCCCTGAAATGGATGGAGTTTGCAACGGCGCTTGGCAGACTCTTGTTTGATCCCATGTTCAAACCCGAGCCGTCGCCAGAGATGTCCGAGATGAGCTCGTTTGAAGCACTTTTGCGTTAATTGGGCGTTGACGAAGGAATATATCCGATCCAACGTCTTTGAGAACTACTTGGAAATGCTCGAGTTTCTCAAGAATGCCCACTCGATTGTAAATGCGCTGGGATCCACTCGAGCTGGAACATGTCTCGTCCGCGGAGCTTGCCACAAGAAGCAAGAGGCCAGGGCGCACCAAGGGTGGGGATGAAACATCGTGCATAGAAAAACACAGGAGCCATCCTCCAAAGATGAGATCCACTACAAACGGAGTAGATGGATGCCGTCATACAAAGCTGGTTTTTGGATACTTGTGTGCATCATCTTTTGTGGTTTTGTACTAATGTTTGGTGCATTATACGTATATGATCAATCTGTTGACGATATCTGGGAACGCGCCGTATTTAGGTTAAATCTGCACGACACGTCTACTGAGTCTTACGCATACCTTCCTGACCACTATTATGATCGTGTAGTTTTTCCACTCCCGCATTCGTATCACGGCATAGGATCTGTAGGTGAGTTTGAAAAGTGGCGTGACACGCCGGGAGGAATATTAAGTAAATGGGAAGATCGGCCCACTACTGCCGATATGTCTGCAGCCATAGAGCCAGAAGTGGTGGCAGTATATGAAAGGACAGATTATACGCTGACCAAGTTCCACATGCAGTCTTTTTTCGATCCAGAGACGGCAATATTCTACGAGATCATTCCAAACTCCAAGTCCGAAAATGGGAGCAGCAACGATGATGAGATCTACGATGCGGTGTTCATCATACTTGGAAGCGGACACACCGGTGCGCTAGATGTCTTGGGGGAAGACGGGCCATGGGCGAGCCACTATTATCAACATGGTGTTGCGCAGGATATTGCACGTGAGGGCTATGTAACTTATGTGATTGAGCTCAGGGGGTATGGCGAGCGGGCCATAGATGCCGGAAGTGGCTGCAAGGCAGATGATCTTATATGCTCATCTGTATTGGCAGCGAAAAAGCTAGGATCCCTTGGAATATCTATGAATGACTTGAGAACCGACGAAATAACCCAGATATTGGCATGGATAGACTCTCGCCCATATACGAATAACATTGCAGTGGCCGGCCTCTCACTAGGGGGATCGTTGGCGCTAGATCAGGCCATTGTGAATGCCGATGTGATAGACGCCGTTGTAATCGCAAGTGGCATTAGTTCGAAACTGCATTCCCCCCTAAGCATGGGGGCAAGCGGGCGCGATATGACGCATTGCTGTGACGTGTCTGATTATGCAGTTACAATTGCACCCATGCCCGCGTATGTCTCCTACGGGCTGAAGGATACTGAGACGTTATGGGAGGTAGACACGACACATACTGCCAACATGATGGCTGATGCATATGATTTACACAACCAATCTGAGAATTTTTGGTATGTGGTACACGAGGGTGGGCATGTGTACGATACAGAGTCTGTTTTAGACTTTCTCAAAACCCACATATCAAATTAGTTTTCAGCGTTCGTAATTCTATTGTACAAAAATTAGTTCACCCTGAATTTAAGAGGCCAGCGAAGAAATGGTTTCAGTTTGACATGGTTCGTATCAAATTTGTGTCTGGATTTTGAGGGGCCAAACGGTTACTCTGACTTAGTGCCGGAATGGAAGCTTCTGGAGCAGGGCTGCACGAGCCCACTCATTTCGTATTCCTGACAGAATAAAATCTGCGCCACGTTTGGAATGCCGTCTTGGGAATCTGGACGCCCATCAAACGAATTCATTATGACGATCTTCGAATCACCTCGGACAATCCCTTGTCCAGCTCTGTTGCATGCGTCCATGGTATGGCCTGCGATGCCAATAACGTGTCGGCCCTGCTTGCCATTACGTCGCCTGGCAGAGCGTCCGCATACTCGGGCTCCATATCCAAAGAGTACACCCGTGTCATGATGCGCGCCAGCTGGTTTATGGTGGTTCCTTTGCCCGTCCCTATGTTGAAAAAGCCACTGTCTGTACGACTGAATATTGCAGACAAGTTTGCAGCCGCCGCGTCACCTACATAGACAAAGTCCCGCGACTGGGTCCCATCCCCGTTGATGATCGGGGGCTTGGCCTCCTCCAGCCTTCTCATAAACTGCGTTATCACCCCCGCATATGTGCCCGTCTGCCCGCTTCCGTACACGTTAAAGTAGCGCAGTCCTACGACGCTGGCTCCGCTTCTGATGCATTCTTGGGCCACGGCTTCTGCATCTGCCTTGGTGGCGCCGTATGGGTTCTCGGGTCTGAGTGGCGCGTCCTCTCTTGTGGGCGTGGACTGGGGGTTGCCGTATACGCTGGAGCTGCTTGCATAGACTGCCTTTATACCGAGATCTGCTGCATGCTCTAGAACGTTTTTTGTGCCCGTTACGTTCACGTCATGATACTCTTGTTTCATAACGTATGACTCCTGTACTGAGACGAGGGCCGCCTGGTGGAACACCCCGTCGCATTCGCGCATGGCCGAGCGCAGTGCGCCTCCGTCCCTGATGTCGGCCTTGATGAACTCGATGCTGTCCATGATGTGTGATATCCGTTTCAGGGATCCCGCGCGCAAGTTGTCGATTATTCGCACCGAGTGTCCGTCCGCAAGCAGGGCTTCGGCTATGTGGCTGCCTATAAAGCCCGCGCCGCCCGTTACTAGGAATCTCACGTGCGGTACCCCCTTCGCGCTAATTGGGAGTGTTGCTGCTTGTACAGCGGCCTCCTGATGTGCGTTCTGCCTGCGAGAGTTGGGCTAGATGCGTGCAGATAATACCGGTCTGCAAGCCCCATTTTTTCATTCAGGTCCATGGTTCTAGCATACATGCGCGTGCGGCCGCCTCTTCTTGCTGAGTTTGGCGGCTGTCGTGCGGCAGGTCTGTCACGCACGCCATATCTAGGACGTGTCGTTTTCAGGCCGCACATCGTCGCTGTCACCAATATCTGGCATTGGAATCTGTATGGTATTGTCTGGTGCTACATCCTGTACGTTTCTTGCCGCAGGATCATAGTCGTCATTGACCTCGTATATGAAGACCCCGATCATGGGGCCCGGGGACTCTGCCTCAAACGACGGCGAGGAGTACGCCAGCCTGAACGGCCCGTCCCCGTCTACCGGATACTTGATGTCCTTTGCGTATATGGCGACTGCCCCCGGCACGTACGTCGGGAACTGCTGCGCGGGGTTGGCCGGGTTCACGTACGTGGCCAGGCTGAACGGGAACAGGCGTGCCACCGTGGTGCTGTCCCAAAAGTATTCCGTGCCGCTCAGGCCGTCCATGTGCAGGTACAGGTTGGGGTCGTGGCCGCCTATCCGTATGAACCACTGCTTTTTGGACTCGTCGCCGCCGTGCTGCAGCGAGTAGAGCGGCACGGGGGACTCGCTCTCCAGGAGCTGGCCCGCCACGAAGACCAGCACGTAGTCGGCGTCCATGTCCCGCAGGTCGCGCCACGCGTCGTCGGGCGCGCTGATGAACATGTCGGCCAGCCTCTCGATGCGCACGTTGTCGCCAGTCCAGTTGTCTGCAAGCGACGCCCTCTCGCCGACCGTGCTGATCCAGTACCCGTAGTCCCACCAGGCCGCGATGACGGCGTCGGGGGCCGTGCTGTTCTTTATCCATGACAGCGCGTCAATCCAGTCGTCTGTGGGTGTCCCGAACGACGCGCCGCCCGTCAGTATGGTCGGCGGCGTGTCTGTAATTGTAAAGATGTCGGACGCGCCGCTTCCAGAGTATACTAGGGGCAGGAGCAGCAGCGCTGTTATCCCCGCCACGTACGGCATGCTCAGGACGCCGGGGATCGATCGCCTGCCGCCCTGGCGGCCGCTGCCGCGCCGCGGTGGCGGAGGTACGCGCATGGCGCGGTGCTGCGCGCGTGCCGACAGTGGTTTCGGGCTGCCGGAAGTCCTGGTCCGGGCCGCGTCGCCCTGTGGACTTGGTGTGTCGTCAGACGGCCCGTCGCCGTTGTCGCCGCCGTCGTCTGCCTGCATGCGGCCATCCCGGGCCGCACGGGACCCGGCCGCGTCATAATCGATGCCGTGCATTCCGCCGCCTCTCTCCCTTCCAAGAAACTCCCTTGAGAGCATGCCGAGCCCGAGCGATGCCATGATAATGACGGATACTGCAGCAAACACCTCCAGCCTGACGTACGACGAGCTGATGTACACGCCCGTCATGCCGATCATGAGTGCAAACGCGAGCATGTCGGGCCTGATGTAGACCCTGTCCTGCCTATATCGCGCAAGCGCCCTTATGACGAGCCACGCTCCGATCCCCGCGAATATCATGAACACCGTATGGAACAGGAACGACTGCTGGAGGGTGGTGGTGGCGTGCTCTGCCACGGACTCGACTAGCGGAATCTCCGTAGTCATGAACGGGTTGAGCGCGTTGAGGTACCTGTAGCCTGGCAGGCCCACCGCGTTGTTCTCGGTGAGTATGACGCCCCCGGCCGGCAGCACCGCAAGCACGGCTGCCAGGAATATCAGCCCGTTCCGGGTCTTGTGCCGCGCGCTCTTTTTCTGTATTATAATGCAGGCTACCAAAAATCCGGCCGATATGGCCAGCGCTAGCACCGAGAATGGCGTGGATGCTATGCCCCTCTCAAACAGGAGGGAGGTGGCCAGCACGGATGCTGCAAAGAGCGGCACAACCCACAGCAGAAAGTTGTGGTCCCTGCGCAGAAACGGGAGCGCCAAAAACAGGACGCCTATCGTTATTATGAGAAACTGGTTTCCGCCCCATGCGGACACGGACGAGGATACGAGGAGCCCTGCCCCTATCATCCTTGCCGCCGCCGTCCCCCTGTTGGCAGAGTACAGCCCGCTTACGAACAGGTATGCGGCCGTTATGCTCAGAAACAGCCCGAACGGCTCGGACTTGAACCACCCTATGGGGGATCTCACCAGTATGGGCAGCGACACGGAGTACAGCATGGCCGCGAACAGCCCCGCCGAGGTGCCGCCCATGACGCGCACCAGCGCGAATATGGACACCGCGGTCAGCGCCCCGAATACGGCCGGGAACAGTATGGTATAGTCGTACAGGGGCATGCCGCCGCCGAACATCTGGTACGTGACGGCAGCCGCCATGTGCAGGGCCACCTGCGACGTGGCAGATACGTCCCTGCCGTTGGGATACCAGCTCATGGTGTCGTGCCACTCGTAGTAGGCGGGTATGCCGTTCTCCACCATGTAGAGCGTGGCCCTGTAGTTGAAGAACGGGTCAAACTCGTTGAGCTCGAACCCGTACTGGGCCGGCTGGGCCCTTATCAGGAACGCGACGGCAACGGCCGCGGCGAGTATGGCAATGACCATCAGGTGCCTGTACCGGAGCGTGCAGCCCCCGACGGATGCCAGTGTCGTGTTGCCGTTCAACGACTGACACGCCTACCGGTGCGAATATTACTTTTGTTATATGCGCAAGCGAGAGCATGGTACCACTTTATACGACGCGTGATCAACACCATACATGGCGCGCGGATACCCCATACACGACGTGCGGAGGCGGCTCATCAAGGCGCTGGGGGATGCGGACGCCGGGAGGGGCGGCATGTCCGGCGTGGAGCTGGCCGGGGCCCTTGGGATGAGCCGCACCACCGTATCCAAGTACCTCAGGATGCTTGCAGCAGACGGCACCCTGGACCGTAGGGAGATGGGCAACGTCACGCTGTGGTCGCTGCGCCCCGGGCAGGAGTCCTTTGCGTTTCCAGACGACTACTTTAGGGCCGCGTCCGCATACATGGAGTGCATCAGGAACGCGTCAGAGTCGGGGGCCGTGCAGGTGGTCCGCAACTGCGTCAGGTCGGGGGCCTCCACTACAAGCCTGGTGCTGGACGTGGTGCTGCCCGCGTCAGACGCCATACGCGACATGTACGAGACGGGCAAGATCGGGACGGCCGAGCAGAATTACCTGGGGGGCATAGTCTCGCGCTCCCTGCATGAGATAGAGGTCCGCGACCCGGGCACGCGCGCAGGCCTTGGGAGGGGGAGGAGCGTGCTTGTGATCGCGGCCGACTCGCGCAGCGAGCCCGTGTCGCACGCGGCCTGTTCCATATACCGCTCAGACGGATGGGCCGTCTTTGGGCTCGGGGACATGTCGGCGGCCGCCGGCGTGCTGTTTGACCTTGACTTTGAGAGGCTGGCAGGCAAGGTGTGGAGCCCCAAGGACGGGCCGCTCGTAACGGTCGTGTTCTCCAGCACGGCCGAGGGGCTGAACTTTTTTGCAGACAGCATATACCCCGCGTCCAGGAGGTCGAGGCGCATGCACCTGCTGCTGTGCGGCCGCGGGCTGGCCGAGCCCGTGTCCGGCATGAAGTCGTGCGACTATTACATAGACGGGGACGTGTCCAAGGTGATCCAGATATCTGACGCGATATCGGCAAGATAACTGACATTGAAAAATCCAAAGGTGGACAGGCCGTTCCACTCCCGGCTCCGATCCGTATGCCCCATTGCCAAGAGGCAGCAGCCGATAGGCAGGCGGGGCGGTGGTGGAGAGGCTCATCCGCGTGGACATGTGACACTGGGAGGACTCATCTTGGCGCCGTGCGTTGGAAGATCACGACGCCTTCCTGTTGCCCGATCGATACGCGTGGGAGTTGTTTGGCGCGATTGTGCCCACATACGGATCTATCACGTCTCTGAAGTCGTCCTCTCCGGGGAATAGCACTGTGCGCATAGCTGCAAACGCCTTGATCTCTGCGTCAGGGTATGCGCTGTGGATTTTGTAGTATGCTGCAAGGAATGCTGTCCCCCGCGTAACCACGTCGTCGATTAGCAGTATGCAAGGCGGTTCCATAAACAGGCATCTCATTTCAAGGGAGTCACAGTGCTCTTTGACTGTCGGCCGCTGACCCGAGGCGCTAGTAGCTGCCTTTTGTATCGGTACTGTACGCAGAAGACACGGCACTATGTCCCTCCCTAAACCCACCGTCTTTAGCTCGCTTGCCAGGACATGTGGAACCCACAATGTGTCGGATCTAGTACGCTTGGAATCCGGGACTGGGACAAGAACGGTATCTCTGGAAAAAAATTCGGAGAACGTACCAGAACTTGCACATTGCTTGGCAACGAGCTGGGCGAGGGAGTACTGTCCACTCGGTGGGACCCGGTTCTGTTTTAATGCAATCATGTACTCGTGCGCCTGAGAAAGCTTGTCCGGATTTGTTCCTGCATTCCCTTCATTCCACCGGCGTTTTGGAAGATAGGATAACAACGAGGCAAACTTAACGGCCGTCAACGGCATACAGGACACCTTGCTTGTGGGGGGTCTATGGAACAGAGGGTCATCCAAACACGTCTATTAGCTTGATGCTATGTGGCACAACGTCTAATATGTCCTCGTAATTCTCAAGTGTGACTGCGCCGTAATCCTCCATCTCTTCCAGCCATTTTGGTCGCCGTCTTGCTACGGGCCCGCACACAAACAGGGGCCTCTTCATCCTGATGGCCTCCCACCCTTGGTGTCTGGTGCCGCTGTCCTCGCCCGCCTCGACTATCACACTGGCATCCGATATCAGCGCCATGGTGCGGTTCCTCATAACAAAGTTTTTCTTGGTGACTGGGCGCTCGCCAGAAAACTGGGATACGACCAGATGTCGGTCTGCAATACGCGCCTGCAGATCCCGGTTTGACACCGGATATGTAACGTTCAGCGGAGTGCCAAGCACCGCCACAGTCCGACCTCCGTGCTCGATGGTACTCTTGTGTGATGCGGCATCTATTCCAGCGGCAAGGCCGCTTACCACGGTGGCATCGTTGTCCACGAGCATCTTGGTTAGAGCTTGGGCTTCTTTGACGCCCTCGCCGGTGGGGCGCCTCGTACCCACTACTGAGATCCTTGGTGGCGAGAGCGGGATGTCCATGGGTCCCTGCACGTAAACCCTGCCGGGAGAGTTCTTCTCTTCCGTTCTGTTGAGCGGCCTCCCGATCAAGTCTTCAATTGTAACTGTACGCATGTCTCTCTCTGGCCCCATAATGTATTAAAATTTTGACAGTAGTAGTTAGTGTCATAACCCTGCCTAGAATTTCACCCGCACGAGGCGTCCTAGACGCGGGCCTGCATCCAGACACGATATGGGCAGTAGATGGAACCGAAGCCCGTCAGCCCGGACCGCCCGGATCAAACGGCACTCC
>JAPPIP010000110.1 GCA_028820595.1 Nitrososphaerota archaeon | reverse complement strand
TGGAGAGTGATGTGCATGCAAAAGCCTAGGTGGAACTATTTACAGGATAGCACAGGCCGTATATCCGGCGCGAACCGTTTTATGCGGCGCGAGTGCATGTCCGTGGAATGCTCCTCAGGAATGACGATGTTGCCGCCGGCATAGCGCGGGCCTGGGACGCGGAATACGCATCAGGCAAATACGAGGACGAACCACCCATACCGTTCACCCGCGCCATCCTAGACACACTACGCGAGCGCGGGCTGTTAGTGGCCCGCGGCCTCTACGTCGGCTGTGGCAACGGCCGCAACTACATACCGCTGGCGGCCGTGTGCGTGGGGCTCCGCGGCATCGACGTGTCGGGAGCCGGGCTGCAGCAACTGCTTTCAAAGGCCCCCGGATTCGCGGGACGCGTGTCATGCAAAGACTTTCTCTCCGTCAGCCCGGACGCCCCGCTCGACTATATCATATCCATCCGGGCGTTCCAGCACGGCGACGGACAGACGGCCCGCAGGTACCTCGAGCACGCTGCAGCCGTATTGCGCCCCGGCGGCCTGCTGTTTTTGCGCGTGAACTCCGCGCGCACCGACATATACCGCCGGCACCAGGTAATCGAGAAAAATTCACTCGGCGGCCTCACCATACGGTACGATGACGGCCCCAAGGCCGGGCTCCCCGTACACTTCTTCACGGACCGCGAGCTCGAGTACAGGCTGCACCTGGCGGGGTTCGACGTGCTGGGCGACCCAGATGAGGCGTCAGAGGAACGGAGGCCGCTGGAGACCGGCACATGGAGGCAGTGGGAACTGGTGGCAGTGAGGCATCAATGACCGGTGCATGAGCCGGCGCATAACACCTAACACGTGCAAGGCTACACTGTCCTTCAGCTGCCGCCGGCGGACTTCCCGCCTCTACCGCCACCGCCACGCGCGGCTTCCACCGCCACGCCGTCGGCAATCTTCGTCAGCATCTCGTACCGCCTGCGCAGTATCTTGTAATGTTCGTCCAACACCGAGTGTATGCGGTCGGCCGGGACCGCGCGCAACACCTCCAGTTCGGCGATCCTCGTCGGAAGCTCGAGTACGTCCCACGGGCCGTCGTCGACTGCAAATGACTCTGGGACGCCGTCCCCCAGCCACGTCAGGGCCGCGCTGTATGCGCGCTCCGCGTCGCGCTCCCCCGGGTGCTCCAGCATGCCCGTGTCAAAACCCAGCACATCCCCCGCGCCGTCCGGCAGCCACCCGTGCAGTCTGCGGAGGTCGTCGCGCGTGAACGGAAACTTGACACCCCTGGAGCACAGCACCGACCTTAACGAGTCCCCGACTGACAGGTTCCACATCGTATCGCGGCCCGACCTCGCGCTGGGCCTCTTGTACTTTGCCAACTGCCGCCCATATAGTATGTGCATGTACGCCCGCGACAGCCACCTACGCGCGTTTTCCGCGTTGGACATCTCATACGTGTGAATATGTTGCGCATTCTTGGACTCATACACCGCGACACCCTCGCGCAGCGCATTGTACTCAGTCGACCCATACAGGTTGCCGTACTTTTGTATCGTTATCGGCGTCTCCACCAGTATCGTGACATCCTTGACGCCGCCGGCCGCCCCGTCCACCGCGTCCTTTATCGCGCGGTGGTGTATGTCGTTGTTCTTGTCGCATCCCTTGCGTACTATGTGCAGTATGTCGAGGTCGCTGTCAGGCCGCTGGTCCCCGCGCGCCTGCGAGCCGAATACGATCACCCACTGCGTGTCCACGTTCTTTGACACCTTTTCTCGTATGGCATCAACCGATACCTTGGCCTGTTGATTCATGCAGGTTAAACTGCATCCTTCCTTAAAAGTATGAAAGTTCGTGCATGCGGTTCATTCCTCCAGGTCGGCCAGTTTGGCCCGTAGTTCGTCTATGCATGCCTGACGCGCACCCGGGTTGTCGACTGCATATTTATCATCCATGCCCTCCAGGTATGCTATCCTCGCGCGTATGCTTTCGGCGTCGTTGTAGCCGTCGGCGCTGTAAAAGTCCGTCATCTTGTTGGCATACACGCGTGGTGTTTTAAAGGAGTCGGGCAGTCCCACGCGGTCCATGTGGACGCCCACCGCTGGCCGCCCGGCCCGCAGTCCCTACCACTACGCCGTCGGCAATCCCGGTCAGCAGTTCAAGCCTCCCGCGCAGCATCCTGATCCTCTCGTCCAGTACCGACCGCAGCCGGCCGTCCTGAAGGGACCTCGGCAGCTCCAAGTCTGCAATCCCCGTCAGTATGCTTGACGTGCCCCACAGGCCGTCGTCTATGGCAAACGTCTCCTGAATGCCGTCCCCCAGGAGCTCCCGGACCTGCCCGTACACGCGCTCGGCGTCGCGTCTCCCGGGTGTCCCACTGCCGATGTCTACCCCCGGCTTAAAAGCCGCCGCGCCCATACAACCCGTGGCACCCGGGGAACAGAAGAAGAAAAAGAAGAGGCGCAGGTCCAAGGCCATTGCCGTCCTGCTCGTGCTGTTCCTCCTCTGGTTTACGTACACTCAGGTCAGCTCGGGACTCGCGTTCCTCGTCATAATCATACTGGTTCCGTCACTCGCCGCCTTCTTCATACTGCGCCGGCGCCGGCGCAGCCGCGCAAAGCGCGTGCTCTTCGAGATGGGCGTCCAGAACCTGGACCAGATGGACGGCATCGCCTTCGAGCACTTCCTGGAGGCGCTGTTCACCCGTCTCGGCTACGAGTCGGAGGCCACTCAGGCGTCAGGGGACTACGGCGTCGACGTGTTGCTGCACAAGAACGGCAAGCGGATCGCCGTGCAGGCAAAGCACTACTCAAGCCCGGTCGGCCTGTCCGCCGTGCAGGAGGCGCACACCGGCACAAAGTACTACGAGGCCGACGAGGCCTGGGTGATCACGAACAACGGGTTCACAAAGGCCGCCCGGGAACTGGCCGACAAGACCGGCGTCCGCCTGATCACCGGTCCGGAACTGCGGCAGATAGTGGCTTCCGCCTCCCGCAAGCGCGCCCCCAAGAAACCTGACCGGGAACCGCCGCCTCCTCCTTAAACCCACCCCAGCGCACTTCGGCTACCCCTCCGATTTCGGCAGCCCGTAGAAGGCCATGGAGTGCCCGTGCGGTTGGATCCTGGAAATCCTGGATTGTGACTAGAGTATCACAAAGAGCATCCCAAAATAATCTATAATTTATATATTGTATGTTATAACATAATGCGTGTCAAAAGTTATCTCGGTCGAGCCCGACATGTCTGTCGGGCAGGCCGTAAGAAAAGCCGGATTCACCGGAGAGTCGTTTTTTTCCGCGCCCAGAAATGCGCGGCGCTCCGACGTCCGGCCCCAGGGCAGGTCATTTACGGAGGGCTGCCCCGGATGCGCGGTCGGGAGCATTGAGATGCTCAGGCGCATCATCAGGTTTGGCGGCTCCAGCATATGCCGCAACTGCCGCAGGGAGGCAAGGCGCTGATGCCCGCCACTGCCAAGACAGTGACGTACGCGCACGTAGAATGCGTGCGCGCCCCGGAAACCAACCCGGTGGACGGCCGCATGATGACGCCCAAACTGATGGCGCAGTGCTCCAACCGCAAGTGCCGCCGCCACCTGGAGATGGGAAGCCTGGAGGAAACCCGGAGGCACGACCTGCGCTGCCCGCAGTGCGGCGGCTCTGACTTCAGGATGTCGTGGTGGATGGCCACCGACTCGGTCAACCCGCTTCCGGCGTGCGATCTCACGAACCCCATGGGGTCCTGCGCCTGATGTCCACCCAGACCACCGCCCAGACCACCACCGTCGCCCGGTGCATGCACTGCAACGTGCCGTTTGCGATCCCGGTTGAACTGCCCAAGGCCCAGGAATTCCTGCTAGCCTGCGAGTCCTGCGCGGACCTGATTGACAACTGGTCCGATTACATCGAGTACACGGAGAACCGCTACTGCATGTGCGGACACGGCCTTGACGACCACGAGCACATGGACAACAAGTCAACTGATCCCGCCCCGTGCGAGGACTGCGACTGCAAGTGCTTTACGGAGCGTGATGACGGATGGGTTTTTGCTACAGCGACGGCCTGCTGTGCTGCGACTTTTGCGGCAAGACGCGCCGCGGCGGCAGCACGCGCATACTCAGGAGCGACACGCCAAAGCGCGGATACCATCCCGTGGTGCGCCGCGACGGGCACGAGTGGACCCTGTACACGGACAAGGTGCTCCCGGACGACACCGTACTCCGCTATGAACGGAGCGTCGCGTTCGAGGTAAGGTGCATCAGGTGCCCCTACAACTGGTGCCAGAAGTGGGCCGTCTGCACGGACTGCCGCTTGGAGGGCAGGCACCGCTACGCGAGCTGCATTAACACCCGGAAGGGCGACGGCAACACGCATCAGAAGATCTGCAAGGAGGCGAGCAGGTTACACAACGAGGGAAAGACGTTCCCCGAAATCCGCGAGCGCGTCGCCGTTCTGGCGAGGGTGGCGGCCTGATGCCCGGCGAGGCTAAAAGCAAACGGGGGGCTGTAGCCTGATGGTACTGGTCCTTGAGATCGTCGATGCCGGAGTCCCGGCGTACTTTTGCGTCGACTGCTGCGCCGAGCACGGGGCCATGGCGTTGCCGCGCTCCAACCTGTACGCATACGTCGAGGTCGTCGAACGGCATGTGATGGGCGGCCACCTGGCCGGGCACCATGACAGGGAGCTTGTCATCAGGCGGATGCGCGGACTGGACGACGTCCGCACGGCCGTAATGGAGCGGAGGTGCGCGGCCTGATGCCCGTCCCCTCCGAATATGCCGGCGGCTGCCCCGACGGCTTCATACCCGCGCAGTACCTGATGCTGCACCCCGACGGAGCCTGGCACTGGTTCAACGCATCGTCCCCCGACAACGCGGGCGCGGCGGCGCGCGAGTATTCCGAGGAGTGGGTGCGCGGCGTGTCGGCCGACGAGCTCCGGCAGTACAAGGACTGCAAGCATACGCTCTGGCGGACCGAGGCGGTCAAGGTGGACGAGTCCGGCGGCTCCTGCATCGAACTGTGTGCAGTCTGGGAGATGTCGACCAAGACCGTCTATGACGCGTACCGCAACGACGCGTGGCCCCTGATCAAGACGTGTGTGGAGGCGGGTGGCTGATGGCCGACATGCCGGAATACTGCGCCTCGTGCATGGCCATGATAGCGAGGTACCACTGCAGCGACAACGGCCGGAACTACTGCTCGGACTGCCGGCATCCTACCAGCGGCTGCTGCCAGCCCACCGGGGAGGCCGGGTCCTGATGGCGCGGCTCTCACTGCAGGGCGTGCGATACGTCACAACATTGCTCGACTGCGACTCGTGCCGGCTCGTCCTGCGCAACTATGACAGCATCCACAGCATGCAGGACACTGGGCCCAGCATGAAGGAGGTCAAGTCGGCCGCCGCCAGGGCGATGACCACCCACTTCCGACAGAAGCATGCGGAGATCGAGAAGCAGATCTGCGCGGGGGTGATTGCGGATTGAGCCCCCACACACGCGACATGGCGCACACCCCGCTGCCAAGGGACCACCCCCTGGGCAAGCGCTACCTCCTGTTGTGCCCCGACGGCTCGTGGAGGGCGTTCGACCTGGACTTTCCCGTTGCGACATACGGCGCGCACAACGCGTCCATGGAGCACGCGGCGGCCCACGAGGACGCCGACCCGGAGGGCAGGTATACGATGTACCGCATGATCAGGCCGCCGGCGGGATCCGCCGGACAGGCGGTCGAACTGGAGCCCGCGTGGGAGCGCTCCGCAGGCGGGCTCGCGCGCGAGGCGCATACGCTGGGGGTGCTGGCCGCTTGATGCAGGTCGTAAAGCGCGAGTGCGCTTACTGCAAGTCGGCCGAGTACAACATTTGGGACGGCGAGGACGGCACCTCGATAATCAAATGCGTCAGGTGCGGCGGCGAACGGAGGTTTGTGCGGTGAGCTCCATTCAGCAGGAAGCCGGGCCGAAGAGGGAGGGCCTCATCCAGCGGTTCGAGCGCGCCGCCGCGGAGTACGCCGAGGCGTGCGAAAGATCCCGGCGGGCGGAGATCCCCGTCGTGCTCACGCTCATGCAATACTTTGCCCGCGGCTCCGACGACTACGAGTCGTACCGCGACCGCTATAATGTACTCCGCGGCATCCACGTCGGATACCGTCCATACCACAGGGGAGTCTACCTGCTATGAGTGTAGTCACCCGCGACAAGGATGCCGGCAAGAAGTGCCCCACCTGCGGACTCGACAAGGACGGCATCATCAAGACGCTGGAGGACATCTACTCGGATGCGGTGGGCGTGAAGTGGTCGGACGCGGCGGCGGGCGCGCACTACGCGCTAAAGGAACTCGGGCATCCGGACTACCAGGGGGAGTACGAACCATGACCGAGCCGCTCATACCGTACACCGGCACGCAGTTCGCCATCATCATCGGGGCGCTCTTAGCATGCGGGTGGATGTACCTTGTCTCGTACGTCGCCTTCTTCCATGCCGCGCGCAACCACGGGCACCCGATACTGGGCGGTGTCCTGACCGCGCTCGCGGGTACGTTTTTTCTCGCCCTGGCACTGGGTGTGATGTTTGATGTCCTGCCGGATATAGACTGGTGCACCATATTCGTCTGCGAGCAACCGGGGGGCTGGAACAGATGACGTACCCAGACCGTTCGTGCGCCGGATGCGGCTGCTCCGGCATCGAGTGGGAGCGGTGGGAGCGCGAGCGGCAGGGGAGGTTCCGGGCATGACCAAGCTGCGCGCCGACTGGCTGTCCACGGCCCCCAGTTCCATATCCGACACGAAGGAGCGCCGCGACTTCCTCCGCAATGTCGACAACTGGAACTTCCTAGTGCCGCCCTGCGAGAACGACCACTTTGAAGGGGGCCACATGTGGCGGCGGCGCGGCACCGGCAACGCCGCGTCCGAATACTTTGGCCGCCGGGTCAAGCTCGACATAGTATGGTACATGTGCGTGACGTGCCGCCGCGTGCGCATCGCCGTCCACCCGTCGGCCGACAACCCGTCAGATGATGACTGCGCGCGATTCTACGCGAGTGAGGCGCTGCCGTGATGGGCGACAACGAAACTTCCAACATCATATCGCGCGGCGAGCCGTGCGGGGGCTGCGGCCACCCGAAATACGACCATGACGACCACAGGTGCGGGCAATGCAGATGCACCAACACCTTCACGTGCAGCGGCTGCGGGCACGCCTGGTTCCACCATCATTTCAACGGATGCGAGGGCGGCCTTGACTGCGGGTGCGGGGTGAGGCCCGGAGGATGATGCGGATGTACGTCCCCCTGCCAAGAAGGCCGAGGCGGCTCCCGTGGTGGCTCATGCTGTCGCCGCCCGGCGGGCCGGAGGCCGCCAAGTCCGTGCGCAGGGCCGTCGAGCGCATGGAGCACATGCTGAACCGCACGCAGCTCAGGCTGGAGAACGCCACGGCGCTGGACCACCTGCACGCCGACATCAGGTCGCTCAGGCGGGCAGCCGGCATGCTGGAAGCGCCGGAGGAGGACGACACAGTGCATGCGGCGGCCAAGATAATACGCGCGACGAGAAACGACCTGGCCTCGTTTGAAAGGTACGAGGGACTGCAGGACGACGACCTGCGCATACTCGCGCTGTGCCGTCAGTCCCTGACGCGGGCGCTGGGGGAGCCGGTGGCCGCAGCCGCAGCCGCCGGCGTTCCCGCCGCCGGACGCGGGAACGGGCAGGAGAACCGCGGGCAGGGAAGGGAGTGAGCCGGATGGCAGAAAGAGACGATGCGGCGGCGGCAGGGCGCGGCGGGGGAGGGGCGGACGCGCCGCGCGGTAGCCCGTCAGACGGCACCGACATACTGACGGAGGCCGACACCGAGCAGCCCGGGTGGTGGACAGGCTCGCCGCCGCAAGAGAGTGAAACGTAACTGTTAACGTCCTGCCTGAGTTTTCGATGGTTTTTCTCGTCAGATGCTCTATCCATGCCTGAAACTGAGCAGTTTTCAAGAACCACGTTAACAGTTACAGTGAAACAACGGAAAAAACCGGCCCGGGCGGGGCGGGCAAGAACGGCAGGACGTGCGCCCTCTGCGGGCACGCCGCCCACGAAGGCAGGCATTGCCCGGAGCGGCTGCCAGAACACCGCGCATTTGTGATGGAATTTTCACTGAGGCACTGGCCGTACGTCAGGGTGCTGCGCGTCAGCCGGCCCTGCGGGTGCTGTCCGCGGTGCCGCGGCAGGGGCGGCAGGGGCAGGGGCCCCGGTCCCGCCGGGGGGTCATGACATTGACGTGCAGGATGCACACCAACAAGTACAGCGCGCTGCACGGCCAAGAGATGTGCGCCGTATGCCACATGCCCGCCAGCGAGCAGGGTTCGCCGCCCTCCGACGCGCCCCCCTGGAAGACCGCCGCCGAAAAGGCCATCGAGGCCTGCGGCCAACGCCCCGGTGGGCACCGATGGCACCTCGACAGCGGCGCGGGCGGCTCCATCTGCCTCGACTGCGGCGCGCGCAGGAGGGACGTTGAACCCGTCCCCAACCCCCACACTGCGGAGGCCGGCTCATGACATCTTCTTTCCGCGTCAGGCTCGTCACGAGACTGTGGCTTGCGCGGCAGCGAACCAAGCAGTACAAATACGAGAGGCAGCGCGAGACCATGCCGCATACCGGCGGCCACATACGCGCCGCCCCGCGGCACCGCGCCCGCATGCGCCAGCCGCTTCGGACACGCCTTTTCAGTCACCGCAATATACGGCTCTGTCACGACGTACCCGGAACAGGACGCCCCCGCCGGCAGGAAGCGGTGTACCAGCACAAGCTACGAGGCCGACGAGCACTGCACGCGCCGCGGCTGCCACGTCACGCGCCACACCGACGGCCGCCCCGCCTCGCGCGACGCGGACGGCAACCCGACGCACGCGTACGGCACGCTGCCATTCCACGCACAGGCAGAAAAGAACTCGACGGCCGCGAGGCCGGACCGCATGGCGCGCCGCCGCCAGCTCGAGAGCGGACACATCGGCGCAAAGAAAAAGCCCGACGGCGGGAGGAGGAGGAAGTCCGCATGAGCCTCGACAGGTCAAGGTGCGACCGTCCCGGGTGGGAGAAGCGCGAGGAGGACGGTGCCAAATGATGTCGATTGGAAACCTCGTCCTGCCAGAGACTTCGGCCATGATCTCCCTACTGTCGGCCGTGGAGATTGTTGCCAGCATAACCACGCTGACTGTTGCCATCACAATGAGATGGAGAATGAGAATCATCCGTGTAGCTGTCATTATAACCGTCCTGGCGGGCGTCTCGTACCCCGCATACGAATACGCGTCAGGCGCCCCGTCACTGTCTAGCGTACTGCACTTCCTGCTCGCCATACTGCCTGCCGCGGTTGCATTAGGCGGCTTGGTCGCGATCGTCGTGGGACTGCTGCATTGGAAGATGTGGGTTGTATATGCAGGGGGCATCACCATTGTCGTCACGATGGTCGTATTCGGCGTGACGACCACTGGCATGATGGGGGTGTCCGGCTGATGGAGTGCGTCGTGTGCCTGGGACCCGCGCCGGACTCGGAGGACGTATGCGCGCCGTGCCACTCGCGTCTGTTCGACGAGTGCGCGGGGTGCGGCCACCAGCGCCAAGAGCACACCTTCAACGCGTACGACTGCTGCCACGGCGTCCTCGAGGACTTCCCCGGCTGCCAGTGCACGGGGTTCAGGGAAAAGGGGAAAGAGGAGGCAGAGGGGAAAATGACGATGGAGGCCGCCGCACCATGAGCACGGAGAAGAGGCGCGGGCCGTCCGACCTGCTGCAGTCAGTATGCCCCGGGTGGGCGCGCGACATGTACGGCCCGCGGCCGGCCGCCGGCATCGTTGCCGACGTGCGGTTCGCCATGCTTGGCAGCTACCGGCTGGGCCCGGTGGGCGAGGCCTACGGGTTCACCGATTCGTACGCGCACGAGAACGAGGCCGCCTACTGCAGGGAGTGCAGGTCGTACAGCCACTCCATATACGACAACGCGCGCCGGGGGGACATGCGGTCGGCCTGCCTTGTTGTCGAGGGATTCGCCGAGCACTTTGCCTCGGGGCACAAGGACGCGATGGAATGCGTAGCAGTGTTCCGCGAATGGTCGGGTGGGCGCGTTGGCTGACGACCCACGCGGACGCCAGGAGGACATCGTGCTGCTGGTGTCAGACGGAGCGGGAAACCTAGTGCTGCTGCAGCCTGACTCGGACGGCGGTGACATGTTTGCCGCGGCGCGGCGCATGATGCGCTCCTGGAAAACTCCGGAGGACGCGCCCGCTGACCGCACGCGCTACGTGAACGCCGGACTGTACGAGGTTCCGCGGCACCTGCTGCCAAACGCGGAGGAGATGCGCCAGGCCCGCGACATCCGCACGCTGCTCAGCGCGCGCAAGCTGAGCACCATAGAGAATGACTTCCGCATGTACAACCTCACGGAGTGCGTGCACCCGGCCGAACCGGCGTGCGCGGCGGCCGGAACGGGGGACGCGTCACACGACTGGGCGTCCGATGCCGGCATAGACGGCGGCGGCGCGCTGGGCGGCATGAAGCGCGAGCACTGCAGGCGGCCCTCGTGCTACGCGGCCAAGTCGGCCGCCGACCGCGCCGACCGGCCCGACGCGTATGAGACGGACGTGCCGTTCGTATCGTACGACACGTTGGACGCCGCGGGGCGCGCAGCCCACGACGCGGCGTATGGCAGAAAAGAAGTCGACAAGGCCGACAAGGCCTACGACGATGTGTTCTTTGGCGTCGCGATGACAGGATTCTCGACCCTGGTCGACGACGCCGGCAAGGCCGGCGGCAACGACGCCAAAGGCGACATCACAAAGGCGGAGGATGATACGGGGGTTCCAACGCCATGACCCCCGCCGCCGCCCCCTCGCTCTCCAGTTCCACCGTGCTGTACATGGCGCCCGGCAGGCGCCGCGCCCACGCCATGGTCAGGAAGATCGTCGACGCTGCCGCCTCCGTCTCCAAGACGGGCGCATGCATCCCGCGTGGAAAGCTTCCCGTGTGCTGGGCGTGTGGCTCCAAGCTGTCCGTGTTCACGCGCGACTGTGAATACCACGCGGAGTGCGAGGACTGCACGTGGTGGGTGGTGCTTGTCACGCGCAGGGAGGGCCTGTTCGACGTCAAGTTCTCGCAGACGTTCTACGACGTGCAGGCGGGTGGGCGACAGGCAAAGGAGAAGCCAAAGGCCGTCGGAACAAAAAGGAAAAAAGAGGGAGGCGGTAGCAGGTGATCGTCATGGCCGACGGGAAGAACCCCTACCCAAGGATGAACCGCATCGTGCCGACGGACATACCGGCCACTAGGTGCGCCAAATGCGGGCACGTCTGGCGCAACAGCAGCAAGCCGCGGGCCAACAGGACCATGTGCCCAAAGTGCAGTACGGTCAACCCCGAGCACTTTGCGGCAACCACGATCAAGGGGCACAAGTGTCTGGCGTGCGACAAGTCATGGTTTTCCAGGTCGCGCACCATATCGCGGGGCAACGTGCGCTGCCCGAAGTGCGGCTCGTACGAGTCGGTGCGCCCCGGCTGGAGCGGCAAGTAAAGCTACCTGCCTCCGCCGAACATGCTCTTCCCGAACAGCTTTTTCATCGCGTATGCGCCGATGGCCAGCAGCAGGACGGCCCCCGCGAACGGCGCCCACGCGGGATCCTCCGCCACGCCCGGCGCGGCGGCCTCCGCCGGCGCCGCGAGCCCGCTCGCCGTCCCACCCCATTCGTTGTACGCCAAGACACTCACGGTCGCGTTGGACGGCATGTTTGCCAGCACGCATCCTGTCGCGCAGCGCACGCGCGCCTCCGTGCCGTTCACCTCCAGGGCCGTGATGACGCCGAAGTTGTCCGGCTGCCGCACCACTATGGCGGAGCCGTTTGTCCCCGCCCTCCGCAAGTCCAACGCGTTGTCGGTCTGCACGTTGATGCTGATGGTCTCCGAGCCGCCGAACGCGTAGTACTTGTGGTGGGACGCCCGCTCCGGCCCGCCGTTCACCGATATGTATACGGAGGTGGGCGGCAGCATGGAGAGTCCGACGTCAAGCGGTACAGACATGCGCAGTTTTTCGGGCTCGCCGGCCAGCCTGCCAAACAGGTCGTCGAGGTCTGGCATGGGAAGCGGTTCTGCAGCTGCCCCGGTACCGGGAGAGGCAGGCCCCGCGGGGAGCGGGGTCGCCAGCGTGTCGTTCTGCACGGCTATGTCGGCAAAGTACGCCGACGTGCGCAGTACGGTGGCGTCTATCTGCCCGCGCCCGGTCCACTCCTGTGTCATACTATGGGTGTCGTTGAGAGCCGACTCCACCACCACGAGGTCGCCGCCGGTGTCGTGCATTATCTTGTCGTGCATGTAGTCCGCGAGGTATTCGGACCCCTCCAGCACCTCCTGCTCCAGCTGCGGGGCCTGCGCCTGTCGGGACGTCGCGTTGCCGGCGTCCGTCGTCGACGTGCCGTTCCCGTCCGGTTCCAGCAGCCAGTCCAGCCACCCGCCGGAGGACTCCCGCCACGCGTCCTCGGCGTCGGCCTGGTCCCCGGCTATGCCGCCGTACGGCGTGACGCGCAGGGTGAGCGCGTCGCCGTACTGTATGTTTCCCTGCTGGTCAACCGACCTCACAGTCACCTGCTTGCTGAAAGGCATCTCAGGATAGCGCATGGCGTCCGAAAAGAGCGTGACGTTCTGGTGTCCCGCGAACTGCACGCTCTGGAACTCGGACTGCGCCGTTATGTTGGCAAAGTTCGCCCCGCGTGCGGTGCGGTTCGTGCGCTCGTCGACCACCTCTGCAAAGACGTGCCCCGAAACGGGCCACTCCATATGCAGCACGCCGTACCCCGCGCTGGTGAACATCGCGGACTGCGCGCCGTTGTAATTGTACTCCAGTACGACGGGTTCGGCGCCGGGCGGCGCGCTGCGCCCGCCGGCCAGCACGTGCTTCTGGTCGAACTCCGTGTAGCCGTAGGGGTTGTGCCCGCCGCCCGACGCGTTCCACCAGTTGACAAACGACCTCCTCTGCTCGTGCACCGTCCCGTCCTGCAGGCCGCCCGCATACTTTACGACTATGCCGCGCCTGTCGTCAAAGGCGTACTCGCGGGCGTCGGACAGCACCGGGTACGAGTAGACGGACTCGTAAGCCGGCTCGTAGGGGACCAGCGTGGCGTTGATGCTGTCGGTTCCGTTGTTGGTGGACGCGGGCACGCCCAGGTTGTACGCCGTCATGTTGTACGCAAAGTCGTACGTGCCAAACGCAAACCCCGTGCCCGCCACGTATACCGTGCGCCCGTCGCCGTTGCCGTACTGCCTTTCCTGCCTGAGCCAGCTGTCCGACGACGTGGACGTAACGTTCCGGCACGTGCCGGGGACGCCGGGGACGCCGTCCTCCTCCTGCCTTTTGGTGTCGCAGTCGTACTCGTCATCGATGGGTATCGCATTGTGCAGGCGCACCGTCGTGAAGTTGATGTGCGCCGCGCGCTCGTCGGCCCACTTCCACGACGGCTCGTGCCTGACGTGTACGGGGTCGTCATGGTAGTACGTGCCGTCCAGGTTCTTGGCGTCGTATCCGCCGTCCGCATGGAGCAGTGACGGCTTTGTCAGCACCGCGTTCAGTGCAGTGTTCACCTCGGGACTGCGGTCGGCCGTCACGGTCGTGTACCCGCGTATCGGATACTCGATGCCGGACTGCACGCGGTGCTGCGCCGTCCAGTAGTATCCGCCTATGATCAGTCGGAGCTTGGGGTCGCCGACCCCGGACGATATGCATTCATCCTTCGCGGGCGGCGCGTACCGGGATGCCGGTATGTTTGGCGGCAGGTAGGGCGGCGGCGGGTCGTCCTCCGGCTCCTCGTCCGCGTCCCTGATGCCGTCCCCGTCCTTGTCCGGCTCTGACATCCATCCGGGGCCCAGTATGCGCTCTATCTCGGAGTACAGGCAGACCTGCCCGCCGTGCGGCCTGACCAGAACCGTCCCGTACATGCAGCCCGAGTCGGCCCCTAGGCTGCCGCATACGTCGGACACATGCGCGTCGAATGCCGACCGCGTGCCGTTGTCGGCCGTCACGTTGAACGTATGGGAGTGCGTGGCGTTCACGTCGTTGAAAAACTCCCACTCGTGCGTCGTCGCGTAGAAGAACGTCCTTCCCGACGCGTGGTAGCGCTTCAGTTCGTGCGGGGCGTCCGAGTCCGGGTCCTGCCCGTATTTGAACGGACAGGGCTCGAGTCCGCCCCCCGACCCCCGGCCCCCCTGTTCCCAGACCGTCCACGACGGGTCGCCCCGGGGGCGCGCCCCGGCCGCCTCGGCGCCGGTAAGCCCCGGGGACTTTTGCTGCTTGGTCAGGGAGGGCTCGTCGTATATGACGTGCTTTGTCCACCGTATGGACCAGCTCTCGCCGGGCTTTGCAAACGAGGTCTTGCACGCCTCGCCCCCGCCCCCGCTGGCCGTCCTGTAGTAGCTCGTGTACGGCGCCAGCCTGACCGAGGTGTCAAGCGTCTTGTGCTGCATGCCCGGCCCCGACCCCGACGACCGTATGGTGCCCGTGAGCGGGTCGGAGGGCCCGATCGTCCTGCTCGTGTGGTTGAGCCACAGCCCCTCGGTCTCCAGTATGGGCTTCTGCATGGAGCACTCGCCCGGGTCGGACCTGTCCTGCCACCAGAACACATAGTAGAAGGCGTCCCCCGGGTAGTACGTGCCGTCGGGGTTGTTGCGCTCCAGTTCCAGGTACGTGACGGGCATGTGCTCGCCGTGCGCGCGCAGCACGCACCGGGTGGCCGAGTGGCCGGCCGACGCCTCCGAGACGTCGCCGAACACGACCACGAGCGTGACGGCGACGATGCACAGCATTACGGCCGCCGCGCCTATGCCGCCGGCGGCAACGAGCACACGGGACATGAGGGCAGGCGCTTGCACGCACCGAGAGATACCGGATGGTTAAAACACCCGGCCAGCGCGGTTTTGAATACGGTCCGGACAATGGCAAGCGTACCTGCAGGGACGGTGTGAGGGAGTTTGTGGCGCCGGTTTGACACTCCCACCGGCATGTAAACAATGCGCTATTCTCATACCACATATTGAAAAACAGACATTCCTGATCCCTTACACGTAATCTAAAATCAGGCAGGCTGCCGAACCATAACGCTGTAGAGTGTACGTCATACCAATCCCGCGCCGCACCCAAAGCGTGCATGCGACACATCCGTGCAGTTTTGGACAAAGCCCCGACCTTCGAATGCCGGCCTTAGCATTGTATGTGAAGCTGCCGGAGATTGATGATTTCGATAGTCTTGACCCCTGCCTCAAATTCTATTTCCACGTTCACCAGATCGGCTCCAGATTCGTATGATTGGAAATCTGTCTCCTCGCCGTTCATCAGAATTAGAAAATTGGCACTAAAGGACTGCGCAGGATCGCAGTAGTGTTCAAATATGCCTCCGCTGTTGATTGACGCGCCCAGAACAATCGCGCCGGATCCGGCTGCCGTAATATTGACAAACAGGCCGGGTCCTTCTTCGACCCATCTGATCGACTCGATGTCTGCATTGGTTATTTGGTAGGATACGTTGTGGTACTGCTCCCCTCGTAAAACAAGCGTTGTTATCAATTGCGTTCCCGGTTTTAGAAACGTGACAATGTCCCATTTTAGGTACGCTGCAGTATCAGGATACACGCAGGCCCATTTGCCGTTGGGCCTTGTGACAAGCACATGGTCTGGATTGGGACATTCCAGTTGCTGTGTGTGCGTGTAGCTAACCAGCTGTTCTTTTAACGACGTGAGAGGCGGAAAAACGCCGTGCTTGTCATCTCCGAAGGCGCCATAGCCGAACGTGAATGTGCCCGGTAGCATCAGCATGGCACCCACAATGGCAGTGATTATCTTATGCATATTTTGGAGTGGACCCCACAAAATGTTACTGTTTTCGGCATGATTTTACATACGGTTTGGCGGGTCATTTATTTGTCATCTCCCACAGTTCGGCAAACTCTGCCGGCGTCATGTATCCGATGGAGGAGTGGATCCTCCCGTTGTTGTAGTCTGCAAAGGCTTCCGCGATGGCCTGCTCTGCCTCCTGGTAGTTGGCAAACTCCCGGGGCCAGACGTACCCCTTCTTGAGTGTCTTGTGGAACGACTCGACGTGCCCGTTCTGCTCCGGAGTGTTTTTCCAGATGAATTCGTGCCTGCCGATGCCCAGGGCCCGGACCGCGAGCCTGAAGTCCCGGCTCGTGCACTGGTTGCCATTGTCCGTCCGCAGCCGCAGCCGCGGGCAGTCGGGCTTTTCCGCGGCGACCGCGTTTGTGATTGAGTCGACTGCCACGTCCCTTGTGGCATTGACATCAAACGCGTACGCGATCCACTTGCGCGTAAAGCAGTCCACCACGTTGAAGCAGTAGCACCACCCGTCGATGCCGCACCAGACGTACGTGATGTCGGTTCTCCACAGCCGGTTCGGGGCCTCGGGCTTGAAGAGCCTGCGGCCGGCGCGGACTGTCTCGTTTTTCTTCTTTTGCGGCCGGATGTGGCCTATCTTACGGTATATTCGCTGCACCTGCCTGCGGTTTGTCGGGGTCCCGGTCTCCCGCGCTATCTGGGCGGCCATGCGCCGCGTGCCGTACGTGGGCCGCCTCCTGCTTATGCGGCGTACCGCGTCCACGACATCCGGATTCGGCGCGATCTCCCGGGGCGCGGGCTCGTAGTACCACTGGCGCCTTGAGACGCCCGCATACTTCAGGGACCGGCGCAGACTCATCTGTTCCTGCATCAGCTTGGCCGCGCCCAGTCTCTGCCTGCCTCCAAGGTTTTTTTTAGAACGTCGTTGGCGATCGTCATCTCGCCTATGATGCGCTTGAGATCGCCGTTCTCCTTCTTGATGGCCCTGGCCGGGTCGCTCTTTCCGTAGCGGCTCAGTCCGGCCTTGCCCGCGTCCATGAACTTCTGCCTCCATGCCTGGAACGTCGGGGGGTGCACGTTGTGCCTGCGGCACAGCTCGGCCGTTCCTATGCCGGTCCTGATAGACTCCAGAACTATCTGGATCTTTTGGTCGGGGGTGAACTTTGTCTTTGTCATGCCCCTGTCCACCCTCTGCTGGCTTTAAGCTGTATGAAAGTACGCGTTCTCATTCTAGCGGGGTCCAGCCCACATTGATGTAATTTTGGGGAAAGAATTCCTTCCACAAAATTACACGTTAGCAGGAGGTTCCGAATCTCGCCCGGTACGCGTCATCCGAGCGACACGCCCACGTACTCGTCATACAGCAGCAGTGCGGTGACGGCCGCGAGCAGCGCGCCCGTGTGCAGCGAGTATAGGATCGTGCCGTACCTTATCTGAGTGACCAGCATCATGCTGCAGAACCCGCCCACCACCACGAGCACCAAGTTCAGGTCGGCGACAAGCGAGCCCGGGTCGTACGTGGGGTCCGTGAGGTTGACGCCGCTGGTACTGGTGGACAACATGTCCTCGAACGCCCCGAACTGGTCAAACGACATGCTCGGTATCATGAGCAACATCATGACCACTATGATAGACCCCATGTATCCGGTCATCAGGGAATTGACGGTCTTGCTCGCCATCTCCTGCTTGGTCTCCAAGTACTGCGACGAGAACAGCGCCAGCCTGTCCAGCACCGCCGGCGTGACCGGCCCGCTCTTTGACGCGTGCGCCATGAGCCGCATCACGCAGTCCGCGAGCCACGAGCCAGTCCTAATGTCCTGCATGGCCTGCGCCATCGTGATTCCCAGTTCCACGCGCGACCTGACCTTGCGCAACACGCCGTTGAACTGCTTGGTATATGGGGCGGCGCGCTCCGCCGACTTGAACGCCTCAAAGAAGCTCGGGTTCGACCTGGTCTTCTGCCCGATGTCCCGGATGAACGAGGGTATTGACTTTTCCAGCCCCGCCGCGCCCGTAATGAGCTTGCGGCTTGCAAAGTGGTTTGCAAAGGACCATACGGTAAGCGGTATGGCAACGCACATCCACCACTCGGCCTGCAGGACGGCGCACGCCGCCCCGGCCGCCACCCCGGCCATCAGCGGGCGCCTGTCCAGCTTCACGGACGGCGGCGGAACGGGCGATGCGGACGCGGCCTTTTTGATCAGCATCATGATCATGATGGGGATGAGCAGTATGCCGAACGCGCACATGAACAGCAGCGTGCTGCCGTCGATCATTATGCCGCCCACCACCACGAACATGGGGAACATCACCAGGCCGAACGACCCCACGGTGGCGAGCATCTCGGCCGTGGACACGTATGACTCCATGCGCTGCCTGGCGGCCACGTGGTACTCCCTGAGCTTTTCGGACAGGTACGAGGCGGTGCCGACGCCGCCGGTGCTCTGGGAGATTGCATACCCGCGCAGAAAGTCCCGGAACGCGGTGCTGGGGTGCATGTAGCCCAGCTCGTGCAGCATGTCGACAAACGAGCGGGCGAACACGCGCATCTCGCGGCGTATGATCAGGGACTCGCGGTGCAGGGCGGGAAACAGGTTTCTGTCCTGCTTCTTTTGTCCGCCCTGCCTGCCGCCCTGCCTGCCGTCCCGGTCCCCGGGACCGGGCACTGGCTCCGGTCCCGACTCGTGCACCGCCTCAAAGGCCCCGTACAGCCCACGGCCCGTCTTCTCCATGATGTCGCAGAATATGACGAAGAAAAAGAGCTCGGACTCCACGTCCTGCGCCCGCCTGCGTATCTTGTCGCGCAGCCCGTACAGGCGGGCAAAGTATACGAGGGCGGGCGCCGCAATGCACGCCAGGGCAAGCGGGCTACCCATTATCAGGAACAGCAGCACCGCGGCCGCCACGGACGGCGGCGCGGAGTACGCCACCTGCCCGACGGCCTCGGCCGCCTTCACCCTCGGCGACACGGCCACGCCGGCGGCCGGCACGTCGGCCGCAAATTTTTCGGCGAACCAGTCGTGAGCCCTGCGCACCGCCCCGTACTTCATCAGTATGCGTACCGCGCGGCCGCCGCCCTGCACGGAACCGGCGGACACGCGCCCCTTCCCGCCCCTCCTTTTCCTGCCGCCGCCCCCCGCCGCGGTTCCCGTCCTGCTCATACCCGCACGCATCGCGTCCCGCTAAAAACACCCCCACCGCCCAGCCCGCCGCGCATATCCTAATAGGAAATCAAATAAACTATTATATACTAATAGTTCCTAATAGTAAGTATGAGTAATACCAAGAATGCAAGAATTGTCCTCGAGGGACTGGTGGCGCGCATGGCGTCCGGCGACCTGCCGGAGGCAATCGCAAAGTCCTACATACGTGCCGACGACGTGCCGTCGGCAAAGTGGAGCCGGTGCAACCGCATACTCATGCTGCTGTCAGGTATCACTGACGCCCGCGGCTACAGGCAGTGGGCGGAAGCCGGCCGGCACGTGCGCAAGGGAGTGAGGGCGCTGTACATACTGGCGCCCCGCGTCGTGAGCGTGAAGGACTGCCGGGAAGACGACGAAGAGCGGAAGGTGGTCGTGGGGTTCAGGGCCCTGCCGGCCTTCAGGTACGAGGATACGGACGGGGCGCCCCTCCAAGAGTACGAGCCCCGCCAGATGCCCCCGCTCTTCGGGCTGGCCGCGTACAACGGCATAGATGTCCGCTACATGAACACGGCGGGCGGCGAGTACGGCTCCATGAGCGTGGAGCGCAAGAGCATGACGCTCAGCAGCGAGTCCCCCGATGTCTACCTGCACGAGCTGGTGCACTGGTACGACCTCCGGGACCGCGAGGACCGAAAGCACGGGCAGGACCCGGTGCAGGAGACGGTGGCGCAGATGGGGGCGTGCGCGCTGGCGCACATGTACGGCATAGACGCCGCGGGCTACACGGCCATGTATGTCGCTGGATATGCGGGGTGCGACAAGTCGGACGGCGAGAAGCTGGGAAGGCAGTGCATGCGCGTGATCGACCGCACGCGCGAGGCGATCGACCGCATACTAGAGGACGCCGCCGCCATGGGACGCGAGGCGGCTGCAGGACCGGAGGCTGCAGGGCGGCCGGCGGCCGTGGCCGCGGTGCCTGTGGGCTGACCTCCTGTTTTTTCACGTCGGCGGCGGTTCCAGCCCCCACCACGCACCGCTGATCCGCCTGATCCCGGCGCCGTGCCTAAAAATTTCCTGCTAAAATTTAGTAGGAACAAAAACATTCCTGCTAAAATTTAGTAGGAATTTTTTTGCCCAGGCCACGCCTGTATGTTTAAATTTTAGAAAACATTTTAGAAAAAATATGAGAAAAAAATTACTGGCCTGCAAGAAGTGCGGGTACGTGCAGGCCGTAAAGTCGGACGTAAAGTGGGCGTGCGGCAGGTGCAAGAAGCAGCAGCTGGTGGACGCCGGCGCCGTCAGGACGGAGACCGGGACGGGCAAGAGCCTGTGCACGTGCCCCGACTGCGGCTACACGCAGTCCGTCGGGGTCGACCTGTGGATGTGCTATAATTGTAAGAGGCTGCACCCGATGGCCAGTACCTTGGCGCCCGCGGGCGCGGCACAGTAGGAGTGATCGGCATGATTCTTGAGAGGGCGCCCGAGCGGGGCGGCAGGATGCAGCCGTCTGGCGGCCGCATCCCCATACCGGAGCAGTACGGCGGACCGGCTGCCGTCCCGGAAACCGGCGGCGCGTCCGCACCGCAGGCCCGCCAGCGCCGTCCGCCATTCCGCCACATACCCAGCATGATCGGCGGCCCGGTTGCCAGCATGACGCCGGAGCACAGGTACGTGACGCCGGAAGGACAGACGTACGGCTCGGTCACGACCGTATTGGGCGGCACGAAGCCGGAAGAGGACGCGATGCACCTGGAGGAGTGGCGCAGGTCAGTCGGCTACGCGGTGGCAGACTATATAACGCGCGAGGCGGCTACTGTCGGCACGCAGGCCCACCTGCTGAACGAATACTATTTGCGCGGCATGACGCCGGACGAGTCGGATGAGCCGTTCAGGCTGATGGCGCGGGCGCACCACGAGAACTTTCTGCCCCACCTGGATCGCATCGACAACATACGCGGCACCGAACTGGTGCTGCACTCTGACCGCCTGCGCCTGGCCGGCACGTCGGACTGCATAGGCGAGTATGACGGCGTGCCCAGCATCATCGACTACAAGACGAAGCGCGCCCCCCAGGAACCGGAGCGGATGCACGACTACTACCTGCAGGCGGCGGCGTATGCCATGATGTACGAGGGACTGTCCGGCATAGCGGTGGAGCAGGCCGTCATAATGGTGTCAAGCGAGAAGGACACCATGCAGGTGTTCACGGCCAGGACGCGCGACTTTATGGACGAGTTCCTGGAGCGCCTCGACATGTGGTACGGGCGGATCGGTACGGGCGGGTTTGCGCGGCCGTTCCTCGATGACGTGCAGCTGGCCGCCGCGTGGGATTTCAGGCCGTAGCCGCATGCGCCTTTTATAGCGCCGCGCGCGTTACGTGCATGCCATTGAAATGCCCCGACTGCGGGGGAGACTGCTACGGCAAGGGACAGGACCACCAGCCGTGCGACTTGGCATCCGACGGCGAGCGCGTGTTCGCTGGCGAGCACTGCCAGTGCCAGGCGTGTGGAAAAGAGCACGTGTCGGGGGATCTGATGTAATGACGTTCTGGTGCCCCAAGTGTGAGAATCCAGCGCTCACGTACAATAATGCCGACTGCAGCGTCGACTGCAAGTGCTCCAACTGCGGGCACACGTGGACGGAGAACGCGCCAGGCGAGAGCGCGTAGCGTCCGCTGGAGGACGCGGCCAGGGACGCCGGCCTGGAACATGTCTGATTAAACGATGCCTTGATGCCGGAGCACCGCGTTAAAGCATGGACCTCATTGCTTTAACAGGCGTCGGAGCAGTGCTCCGCTCGCACCACCTCGATCCAAGTCCTCCTTTTATTGCCCCGCAGGTACTCGTGCCATGGAGTGTGACTCGTGCGGCGCGACCCTCGACGGGCAGCCCCACTACTGGGAGTGCTCGCAGTGCGGCCGCAACTACTGTCAGTCATGCGGCTCGGAAAAGTGCACGTGCGGTAACCCGGCAAACTCGTTCGCGCAGCGGAGCTGCTGAACGTCCATCCGCTTTTTGTTTCGCCCGGTGTCATGGCATGGCCGACTGCGGGGTGCGGCGTACGGAACTGGACGCGTGCAGGCAGGGGCGGCCTGCCCCGGGTGTGGCGTGCGGATAGACGCGGAGCAGTGCGCCGGCTGCTGCATGATCCTGAAGGCGCAGGACTTTGCGGAATGCGCCTGCGCGACCTGACCGCCGGGGCCTTTTATCCCCCGTCCTCCATTGTCGGCATGCCGACATGTACGTCATGCGGAAAGGAGCGCACCGATGCCGAGATGACCGAGGGCGGCGAGCGCGGCGGCTGCTAGGTGGTGGCATGGGCGGGCGGTGATGGCATGACCGAATACAAATGCGCCTGCGGCCACTGGGCGACGTCGCACGACGACGAACAGGGACACGGGACCGGATGCTTGGACTGCAGCTGTACGAAGACGCACCAAGACGTGATGAACGACCCGGGGAGCGAGAGCGTGGAGGAAGGCGGCGGCAGCGGCCGGAAGCGCAGGGACGAGGACGGCTCGTACGGGGCGTGATACAGTGCCACAGGACAGCACGCTCAACACCGACGGAATGCTGAGGGTGAGGCTGCGCAACGACGGCAGTTACGTGTGCGCCAGCGGCCTGCGCACGGCCGTCGTCATGCTGCCGTCGGCAATACACGCCCCGGATGCTGCCGTGGCCGAGGGCGCCCGCAGTACGGCGGTGGCGCCCGCCACGAGCGCGTCCCGGGCGGGTGCGCGGTAGATGCCCTACGGCTACCCGACGCCCTCGCTGGCGGGCTGCATAGGTTCCGCCAACGGCAGGCCGTACGAGCACGTGGTTTGGACATGGCCGGAGGGGCTGGATCTGCACACCGCCCTGAAAAACCTCCGGGACGGCAAGTGCTGGTGCGGCAAGCCCTCGCGCAACTCGGCGTGGTGGTCGTGCAGCACGGACCACACCGCCGTATGGTGGTCACAGTTCGAGCGGTGGGTGTCCGTGCGCCTCGAGGTCATCCGTCGCGACAGGCACACGTGCCAGATGTGCGGGCATGTGGAAAAGTACAGGAACGGAACCCTGAGCTACAACTGGCTGGAGGTGGATCACATTACCGCCGTGTCAAACGGCGGCGCCTTCTGGGACCGGGACAACCTGCGCACGTTGTGCAGCGACTGCCACAAGAAGAAGACCGCTGAGGATCGCCGCGAATTGTCCGGCCGCCGCAAGCGCGAAAAGCACAAGATACTCAGCTCGCTGGAGGCATACACCTGATGTACAGACATGAGACGCCCTCACTGGTCGCAAGCGGCGGCCGGTCGGTCGAGCACATAGTGTGGAACTGGCCGGAGGGGATGGACCTGCAGACGGCACTGAACAACTTGCACGACGGCAAGTGCTGGTGCGGCGCCGAGCCCACGACGCGCGGGCTGCGCAGGTACCAAGACGCGTGGGCGTGCAGCAAGAAGCACCGCCATATGTGGTGGGACCAGTTCGAGTTCTGGTCGACCATAAGGCAGATCGTGATGCAACGGGACCAGTACAGGTGCGTGCAGTGCGGCGACGGTCCCGGTTCCGACGGCGGGTACGTGCCGTACCTGCTGCACGTCGACCACCGCGTTGCCATATGCAACGGCGGCGACCCGTGGGACCGCGACAATTTGCAGACGCTCTGCAGCAAATGTCACAAGGCCAAGACGGCGGACGACCGGCGCATGCTGGCAGGGCAGCGCCGGCTGGACCGGCTGAATCTGCGCCCCCTCGAGGAGTTTGCCTGATTCCCAAGCCGGTTATCAGGCCGTCTGGTCAAGTCCGCAGTCGCGGCACCGATACCAGTCCTTGCTGCCCAGCTTCCCGAGTTCCGTGAACGTCGTGCAGCCGCAGGCCTTGCATTCCATCGCGGCGCATGCGGCGGGCCGCTATTAAGGGGATGATCGAGGGGCGCAAGATCGCATTCCCGCCACCGTCGCGGGCGCGACGGCCATGTGTGCTGCGCCCACCCTCCGCGCCAAAACGAAAACCGTCGGTGGCCGGGTCGTTACCGCACGCCAGGCGCTGATTTGACTCGGGCTCATACGAATCAGGCACGCGTCTAACAGCGCCAAACCTATATGGCTCGTCTGCGTATCGTCTGCCATGGTTCTGGTTG
>JAPPIP010000089.1:24358-24694 GCA_028820595.1 Nitrososphaerota archaeon | reverse complement strand
TCTTTAAGCTTTTCGCGATCTCGACGGTGAAAGGGTGGACAGCGCCATCGACGTGTAAATCTTTATAAACGCAAAGTTGACAGGGGTGACGTGAATAACGGAGCCAAATATGGCATTATCGGAGCTGCAATAGCGATTGCAATAGGCGTGGCCATTGCGGCATCGATGGGCGGAGACGGCGACGTGCCCGTTGAACCCCCCGTGGAGCCTGTGGTACCGGTTGAGCCCGTAGAACCCGAGGCGCCCGTTGAAGAACCAGACATGACAGGGGGCGAGCCCGGCGAGGTCATGACCGTTGACGTGGGGGTGCTCCTGCCCGCCACCGGCGACCTGGCA
>JAPPIP010000089.1:0-24258 GCA_028820595.1 Nitrososphaerota archaeon | reverse complement strand
TCATTGAGGGCGAGTGGTTTGCCACAGCCAGGTACAATGCGGCCACCGGCGAGATCATGAAGAAGGCGATGGACGCCGGCGATACTATGATGATGGAGGATACCGAGGTCATGACCGTTGACGTGGGGGTGCTCCTGCCCGCCACCGGCGACCTGGCAAGCCACGGCAACGAGAACAAGATCGCGCTCGAGTTTGCCGTCGAGGACTTTAACGAGTACCTGGCCGAAAAGGGTGCCGACTGGCGCATGAACCTGGTGGCAGAGGACACGCAGTCCAACCCCGTGGTCGCGCTTGAAAAGGTCCAGTCCCTGAACTCAAAGGGGATAAAGTACGCGCTGGGCCCAGAGTCCAGTGCGGAGACCCGCAACATCATGTCGTATGCGGACTCCAATGATATGATTATACTCTCACCGTCATCCACGTCGCCAAAGCTGGCCGTGGCCGACAACATATTCAGGTTCGTCCCCGACGACACAAAGCAGGGCAAGGTGGTCGCCACGCTGCTTGCAGACAGCGGCATAAAGGTGGTGGTCCCGATATACCGCGGCGACGTGTGGGGCGACGGACTGTTCGAGTCAACCCAGGAGTCGTTCACGGAGATTGGCGGCATCGTTGCGGAAGGCATACGCTACAACCCGGAGATAACCACGTTCTCCACGGAGGCCGAGGTGCTCTCCAAGGCCGTCGACGCGCAGCTTGCCAATTACGAGGCCGGCGAGGTCGGAGTATTCGTGATAGGCTTCGACGAGGTGGTGCACCTGTTCAACTCCGCCATCGAATACGACACACTCAACTCCGTGCCGTGGTTCGGCTCCGACGGCAACGCCGGCGCCGCCCCGCTCGTAGAGGACGCGCGCTCCGCCGAGTTTGCCACCAACACGAAATTCGTGGCGACGCAGTTTGCCGCATCCGACAACGAGGTCTCCGAGATGCTCAGGGCGGACTTTGTCGCACTGACCGGCTCGACGCCCAGCAACAACTACGTCTTCTCATCGTACGACAGCGTGTGGGTGCTGGGACTCTCCATGGAGGAGGTCGGCTTTGACTCGCTGGACATAAAGGAGCAGCTTCCGGCCACCGGCATGGCATACACGGGGGCGCTCGGGACGGTTCAGCTCAACGAGGCCGGCGACCTGGCCATATCAGACTATGAGCTCTGGTCCGTCATTGAGGGCGAGTGGTTTGCCACAGCCAGGTACAATGCGGCCACCGGCGAGATTATGAATAAATGAATCTCTTAACAGTCAGCGAACTTCGAAAGTCCTTTGGAGGGCTTCACGCACTGGATGGCGCCACCCTCGATCTCCACCCAAACAAGATCAACCTGCTGATCGGGGCCAACGGCTCGGGCAAGTCCACCCTGATCAACACCGTATCGGGGCTCTGGGCCCCCAACGGGGGGCGCGTCACGCTGCGCGGCAAGGACATCACCGGCCTCCCGCCCCACCGGATATTCGAGCACGGCATCATGAGGACGTTTCAGATACCAAAGCACTTTGCGGGACTCTCCCTGATGGAGAACATGCTGATGGCGCACCCCGAGCCCGGGGAGAGCTTCCGCAAGGCGCTCGTGCCGTTACAGTGGAAGTC
Organism: Nitrososphaerota archaeon; assembly: GCA_028820595.1. Lineage (GTDB taxonomy): Archaea > Thermoproteota > Nitrososphaeria > Nitrososphaerales > Nitrosopumilaceae > Nitrosopumilus. Next base: position 22,668 of record JAPPIP010000089.1, on the reverse strand, counting down.
GTACGAGGCGAGCCAGACAAAGAAGGCCCTCGGCATCCTCGAGTCGCTGGAGCTGCTGCCGCTCAGGGACAAGCTGTCCTTCGAGATATCCGGGGGGCAGATAAAGCTGCTCGAGCTGGGAAAGACACTGATGGCCGATACGGAGATAATCATGCTCGACGAGCCGATAGCGGGCGTAAACCCCACGCTGGCGCACAAGATCTTCAAGAAGATAAAGGAGATACTGAAGGGCGGCGTCACGTTCCTGATCATAGAGCACCGGCTTGACATCGCGCTGCACTACGCCGACTATGTCTTCGTGATGGGCGACGGGAGGGTGGTGGCGCACGACCTGCCCGACCGCATACTGGACAACAAGGAGGTGCAGGAGTCGTACCTTGGCAAGTAGCGGCGACGACCACCAGGGGGCACCCTTTGCACAGGACGCGGGGGGCGCCACAAGCAGCGGCGACAGTGCGCCGGACATCGACGGCGGCCACCCCGCCATAGAGATCAAGGAGCTGGCCTGCGGATACGGAAAGAACCAGGTGCTGCACGGGGTGGACTTTAGCGCCGACGTCTCAAAGATAACCGCGATAGTGGGCTCCAACGGGTCCGGAAAGAGCACGCTGCTAAAGGCGCTCTTCGGGCTGTGCGACGTAAAGTCCGGCTCCATACGGGCTCTGGGGCGCGACATCACGCGCATTCCGACCCATGCCATACTGAACTACGGGATATCGTACATGGCGCAGAGGAAGAACGTCTTCCAGGACCTCACGCTGCGCGAGAACCTCGCGGTGGTGGCGGGCCGCCACAGGGCCGACAGGGCCATGGACCACTTCCCGGAGCTCCTGCCGTTCCTGGACAGGCCCGCCATAACGCTCAGCGGCGGGCAGCGGCAGCTCCTCGCCATGGCCATGATCCTCGTGCACAACCCCAAGATAATGCTATTTGACGAGCCCACCGCGGCGCTCTCGCCCAAGAACGCGGACATCATAATAGAGAAGATCAAGGACCTCAACGCGGAGCACGACAACTGCATAGTGCTGGTCGAGCAGAACGTAAAGCACGCGCTCAGGAACTGCGACAAGGTGTACCTGCTGGCAAGCGGGAACGTCGTGTACGGCGGCGATCCGGAGACCCTGCTCAACGACAAGGACCTGGCGTCCAAGTACCTGGGGATGTGATGATGAGCCGATGACGATCATACTGTTCGACGGACTGATATACGCCTCGGTGCTCGCCGTGCTGTGCGTGGGGCTCTCGCTCACGTACAAGATCACGAGCGTCCCGAACTTTGCGCACACCTCGTTTGCGATCCTCGGCATGTACATGGCGCTGATAATGGCAAAGGTGCTCGACGTGTCCGTATACCTGGCGCTCCCGGTTGCGTTCGCGGCCTCCGGGGCACTGGCGCTGTTCATGTACTACGGGATAATCCGCATACTGCAGAAGAAAAAGTCCTCCCTCATCTCGCTGATCATCGCGACGCTGGCCTTTGACATGTTCATGATCGGCGTGCTGAACATAATAGCGGACGGGATCCGCAACACGTACCAGGTCAACTCGCGCGACTTTACGCTGCGGAGCCTGGACATCGTGATCGGCGGCGACGGGGGGCTGCCGCTCGTGTTCGTAGTGACGCTGGTCCTGCTGGCAGGGCTGGCGCTCGGGCTGTACTGCCTGCTGTACCGGACGAGCTTTGGCATGAGCCTGAGGGGGGCCATAGAGAACGAGTCGCTGGCCCAGACGCTGGGCATCAACACGCGGACGATATTCTGCTTTGCGTGGTTTTTGAGCGGCGGCCTCGCGGGCATGGCCGGCGTGCTGATGTCCATGTGGTTCCAGGGGGATCCGAGCCTGGCGGCCATAATGCTGCCGAGCATATTCGCGGGGAGCATAGTCGGCGGCTTTTCTAGCGTGTACGGGGCCATACTGGGCGGGGTTCTCGTGGGACTGTCGGAGGTGGTGGGGACCAGCATCCTGATCGACCTTCTGGGGTACTGGGTGATCCCGTACAGGCCCGTCATACCGTTCATCGCCATGATCGTGACCCTGCTCGTGCTGCCGGGAGGGCTCATACAGCTGATCACCAAGTACCAGAAGCGCAAGAACATGACCATGAAGAAGGCGGAGGAGGAGAAGGAAGACCGCAGGGAGGAGGAGGACGGCGTTGGCGCTTGACCCCGGGATAATATTCATAGGCGACCTGGTTGCCATATTCTCGGTATACCTGATAATCAACCTCAGCCTCAACCTGGAGTTCGGGTTCGGGGGGGTGCCGAACTTTGGAAAGGTGCTTGCGGTGGCGGGTGGCGCGTTCGTCATGGGCACCATCCCGTTCATGGTGTTCGGGATGCTCGTCGACTACGGGGCACTCGAGCCCGTGGACGACAACATAATGCTCGTGCACCAGATAAACGCGTACATCGAGGCGCACCCGGAGAGCGTGCTGGGCGTCTTTGCCATCACGCTGATCGTGGCGGTGGCCGTGGGCGGGCTGCTGGGCCTGGCGTCCGCGTACCCGGCAATCCGGCTGCGCGGCGACTACCTGGCCATCACGCTGCTGGGGTTCGGCGAGATCATCAGGATCATCGGGATCAACCACACGTCGCTGGTAGGCGGGACGCTGGGCATCTCGGTGCCGGACATGCTGGCGTTCGTGCCAAACGAGTACAGGTTCCTGACGGCCAGCTTCGTGCTGCTGGCGTTCGCGGGCGTAATCTACCTGCTCGTGGCGCGCTTTACAAAGTCGCCGGTGGGCCGGCTGCTGAGGGCGACGCGCGACGACGACCTCGCGCTGCAGACCCTCGGGCGCGATCCCGTCAAGATAAAGTTCAAGGTCATGATGCTTGCCGGGATGCTCGGCGCGGTGGGCGGCGTGATGTACGCCTCGTACGTGGAGGGCGTGGTCGCGTTCGGCTACGACAGGCTGAACTGGACGTTCCTCCCGTTTGTCATGATTATAGTCGGCGGCATGGCCAACAACAAGGGCGTCCTTGTCGGGACGTTCCTGTTCGTGGCGATCAGGAAGCTGGTCATATATTACAACGACTCGCTTGACGGACTGCTGCCGTTTGACATCATATGGCTGGACTATCTGGCGCTCGGAGGGCTCATGATACTGGTGCTGATATTCCGCCCCCACGGGATCATACCGGAGCGGCCGCAAAAGACCGAGAGCCTGGAGAAGGGCTGACCCGGGGCCGCGCGGACGGCGCGGCGGCGGCAACAATAAGGAGGCAACGGCGTGCGTGCCGGGCGGCCGGCCTCCGCCTGAATCCTCCCAACACGCACCGCATGAGCGTGGGCAGCCATCTCAAAGTACATATTTCGCAGGTTGCGCCGTCCCTGTGCGGGAGTCGCCCAGCCTGGTCAACGGCGTAAGGTTCAGGTCCTTATCTCTCAGGAGTTCGTGGGTTCGAATCCCATCTCCCGCACCACTCCTGCCTTGCAACCATTCCGTATCTTAGTCTAACATGAGCTATTCTTTGCATGCCACTGTGCTTTGTATGGCAGCATGTTGGCAAAGGTGGCCGTGGTTGTGCTTGTTACATAACTTTGGCGTCAAGACTCTCCAAATCTGGATAGAAACTTTTCCAATTCGTCTATGGACTTTACGAAAGCGTTGCTTTGGTTTGCCATCTGCTCTAACCGTTTACGTCTAGTCATCCCGGATTGTGAATCCCGGGTGCTATGGTATTCGCCGTCTACTATTGCCACAAAAACATCTTGTCCGCCTATCTTGTTGGCGTCCTCAATAAACCTCTGAACATCTCTGTATTGGTTGTCTTGCGCACCGCCCGACTCGTCTGTGTACTTGTGGGACGCATAAAAGTCTCGTCTGCAGTACTTCCAGCTAAAACCAATGCTTTTTGATTCCGGCCTCATTCCCTTGAGTTCTTTTTTCTCTTTCAGAGCCCCTGCAACAATGAATAGATCGTTGGCACCATATTTTTTGAACAGCGAAACACCTGCCATTGATTCGATATACTCTGCAGCAATCTTCTCGAATACATTCTGCCGTATTGGATCCACTACAAAACACTATCGAAACACCTCCTCTTCGGCAATCTTCTTGTACGCCGCGCGGATCATATCCTGTTCTATCACAATATGATTTAATACGCCCATCTGATAATTTGTTACTTTTAAAGTTCAGGCGCCACTTATCTCGGATTCTGCCATTGTAGTCAAACATTGCGGGAAATTAGCCCCCTTGCAGTAGCGTAATCCAGTCGCCGCCGGTAATGCCCATCCTCTCTCAACCCCTTGAACGGGGCCAAAAATACATCGTGTATGTCTTGGCGGAATTTGTATAAGAATTCATTCAACTCCTCTATCATCTTCGATGTCACACTGACCCCTGGATCAATTCTGGTTATGCTCCGGTCGCTGTGCTTGACTGTGCGGTGCGCCAGCTCGGAGCCTCGGCAAAAATGTATGGACGCCTTTTTGGTATTGTCTACTCCTCTCAGGCCCAATGCGCCTCCTGGGGCGTTGAAGCGTATGAGCCTACCTGATGCGTTCGGGACTTTGAGGTTGTATTTGTCCTCTAGTCTATCAAGGTATCCGAGGCATTCGTTGTCTGCCCATACTTCAGTCCGCTGCGGGCGCGGAGTAAACAGCGCTAGGCATACGGGATTGTCGGTGTCGGTAAAGAGTTTCTGCTCCAGCAGTACGAATGTTTTCAGTCTGTTACGGAATAGGCGGCTCCGGAGGAACGTGGCGGGTATTATGAAAGCGACGTAGCTGCAATTTGCAAGTGCCAGCTCCAGTGCATACTTGTAAACGTCGTCGTACTTGCGGGGCGCCCTGAATTCGAGGCCCCTACGATGGGCGGAGTTACGGGCAAGCCAAGGCGGATTTGTTACACATGCGTGGTATCCTGTTGGAAACGATCTAAGCGTGTCTTGGCGTCTTACCCGAATGCCGTCTTTTGCAGGTTGTCCGGCCTCGCTTGCAACATCGTAACATGCAAACCTCGAGCACGCGTCGGAGTCCTGCAGCATACGTACTATGTCGTTAGCTCCGGCAAAGGGCTCTAGAACCGTGCAGTCGTCAAGGCCAGCGCTCCGAGCCCAGTCCTTGAACGGCCTGAGTTCAAACGGGCTCTGCTTTGTATAATACGCGCCGTACTGCCGTTTTCCTGCAGCATGGGGCATGCAGTTGTGTCGTACTGCCGCCTTATATCTCGTAATAACCGGCTGCCGCCGACCGCCCCCTCCTTTAAGAGTTAATATGCCCGACACCATCCCCGTAACCGTCCATAATGAGCCGCAAACCAAAGAAAACCGTCGTGGGGATCACGGCGGTGGGCCCCGACAAGGAGGGGGTGGTCGCCGCGTTTACCAACTTTGCATTCAGGCAGGACGGCAATGTCGAGAAGATAAACCAGAACGTCATCAGGGGGCTCTTCGGGATGCACATGGAGGTCTCGTTTGCAAGGGAGGTCGACACGGGACGGCTTGACAGGGAGATACAGCGCCTTGCCTCCGAGCAGAACATGGAGGTCTCGGTGCACCACGAGACAAACTCGGAGAAGAACATAGCCGTGATGGTCACAAGGGAGCCGCTCTGCCTCGAGGCCATAATCGCGGGGCGCAGCTCCCTCGCGGGCCGCATATCCGTGGTGATCGGCACGGAGAGGACGCTTGCCCCCGTCGCAAGGCGCGCGCACATACCGTTCGTACTGATACAGGAGAGAAACCAGTCAAAGGCCGAGGAGCGCATACTGCGCGCGTGCAAAAAGTACGACATCGACGTGATTGCACTGGCGCGGTACATGCGCATACTGACCCCGAACTTTGTGTGGAGGTATCCCAACCGCATCATCAACATACACCCGTCGCTGCTGCCCGCATTTCCGGGAGCGTCGGCGTACGAGCAGGCCCACGAGCGCGGCGCCAAGATAGTGGGGGTGACTGCCCACTACGTCTCCGAGGACCTGGACCAGGGGCCCATAATATTCCAGGACTCCTTTGAGGCGGATCCCGACTACACGCTTGCGGAGATAAAGCAGAGGGGGCAGCGCCTGGAGGCGGCGCTGCTCCTCAAGGCCCTGAAGATGCACCTTGCAGGCAGGCTCGAGGTCAGGTGGCGCAAGGTGCACGTGCGGAGGTGACGCCCGTGGATGCGCGCCGTGAAGCATGGAGGATGACCGATCCGGGCATCCGGGCAACCGTGCGCGGCGGCATCCGTGACGCGACGGCGACGACAGCAGCAGCAGATAGTGCATCAGTGGCTGCCGCAGCAACAGCGGTAATGCCCGTCGGCTCGCTTGAGCAGCACGGTCCCCACCTGCCGGTCTCTACTGACTCTGTCATCGCGTCGGAGGTGTCCCGCATGGTGGCCGAGCAGAACGGCTACCTGCTGATGCCGGTTATCGCGTACGGTGTGTCGTACGAGCATGCGCCGCTCTTCAATGCCAGCACGAGCCCGGACTCGCTGTCCCGGATGATATCGGACCTGTGCGGGTCGCTGTACGGGAGCGGCATCTGTAATATAATCATAATAAACGGGCACCACGGGAACATGGAGGCGCTTGGCAGGCTTGAACGCCTGGTGAAGGATTCGACCGGCAACGGTGGCGGGCCCGCAGTTCGGGTGTTCCACTACTGGCGCTACATGCAGCGGCAGCAGGAGCTGGGACACGCCGGGTTTGCGGAGACCTCCATGATGCTGGCAATATCTGCCGGTTCGGTGAGGATGGACCTGGCGCAGAAGGGGCTGGTAACGGACGGGATGCCGCCGGAGCGAGTCCGGGAGATCTCCGAGCTTGCAAAGCGGTCGTTCCCGGAGGCGACCGGCAACGGCGTCTGGGGGGATCCGGCCGGCGCGACGGCGGAGGCCGGGCGCCGACTCCTAGGCGAGTCGGCCGACGGCATAAGCGTGGCGTGCGCGGAATGGCTTGGCGGGAGCGCGGCGCAGGCGGGATGATTCACGGTATGCGAACTGGATGGTGACACGATGACGGCCAGTTCCATCTGGCGCCTGAATCCGGCACGCGGATCATACCGCTTGACGCCTTGGACTGCGCGCGGCACGCGCCGGGCGCGAAGGCGGCCGTCGTAGCGGCGGCTTGGTTCCCATATGTCTGCAGATTAGGGGACCGTCGAGCGGGGCCTTTTGACCGCCTTGGTGGGTCCGAGGCAGGGTGCCGTGTTCATGCTTTGCGGCTCGTGATCTGTGAGGCGCCTGCTCGTTTACAAATGCTATTGACCGGTTAAATGATGATGTAGCAGTATACATGCACGATCTTTCAGACACGCCGCAGGCAAGACTGGCGCGCGGCCCAAAGGCCGCCTCTGCCCGCATGCCACAGGCAGGCTGCTGATCGCAGCGGTGGCAGCCGTGGCAGCCTTGGCCGCCGTCGGCATGTCGGAGGCGGCGATGGCGCAGACCCCCGAGAAGATAAAGATCGGCGTGCTATCGGCATCACTGCCCATCTTTGAGGAAGGCCCCAACCTGGCAATGGAGCTTGCCCGGATGCCTGGAATGAGGAATCCTCGTCTCACTTCAACGCAGAGCTGGAGCTAAAGTTTATTGACATCAGGGGGAATTTTTCGGATCCGGCCCATGGGCTATTTGTGGGACAGCAGATTGGCGCCGCCGCCCAGGACGGCTACAAGCACTTTGTCGCCCCGTCCGACGACCAGGCCCTTTTTGTAGTCCAACAGGTCGTAAACAATATGCCAACTCTGTCAAATACAATACTCATATCGCCCGCATCTCAGTCCACCCTGCCGCCCTCCCTGGCCGCGGACGACAATCTCTTCAGGCTGGCGCCCAACGTTGCGACGCAGGGCGAGCGTCTCTTGGAGCAGTTTGACAGGCAGGGCGTCGGGAGCGTGATCATAGTCACCGATGCGGCGTTCGAGCCGCTCGTAGAGCAGGGCTTCTTCCCAGACGACCTGCACGATCACTACCAGCCTGACGCAATTCCAATATATGGTTTCAACGACTTGGCGGCTAACATCGAGTCGCTGACCCAACTGAACGACGATCTAGCCGCGCTGATTGACCGGCACGGCAGTGATCGGATAGGGGTATTCGCGGCCACGCAGCCGCCCGCCTTCGTTACCATGGCCCACGTCATTGCGGCCAACCCGCAGCCGGACGTCCTAGACGACGTAAAGTGGTTTGGCTACAATTATCTCGGACACTCTCCCTTCATTACGGGCGACCCAGCCGCCGCCGCATTTGCCGATCGCGTGGACATGAGCGTCATTGTATTCGAGATTCCGCGCACCGACGTCAACGCCCCGCTCGCAGAACTGCCGACGTTCAGCCCCGGCTTTAGAAACTTCAACTTTGCCTCGTATGATGCAGTCCGCCCCTTGGCCGATGTCCTTGCAATCGGCGGCGTTGATGGTGATGGTACAGACCTAAAGGCCATCGTATTTGACGTGGCCAACGGCAACATGGACCCGGTGCCCCACGAAAACAGAATCCTGGGCGAGGGGGCGATGGGCGACTACATGCTGGATCCGGCGACGGGTGACCTGACTGAAACCAGGGCGTACGTCATATACCACGTGGTCGAGATCGCCGACGGCGTCTACGACTGGGTGGCGCTGGCTCCTCCCAACGTGTGCCGCTGATCACGGCGTGCCGGGGTTTCTTATTTGCAGGACGTGCCTGTCTGTTACTGGCAATTAACAAGCCTCTCCGCTTGCTCGCCTCGCGGGCGGGGCAAGGCCATACTCGCAATCGTGATTGTCGTTGCTGTGGAGGGATCCAGTCATGTCCCTGTCTCCAGCCGACGGTGACCCTGCCGAGATGGTGACGGCGGCAAAGCTCAGGCGGGCGGGTCAGACGCAGCTTGCGGGCATTTACACGGCCGGCCAGAAGGGATGCTATCTGGACAACGGCGTGGCAGTCATCATAGGGCCGTTCGGCTTTGGGGCACGTCCGTTGGGGACGCGGTTGCGGGCGCCGCGGACTAGGGTTACGGGCGCCGACGCGCGCCCCGGTAGTCACATGCCGGCGGATCCCGCTTGCGCCGATGGCGCTAAGGGAGCCCGGAATCGCGAGCCGCGGGACTGGGAAAGACGTCCGGGGCGCCCGGAGACGAGTCGGAGTTCATGACAAGGAGCATGCTGGCCAACTGGGGCACGGACTATGGCAGCGGCGTGACGGCAGTCCCCCTGGAGTTTGGCACGCCTCCGCTGCTGGACGCAGTCGTACGAGATCCTGCTGAACTATGACATCACCGACTCTGAGCCCGACGTACGGGATGGAATTTCTAAACTAGCGCTACGCACGGCACGTATGACGCACGGCGGTTGCGTGCCTGCACCCGTACCTCGTTCCATCACCACCACCCCCCGCGCGTGCCGCGCGGCTGCCGGTGCCGCCTACCGGTGATAGTCCTCAATCTCTCCCGTGGCCGCGTCATACCTGGCCGCGGGCGCCCACTTGCCGTCTGCGACTACCAGAAACTCATAGTCCGTGACGTCCAGGTCCCCCGCCTCGTTGAACGTGACGTCACCCAGCGCACCGGTGCGCCCGGTGACTGTATCTGGAAGCTGTCCTATGATGTCCTGCACGTCAGGCCCCGCCGCCTCCATCGCGAGGCCCAGCGCCCACAGGCTGTCATACGACGCGTAGATGTAGTTGTTGTTGGGGGTGGCGCCCGACCGCCTCTCAAACTCGTCCCTGACGTCCCTGAACACCTCGTTGTCCGACGCCGAGAACTGCAGCGCCATTAGCCTGGTATCCTCCGCAAACTTGGCCGCGCGCTCGTCGTCCGTGATGGTGTGCGCCCCCGTGACCCCCTCGGAGCCGATCCACTGTATGCTTCGCAGGTTCTCGTACTCGACCGCGGAGTTGAACATGTGCGACGCCTCGTCGAAACTTATGAGGAGGACGCCTACCTCGCCGCGCTCGTACGTGTCGTGCAGCTGGGCCACCAGACTCGAGAGCGCGTGCATCTCCGAGGAGAACGTGGTTATCTCCGGGTTGTAGCGTATGCCCTCTGCCACGACGCCGCCCCTGTCCTCAAACGCGGCCGCCGCCGTCTCAAACAGCCCGTCGCCCCATATGTCGCCGCGGTATACGGCTACTATGGCCTTGATGCCGCGGTCTTCTAGCAGCGCCGCTATCACGGTGCCCTGCTTGCTGTCGTCGGGGACAAACCTGAATATGTTGTCGCCCGGGATTGCCAGCTTGGGCGACGTGGACGAGGGCGATATCAGCAGCATGTTGTTGGAGTTCACGTACGCCATGATGTTGCGGATCTCCGCGCTCGACGACGGCCCCAGTATGTACTTTATCCCCTTGGCGTCAAGCGACTGTATCTTTTCAAGGGCGGTGATCGGGTTGGTCTGCGTGTCTTCCGCGACGAGCCTCATGCGCCAGTCCGCCCCCCTGTCCTGCAGGTATGCGTTGAAGTGGTCCAATGCCATGTCCAGCCCGTATCTCGTGTCGATCCCGTAGCTTGCCAGGTCCCCGGTTACCGGGATCAGCGCCCCGACGTCTACCGCCCCTGCGTCTGATGACGCCGCGCCGCTGTCGCCATCGGCCCCGCTGTCTCTCCCGTCACCCGTGTCCTCGTCTGCCGCCTCGTTGGCATCGCCGGGCGCCCCTGCGTTTTCTGGCACCGTCGTGGCGGCATCCTCCGGCTGCATGCCGGCGTCCATGTCTGCGGGCTCGTCGGCTGGGGACGAGACGGCCGCAGCTGCAATCCCTATTGCGATCGCGGCCACGACGATGGCATATATTGCAATCTTATTCAATACGGATTTGTGCGGAGCCGTTTCTATAAGTCTTTAAAATGAACAGCTGCTAAGAGGAGATACGCGTTCGTCCGCGCCCTCCCAGCCCCACACGAGTGATACGCGCAGTCAACAGGCTAGGTAATCATGCCAATAGTGCTTGAGATTCCAAATGGCTGTGATTGTCCAACATCTTCTGGGAAATGACGCTCAAGTTGAGAATTCTTTATGAGTGCCCCGGCCTTAGCCGGAATGGTTGAAGAGAAGGTGCAAGATTGCGATACTGGCTTCTGCAGGCTTTGCCGCCTGGGCTGGCTTGACAGGGCCCGGCATGTGCATATTTGTTGACGGGCCCCAGCCCAGTTGGTTGGGATCTGACAACGGCTGTGGCCCCGTGGTCACGTACGAGTTTCAAAAGCACTTTGGGATTCTCTGGCATGAGACTGGGGGTGGGAGCGTCTGGGATATGGTGAAACATTTGAAAGGATCGGCCATGGGCGTTGAGTACTAACCCGGCACCCCGTCTGCACTAGAACCGTGCCGGAGGCTGGCCTGACACTGTCAAACGCAACGCGGTCCGCGCCCTGTAGATGGTGGACCGGAATGTTGTCCGGCACGGCAATGCGGGGGGCACCCCCATCCCGTGCCTGCATCGCCCTAGCATTGCCATGAACCGCCCGCCCCTGTGCTCCATGATATTAATAATCTAATGATTTTTAATAATAACTATGAAACATTCTGAAATATTTAATAATATATAAATAGTGCCGGGCCGATACCAGTGGCATGACCAAGACATTCCAAGTAAATCTTGAAGTTGAAGAGATCGGCAGGGCGCAGGACCGGATGCATAAAGTTCCAAATGCCTACGCCGGCATGGGAAGGGTGTACGGCGTTAGCGTGTCTGGGGGCAGCATCCCTTTCCAGGCCTGGCTTTCCAAAGTGGATGACGCGACCTTTGGGGACAGGGGGCAGAGGATTGACTGGCATCACGCCATGAGCGGGACCCCTCAGATTAAGAACGCACCATGCGGCTAGTCCGCGCTCCCACCTTTTTATGATCCGCAATGAACGTTCCCAGATTCATAGTAATTGGAAAGGAGGGAGTTGGAAAATCACAGCTAATCTCGTCGCTTACAGGAAAGGATGCGGGGGGCAGCAACATCAGGGGCTCTACGATCTCAAGTGAATCCTACAGCGGCAACAGGTTCGACTTTGTAGACACGCCGGGAATAGTTTTTGACTCTGACAGTGAAACGACAAGGATCGCAATCGCGTCAATGCAGGGGGACGATTCCATACTGCTTGTCGTCCGTGCCACAAGCATGGATGAGGATCTCGAGTACCTCTCTTCATTGGTCAAGGCCAAAAAGGGGGCGATAATAGTGACGAATTGGGACAGGGTGGCGAATTCAAAGAATGCTGCCATAATTGAGCAGCTGGAGCGGGATCTGGGGATGCCCGTAATTGCCCTCGACGCGCGGAGGATCACAGAGTTTCAAAAGAGCAGGATCGGCAAGACGCTAGAGAGCCCCCGCACCTTTTCAAACAAGACGTTCCACACCGGAATCTCACTCAGGCCCAAGTCGACGGTCCTTGAAAAGAGGCACATGGGGATCGTAATCGGGATGGCGTCGCTGCTGGCCCCCTCTATACTGTCAGTTGCAGGGGCCAATTACTTTGCAGGCCTCGTACACCCCATGGTGGCAGATCTCATGGCGGGGCCGGTGGAGCGCCTGGAGGCACTGCCGTTGCCGCCCTTGCTGACGTACATCCTTGCCGGGGAATACGGGCTCCTTTCCATGGGCCCGTTCCTCTTTGTCTGGGCGGCGCCGACCATCACCATATACTCGCTGCTGCTCGGTGTCTACAAGTCGACAGGGCTGCTGGACCGCACGTCACTGGCGATTCATCCGCTGGTAAGAAGGATCGGGGTGAGTGGAAGGGACGTGACCAGAATAGTGATGGGTTTTGGCTGCAACGTGCCTGCTGTAATCAGCAGCAGGTCCTGTTCGGGCTGCTCTAGGGGCACGACCGTCTCGGCAATAAGCTTCGGCTCTGCGTGTTCGTATCAGTTTGGTGCGACCATCGCGGTCTTGGCCGCGTCCGGCATGCCGTGGCTGGTGGTTCCGTTCCTGATTTACCTGGCCGGAACCACCGTTGTCTACTCCCGGCTGGTCAGCACAAGGAAGAACCGCTCCAAGCTTGGCATGCCGGTGATTGACGGCCAGGTGTTCTTTGAGAGGCCCACGTTCAGCTCCACCTGGAGGGAGTCAAGGCAGAGCATAACGCAGTTCTTCAGGACGGCACTCCCGGTCTTTTTTGCGATCACGCTTGTCGCATCCCTCCTGAACTGGACGGGCGTCATAGCCCTTCTTGCAGGGGAGCTTGGCCTCATAATGGGCCTGTTCAACCTGCCGGGGGACTCGGCGCTTGCAGTAATGTTCGGCTCCATCCGGAAGGACGGGCTGCTGCTTCTTGCCGAACCCGGCATGGCGGACTCGCTTTCGGCGCTGCAGGTACTGACGGGCGTCTACCTGGCCGGGACGCTGCTGCCGTGCATCGTGACTTTCCTGACCATAGTGCGCGAGATGTCGTGGAAGTTTGCAGTCAGGATGGCGGCAAAACAGATCATTGCAGCCGTCGCGTTTACGCTGCTGCTGGCGCATTCTGACAAACTTTGGAATGCCTTTCTTCAGGTTTGACCAAAACGGTCCACGGCCGGTCCGGCCATGTCATGGCGTGTCCCCGGCCTGGGTTTTTAGGACTTTTGCAAACTCCTCGGACAGTTTGCGCCACGCCTCGTCCATGCGCTGGACCGGATCGGATGCATACTCGCCCTGCAGTGACTTGCTGCGGTATGACTGTCCGCACGTGGCATGCACCCAGTTTTCATAGCTTTCCAGCCACCTCATGGATTCAACGAGCATCTGCAGCATCCGCAGCGCCTCCCCCGCGGTTTTTGGCATTGTGCGTCGCGGAAGCTGGTCACAGCTCCACGTGTTGGGCGGGAGCGAGCTGACCCTGACGAATTTCGGTTCAAACTCGTGGCGCCACAAGAACAATCCGTCGTTTTTTGCAGAAAACATCATTCCAAAACCCCACAAAAGTACCTGCCCGTTCTGTGTAATGAGCGAATACTGGCTGCTTCCCATGTCCGGGTTCGGGGGCCTCTGTCTTGTAAAGCCGTACCGCAGCAGCAGGTTGTCTCCGTGCCGTATGTCTTGTCCCATGCAGTACAGCTGCTTTGTAAACAGTTTTTTCCACTCCCTCTGAAGGCGCTTGGGGACGCGCATCGTGTGGATGTGGGCCGACTTTCCCATTGTAGAGCTCTGCGGGGTCATTTCAGATCTGCAACAAGTCAGTCCTTGGGACATGCGTCTTGGCCCTTGCCTCGGGCACCCCGCAGTCATCTCGTCCTGCAGGCCTCGGCCCTTTCTGGCATCCGAGATGCTGCCAGGCCTGCCGCAAGGCCCCCGTCTCCCGGCACCCCGCCCCCGGACCGGACAGCCTCCGGCTCGGCAACGTCTGCATTCCTTCCCGCCTCGATGTTACAGCCCTCATGCTCCCAATACCCCCGTGGCGCCTCTGTTTATTAAGATTTTGAATAATATTAATAGTTTTTGATAAAAAAAATCCAAACATTAATAACATTATTGCCCCGACCGCAACTAGTGTTTGAAACAGTCGTGGTGGGTGCAGGACCGTCGGGAATAGGCGTGTCAATAATACTGAAAAAGTTGGGGATCAACTTTACAGTCCTGGAACGCAATGCCGTCGGCAGTTCCTTTCTCAAATGGCCAAAGCAGATGAAGCTGCTGACTCCCTCGTTCTTTAGCAACACCTTCAAGATGATAGATCTCAACGCAATAACATACGACACCTCGCCTGCACTGACGCTGCAGACGGAGCATCCCAGCGGGCAGGAGTATGCGACATACCTAAAGAACCTCTCAAAGCACTTCAAGCTGCCAATCCGGACCGGCATCAATGTAAATTCGGTGCTAAAGACAGAGGGTGGATTTGTCCTGGACACCGACAAGGGGAAGATAGAGACCGTGTTTCTAATCTGGGCGGCGGGGGAGTTCCAATACCCGAGGGACAACTCGTTTCCGGGTGCAGAGTACTGCATACACAACAGCCTGATTACCAACTGGGACGAGGTTAAGGGTGACGATTTTTTTGTCATAGGCGGTTATGAAAGCGGCATGGATACTGCGATTAATCTTGCAGAGCGCGACAAGCGGGTCACGATAATCGACACGAAGAACCTGCTTGACAGTGATGAAATAGATCCCAGTAGGATAATATCCCCGTACACAAAGGACAGGCTGAGAAGGGTCAACTCTGCCGAGACGGTAAAAATATTCATCGGGCGCGTGACCCGGGTGGCAAAAAAGCACGACGAGTTTGTAATTTCGACGGGGAAAACAAAGATCCGGTCAAAGACAAGGCCGATCCTTGCCACCGGTTTTACGGGAGGCCTCTCGCTGATCAAGGAGATGTTCCACTGGGAAGAGGAAAAGGCACTGTTGAATTCCTATGACGAGTCCACAAAGACCCCGGGCCTCTATGTGACGGGGCCGTTGCTACAGCAGCACAACACGATCTTCTGCTTTATCTACAAGTTTCAGCAGAGGTTTGCCGTGATTGCAAACCACATTGGGATGAGGTTGAGCAAGGACGTGTCCGTAATCAACGAATACAAGAAGGAAGGCATGTACCTTGAGGATCTCGAAAGCGTCAAGGACAAATGCCAGTGCTAAAACCAAGGACTGCCGGCCGTCACATGGACGGTAAGCCGTCCCGCTGGAATCGCTACATTAGCGGGACACGATATGCACGTCCGGCGTGGAACTTGCCATCCCGGGCCGCAATGCCCTGTTGTAGCGGGCTAGTTCATTTGCATTCTGCCCGCTCGGGGATCCCGGCGCCCGCTGCATGCGGCACAACCCGGAAACTGCTTACTTGGACTATGAATAGAAAATGGACCGGAAGGAGTTTGAATCCTGCAGGGTTCAAACCGCATACAATGGCAGAAGGCGATCGGGATGCCTGCAAACTCCCTGCTAATTTTCTTTTTGATTATGCTTGCGCACTTGGCTCAATTGTTGCTGTTGCTGCGTGTTGCCGCTTCGGCAGGTGTGCAAGTAGACGGTACGCCACCGGCCTATGCCGGTATGCGACGATCCTCTTTTGAGAAAAGGAAACGATTTAAAGAAACTGCCGTCAAGGTAACAGCATGGAAAATCCCGACCAGCTAAAGATTGAGGATCGACTCCATACAGACCAAGAGGTGGCGTCCACCCCCTCAATCCATGCAGGCCAGCATGTACTGGATGACATGGACTTTCGAGAGGAACTGGCAAAATCCATAGGGCTTGACAGAGTTCCGGATTTAGACCCAAAAGCCTTTGACCGCATCAAGGGGATCTTGTCAGAGGAATGGGGTGAGGGGAGATTTGATGCCGCAGAAGCTGTTAGAGAAGTGAGAGGTTGGTAAGAAAGACTTACCTTGATTCCAACATCCTACTGGCCGTATCGGCAGGTCTGGAGAAAGAACCGGATCAGTTCAGAATGGCTACACGTGTGCTGGATGAGATTGGGAGCGGCGATGCGCTGGGAACCGTATCATCATTGGCGCTGATGGAGGTCATAACCGTAATGCGTGTAAAAAAAGGCAGGGAAACGCATCGTTTGGGTTCGATGCCCGACGATCAGCAGTCTGAGTTTGTGCTACGCGAGAGCAGATCGATGTACGGCAAGCTAATTGCAGAGCTTATGAAGCTGCCCGGCCTAAAATTTGAACATGGACAAAATGTGGGTGTGGGCACTGTCATGAAAAATGCCCTGAACATAATCCATGAAACTGGGGGGCATGTAAGGCCTAGTGGAAAGTCCCGGTTCAGTGGCGTGGGCACGGTTGACGTGCTTCACACGTTGCTGGCAAAAAACATGGGCTGTGATGAATTGGTAACTTTTGACAAGGGTTTTGACGAGATGGCCAGGATTGACGCGTTTGAAGGCTTGACGTTCCGAATTCTAAATTGAGGATGTGCTGGAGATATGCAGGTGCGACGACAACCCGCTTGCATACATGATCGAGCCTAGGATCTCTGTGGTATAGCTGCGATCCAAAGTTCATGCGTACTCTGACGTCTTTCTGTTGATGTATTTGTATATGTCAAGATTGAATTTAGTCGTTCTGTAATATTCGGACACCCTGCCGCGCAAGGCAACGAAGGTCTCATGGTACTCGGAATTCATTATCTCGTTCTTCCCCCTGCTCCAGCACTGTTCTGCCGGATCAAGATACGGCGATGCCGTGGGCAGATAAATGAATTTGATGTTTTGTTTTTTCCGAACGTTTTCTTTAGCAACCTTGAGCGGTGCGTGGACGCCTTGTCGAGTATCAGAGCCACCTTCTTGAAGCGCCTTAGGAGGCTCCTGACAAACGGGACGAACGTGCGGTTGTTAAAGCCCCGCGTGCTGCTTCTGAAGGGCTGTTCCCTGGTCTCCGTCACCGCGCCAAACACGGTCAGCCTCTGGCGACTCCCGGAATACGGGATTTTTATCCTTGCCCCCCGCTTGGACCAGTACCTGTGTCACGCCGCCGCGTCGTCGCGGACGTAGAACACCTTGTCGGCCATTGCGATGGCAAATCTGTCCCTTTTCAGGAGTGGAATCCTCTTTTTCAGGCGGTGCCTCCACGAGTTGACCGTCCTGGCATCCGCTTGTGTGTTAAAGTACTGTCCGCGTTCCAGAATCCTTCCCCTTACGCTTACATGCAGTAGCCGCGCTTTCTCTTTCCAATGTCGTTCCCTATGCTTATCCTCACCCTTTCTTCTCACCTCCCTTCGGGTGCCTCTGATGAAACGGAAGCTGCATGAATCACCAGGTTCGCAGCTCAGTCACGCAGCATCTCGGATTGCCCCATTATGTTGCAAGGGCGCTTGTCCCAGAGCCCTGGGGCCGCTCCATCACGGCGAGTACAGCGTAGGTGTTGTCATGGATTCTGTTTATATTACACTGCAGCGATATGCGGTACGGTACGATGTTCTTCTCACGTGCGGCTTTGCTGTTTATGCTCTTTGCCGTTGGAGGAGGGGCGTGTGCTGCGTTTACATCGTTGCCTGCAGCCATGCCGGCAGCAGCAGATGCTGACGATTTTGTCACTACGTGGCGCGTCACCGCAAACGACAAGACCATAACGATCCCAGTGGGCGGCGCCGCCGGCGCATACGACATACACTGGGGTGACGGCGCCGCCAGCATCGGCGTGTCGGGCGACCAGTCCCACACGTACGCGTCGGCAGGTGACTATGCCGTCCGGTTCTCTGGCGACTTTACGAGGATACACCTGGCCGGCCATGATGCCGCAAACGCCCAGAAGCTGCAGAGAATCGACCAGTAGGGTGCCATACGGTGGTCGTCCATGGAGTCGGCATTCGCAGGCGCAAGCAGCATGACGTACTCCGCACTCGACTCCCCGGACCTCTCAGGCGTGTCTAACATGTCGCGCATGTTTTACGGCGCCTCCTCCTTCAGCGGCGACCTCTCCGCATGGGACGTCTCCGGCGTAACCAGCATGGAAGGCATGTTCTGCGAAGCCTCCTCCTTCAGCGGCGACCTCTCCGCATGGGACGTCTCAAGCGTGACCGACATGAGCGACATGTTCAGCCGGGCCTCCTCCTTCAGCGGCGACCTCTCCGCATGGGACGTCTCCGGCGTAACCAGCATGGAAGGCATGTTCTGCGAAGCCTCCTCCTTCAGCGGCGACCTCTCCGCATGGGACGTCTCAAGCGTGACCGACATGAGCGACATGTTCAGCCGGGCCTCCTCCTTCAGCGGCGACCTCTCCGCATGGGACGTCTCCGGCGTAACCAGCATGGAAGGCATGTTCTGCGAAGCCTCCTCCTTCAGCGGCGACCTCTCCGCATGGGACGTCTCAAGCGTGACCGACATGAGCGACATGTTCAGCCGGGCCTCCTCCTTCAGCGGCGACCTCTCCGCATGGGACGTCTCCAGCGTAACCGACATGTACACCATGTTCAGCGGCGCCTCCTCCTTCAACGGCGACCTCTCCAACTGGGACGTCTCGTCCGTGACCAACATGTACGCCATGTTCAGCGGCGCCACCTCCTTCAACCAGCCTCTCAATTCCTGGAACGTCTCGTCCGTGACCGACATGTCGGCCATGTTCCACGACGCACTCGCCTTTGAGCAAAACCTCGGAAACTGGCACATCGTGCTGAGTGACACGTCGATTGATTATGGCAACGCGCCGGGAACCGTCGGCCGCATATCCGCGCAGAACACATTCCTTGACGGGCAGAACCCCACATATGGAATAGGCCCGGGAGGCGATTCCGGCTCCTTTGAGCTGAACGGCGCCGACCTCGTGATGAAGGAAGTCCCCACCAAGGACTCGTACACGGTGACCGTAACTGCCACCTTCGTGGGAGACTTTGGCTCTGACAACTCCAAAACCTTTGCCATAGACGTGTTGGGCCTGCCCTCTTCGCCGTTCCAGCAGGTGCAGTCGGGGGTTCCTGTAAATGAGGTGGAGTGCGTCGGCGAGCGCGTGTTGATGATTTCGCCGTCAGGAATGCCAGCATGCGTGTATGCGACATCAAAAGATACGCTTCTGCAAAGAGGTTTTGTATTGGCGGTGACCTATAACTAAGATCAAAAGTTCTTGAGTATTGGTGCGGCCTTGGGGGGTCAGTCCATACCTGTGCATGAGCTTCCTGACGTACGTGATGTGGAACGAGGCTCCGGTCTTTTGGCGTACGTCTTGCTGTAGCGCGGCGGCGGTTCTTGATCCAGATGCCCGTGCATTATACGCTCCATCTCGTTGCGCTCCACCTTGGGCGGCCTGCCAAGCCTTGGGAGGTTCCGGAGGGCTATGCGGCCTTCCTTGAAGCGTTCAACCCATGTGGAGACGCGGTTGGAACACTGCATGAACGAGTCCGCCGTATACTGTATGTTTTCATTGTTCATGTATACATGTTTACTGTAGCCATCCTGATCTTGATCGGGGGAGTCTCTTTCCTTCCTGTGCGCTTTCTTCAGGTCCTCTAGTCTTACCGTTGTCATGCATGCGTGATACAGGTGGATCAAAATCTGTTTCTGTTTGACAAGCTTGAACCCTCACGAACTTTTGCTTCTAGCTATACTAGGCCCAATAGAGACGCGTATGCGCGTCGTGCCATCCTCCAATGCCCGGCGCTTGGATGTGCGTCAAGCCGCGTCAACCGCGTTTGGGCGGAACCGGATCTTGGAAAGCATATATCTCAACCTAGCAGTATCAAGACATGACTGCAAGCGAGGTGCAATATCGAGATGGGCATAGCCGAGGATCGCTGTCGGACTTTGCAGATCTCTCAGGAATCGATCCCGATGCCCCCTTTAACCCGTACGAGCTGGAAGGCATTCTGAGCGATTATTCCGATACACAATCATCCGCGGAGTGGGTGCGTTCTGTCCGGGATGGCCCCTGAACCCCTGGTCTACTATGACACCCATGATGATTTCAAGGACATGCGCTTTGAGATAATACGGTAAGGTTGTCGGACAATTTGGTGGAGCGGCGCCACGCACAAACGGAGCGATTTTTGACGTCCTCTCATACACGTCTCCGGGCGCGGCCTGTCTTGGTTTTTTTTAGGCTGTGGAATCTTGACTCTCTGGAGAATGCAGTTGATGCGCACCTGCACGAATAGGTTTTTGAAATTTAGATCCAAGGTGCGTGCATTCGAGAACATTCCAATGCCCGGACGAGTTCAGACGCGCGCTGGATCCGCACCAACCGCGTTTTCAAGAAAACCCTTTGCAGATACGAGTTAAATAGAATTGGCGTGTCACGTGATGCGTGCCCCGCTTCCCCTTTCTCGGCTCCTCCGCGCCCAGATCCAGCCCTAAAGCCCCCGGCGGAGACGCGTACCTGAAGGGGATGGAGCTGTACGACCTGGGTCGTTTTGAAGAGTCCGTACAGTACCTCGTTTCCGCGCTTGGGGCGTCCCCCGACGATCCACTCATCCTGTCCTGCCTGATCCACTCGCTGTACGAGGCGGGCCGGTACGAGGAGGCCCTGCCGTACTGCAAGTCAATGCTGAAGGCGCGGCCGGGCCTGCCGCCTACCATGATCTTGGTGGGCATGATCCTGTACGAGACTGGACGGTACGAGGAGGCCGCCGAGTACCTTGGCTCAGCCCTAAAGGCCATCCCGGAGGACCCCGATGCCACGGGTTGCATGGGGCTGGTCCTGCACGCCATGGGGCGGCACGAGGAGGCCGCCAAATACATCAGATCCACGCTGAGGCTGGGGCAGCACGATTCCGGCACCCTGGACCGCATCGGCGACGCGCTGCGCGACATGGGGCGGCACGAGGAGGCCGTAAAATGCTACAGATCCGCGCTGAACAAGAGCCCGGACGACGCGAACATCATGTGCCACCTCGGCACCGCGCTGCGCGACATGGGGCGGCGTGAGGAGGCCGCGGAGCACTACGAGTCCGTGCTAAAGCT
Source organism: Nitrososphaerota archaeon (assembly GCA_028820595.1). Lineage (GTDB taxonomy): Archaea > Thermoproteota > Nitrososphaeria > Nitrososphaerales > Nitrosopumilaceae > Nitrosopumilus. The sequence continues at coordinate 1,441 of JAPPIP010000089.1, read as the reverse complement.
CCGCCCGGACGATGCCGACGTCCTAAGCGACCTGGCGGGACTGCTGTACGAGACGGGCAGCTACGGAGAGTCCATGCGGCACTTTGAATCCCTAGCGAAGATCTCGCCCGACGACCCGTATCCTCTGAAGATGATGGGCGCGCTGTTGCACAAGATGGGCCGGAACAAAGAGTCCGCCAAGTACCTTGCCTCCGCGCTAAAGATTGCGCCCAAGGATCCAGAGATACTGGGCCATCTGGGATTCGTCCTGAATGTGCTCGGGCGGTACGACAAGTCCAACAAGTACTTCAGGTCCGCGCTAAAGATTGCCCCGGACGATCCCGTCATACTGCAGAACTATGTAGCCGCGCTGTACGAGCTTGGCAGGTACGAGGAGGCCGCCTCGCGCTGCCGGCACCTCGTGGACCTCAAGCCCGACGATCCCCGCGTCCTGAGGATAATGGGAGGGCTGCTGTACTCGCTGGACAGGTACGACGAGTCCCTCAAGTACTGCAGATCGGCGCTGGATCTGGCCCCAGACGATCTAGACTGCCTGAACACGGTGGGGGACATACTGTTCAGGATGGGCCGGTTAAAGGAGGCCGAAAGACACCTCAGGTCCGCGCTGAAGATATCCCCGCGCGACCACGTGACGCTGAGCAACCTAGGGCTTATGCTGCACAGGATGTCCAAGCGGCGCGACAGGGAGGCCCTCGGATACATCGAGGAGTCACTGAGGATCTCCCCCGACTACCCGTACGCGCTGCGCAGCAAGGGGCGCGTACTGGCGCGGATGGGCCAGCACGACGAGGCCCTCTCGTGCCTTGACAGGGCGCTCGCGGCCGACCCAGGTAACGTCGAACTGCTGCTGTGGCGCGGCATGACCCTGTCCGCCCTTCGCAGGTACCGCGACGTTGTCACGTGCATGGACTCTGTACTGGCCCTGTCGCCGTCCTCCGCGTCGGCGCTGTTCTGCAAGGGCAACGCCCTTTTGTGCCTGGGGAGGGACGAGGAGGCCGCCAAGTGCCGTGACGCGCTTGTCGGAATGAAGATGCCCACCGACTATGAGCTTGAGGCCATGGGGATGAAGCGGGGCTGAACCTGCAACGAAGCTGATTATATCTTGGCTGTAATTTGTATTGCTTCACTCATACCGGTTTATGCTGCAGTAATTTATGAAAACTGTGATGCATACGGACAATACATGGGAAATAAGTGTTAACCTCGTGCCTAGATTTTTACCATTCACGTGAAATTTTTTGTCCTGCCTGATCCAAATACTACGAGTCCGCATACGCGGTATTGAACAAACCGGCAAAACCCTACAAGAAACTCTACAGGGAGGCAAGGACAGAAATCATAAAACTCAGGCAGACCATTGAGATTCAGGAGTCCAGGATACAGGAGCAGGAGTCCAGGATACAGGAGCAGGAGTCTCGGATACAGGTCCTGGAGCGCAGGC
>JAPPIP010000028.1 GCA_028820595.1 Nitrososphaerota archaeon | reverse complement strand
AAAAGCATCACGGGAATTTCAAATGGCAAATACCTTAAATCCTAACTACTGACGTTGCCGAAGAGATGAAGGGCAGGCGCACGTCGTACGTTGCCGAAGAGATGAAGATCAGCCAGAGGCGCGTGCAGCAGATATGGGCGGCGTACCGTGCAACGGGCAATCCGCCCGCGCCGCAGCGGCCGGGCAGGCCCGGGATCAGTCCCACCGAGGAACAGACTGACGCCGTACTGGCGGCACATGGCAGGATGCCCGCAGGCGTCACAAGGACTGCCAGATATCTGCGCCAAAAGGGTATGCAGATAAGCGAAAAAATGGCATACAGGATCATGAAGGAGCATGGGATGGTCACGCCGTCCGCGGCAAAGTCGCGCAGGCGCAAGTGGGTGCGCTACGAGCGCAGGTACTCCAACGCAATGTGGCACACCGACTGGCACGAGATGAAAGATCATCGTTTTCAAGGCTACCAATTAATCACATATCTTGACGACGCGTCAAGGTGCGTAGTGGGGGCGGCAGTGTGCAGGGAGGCCACGTCCGAGAACGCCGCGGCGGTGCTCCGGGCAAGCATTGCCGAGTTTGGAACCCCCGCCACCATACTCTCCGACAACGGGACGTGCTTTGCGGGCGTGAGAAGAAAGACGCCCGCAAAGTCATGGACGCCCACCGCGTTCGAGGCGGAACTGCTTGACCGCGGCATCGAGCTGATCAACACCCGCCCCTACCATCCCCAGACGAACGGCAAGCTCGAGCGGTTCCACCGCATCCTGGAGGAGGAGCTGCACCACTTCGGGAGCCTGTCGGAATTCGTCGCGTACTACAACGAGGTGCGGCTGCACTGGTCCCTTGACATAGACCGGGGCGAGACCCCCCTGCAGGCGTTTCACAACAAAAAAGTACCGGATGCGATCAGGCAAAGCGACCCAAAATGGATGGAGAAGGACACCAATGACGAGGCGAAATAATTTCGACATAATACAAACAAAACTATCGTCCACAATTCTTAATAACCGCGTCATATTATTCAGCGCCGTACATGAGAAAAGTGACGGCGACTGTGACGGGAATAATGACCGTATTGTGCATGCTTGCAATTTCCGTACCCGTAAGTGACGCATTTGCCGAAGAGATAAAGATCGTACATCTGAACGGGGACTCGTTCATACATACGGGAACATTTGACTATTCTGTGAGTGCGTTCAATGCAGAACAGGACGCCTTGGGATCCAACTACAGCATAAACAGCGTGAGAGTTGACGTCACTTCAAGCACGGTAGAGGGTGAGGTACAGCGCCTTTATGGCCTGGGTTACAAGTACTTTGTAGGGCCCACCACCAGCGAGTCCGCCAAGAGGGTACTGGGCTACATAAACGCGCCCGAGAGAAGCGACATCGTCATGATTGCCCCGATATCGGCAGCCACATCCCTTGCTATGCCAAACGACGGTCTCTTCAGAATGATCTCCGACAATGCGGCTTATGTGCCGATAATCGTAGACAACATAAATGATCATGGCAAGGAAGGCGTGGTTATCCTATACAGGAATGACGAATGGGGGCGCGACCAGAGCGGTTCCCTCAGTGACAGCTACGCAGGTAACTCGGTAGCAATCTCGCTGGACGATGGCACTGCCGTCTCGCAGACAGTGGACGGCGTGCGCCAGCTCGTGTCTGCACACGGCGCGGACAATGTAGCCGTAGTCCTCGTCGCCTTTGAGAGCGATGTAGTTAGCTTGGTCAAGTCGATCTTGGCCAATGCCGAATGGACAGCCGTCCTTAACGACGTACAGTGGTACGGCACGGGCGGTTTCACCCTGGGACGCACATTGGTAGACGACGCCGAAGTTGCAGAATTCTTGGCCTCCGTGAACATCTCGGCCTTTGCGCTCACGGTGCCAGAGAACCCCGTAAACGCCGAGCTTGCCCGACAAAACTTTCCAAATCCTGAAATCTTCAGGAACAGCGTATACGACGCGGTCTTCCTGCTTGCCGATGCCGTGATCGTAAGCGCCAACAACCCCGGCTCGACAGTCAGGGGGCAGATGCTAAATGTGGCAAACGGCTTGGAAACCCACAGTTTCCACGGCCCAGACAGGATGACAGGCGCGGGAGCCTTGGGTGACTACAGCCTCAACGCGGCGGGAGACCTAGCCGCCGGAGAATCGGACGGCCATACGCTATACACGATCAGGGCGACGACGGACGGAGGCTTCGGGTGGGGCACCTTCGCGACAAGAACGTGTAGATGATCTTTATCATGACACGTCATTGCAGAGTCTCTCGGGCATAGGTGCGGCGTAACGACCGCGGTAGCAGTAACGCCGCCACGTACCCCTCCGCTACGCCCGAGCTAGGGGGGACTGCTGGCAGTCTGCCGCACTCACATTAGCAGATCGGAACTTGCCTGTAGTCCGGGGAAGCCCGTTGCAGGGTGGCAGCCCACGCCAGATCCGGCGGGGCGATCTGCGATGGCACCGCAGGCACCCCCGTCCACGCAGGCCCTGCCATTCTGCTCGGAGGCGATTGCAGAGCCGCTGCCACGCAGCGGCCGGCCCGCGCCGTCCGGGAAGGGCTCGGAAGAGGCGACAGGAATGCACAGTCGGCACGTCCGGAGCGCGGCTACCAGTACTTTGCCTTTATCTGTTCTATCACGCGCTCGTGGTCGCGGCTTTTTTTGCGGGCGTACCGCTCCATGGCGCCCAGCGGCACGCCGCCAAGCGACCTTGCAAGCATGTTGAAAAAGTACCTCTGCGGCCCCGCGGAGCCCGTCTTGTTCATGAATTTCTGTATGCCGTACTTGAAGTTGTGCTGCCACGTCTTGTACAGCACTCCGAGCTGCGCGGGAAGCATCTCGTTTCCGATGTTGAAAAAGTCCGACTTTTCAAGCAGTCCTATCGGCACGAACGTCAGCGCCGTCGTCGTAAACATGGAGTTTGGCTGTTCGCGCTCAAGGTCGCTTAGCAGCTCGATTGTCTCCCACGAGTCCTCCGGCGTCTCGTCGTTGTCAAGCCCCATTATCAGCGTGAACGCGGGAACCCAGTAGTACTCGTTGAGCGTCTTGACCCCCTCCTTGACGACCCAGTGCCACTCGCTTGGCGAGTACGGGGCGAGCTTGCGGTCCGCATACTTGTCGATGAGACGCAGGCTGCCGGTCTCAAAGCCGGCCTGCACGCCGATCATGTTGTCGGGGCCCGCGCGTATTATCTTTGATATGTTCGGGATGAGTCGCTCGTCGGCGATTGCCCCGGCAAGGGTGCCGTGCGTCGGGTTGGTGTGCGGCACGCCCGTCGACATTACGGCGGTAAAGAGCTCCTCGAGCGCCTCCCGGTTGGGCTCCATGCCCTTTGACGTGCGGGGATCCATGCCGTAAACGAATATGTCGTCGCTGTGAATCCAGGCCGACTTTGCGTTGCCCTTTTTCATGTTGACCTCGATCTCCTTTTTGACCTTCTCGGGCGGGTAGTACCTGAGCGACCGGAGCGTCACGTCGCAGAACTTGCACCCCCGGCCGCAGCCGCGCATGACCTCGACCATCCCGTGTATGCTCGGCTCTACGATCTCCGGTATCTCCTCAAGGTCGGGCCTGTCCCAAAAGTTGACGAACCTGCCGTAGATCTTTTTGTCATGGCGCTCAAACTCCTTTATGTTCACCTTAAAGTCGCTTCTCTTGCGGAACGGATCCATGTTCTCAAAGTCACCCTTGATCAGATAGTTGAAGAAGCGCCCAGCGTGCCCGTCAATCTCGGGCGCGATGCCGCCCAGCTCGCCCTCCAGTATCGCGTATATTCCGAACTCTTCTATCTTTTCGGGATCGTAGTTGTACTGCCACGTGCCGGACGCGCCGGAGATCACCTTTGCCTTTGATCCGGTTCTCTCCTTTGCGGCCTTTATGCGCCGGTGCAGCTCCGCGTTGTAGTACTCGTCGTAGGATATCTGCTTGCGCCCGTACGTGAACGTCATTGTGACGGGCCCCATTCCGAGCGGGTCCATCTCGTAGGTGCCTATTGCAAGCGTCTCCGGCCCGATGAATTTTTCAATGTGGTCCGGATGGGCTACCACCACGTCCTCCCTTGCAAAGCCGTCCCTGAGAAGCCCCGCCTCAAGCTTTCGCAGTCCGTACGGGGCGTAGTCTGCAACGCCGTTGGTGTGCGGTATGTAGTTGCAGATAAAGTCAAACAGGATCTTCGGCGTGACCTGGTTTCCCAGTATGCGGTACAGAAAGCTCTTCTTGTCGCGGTAGGGGTCTATTGCGGGGGCGCAGCCAAAGAACGAGGCGAGAGAGAGTCCCCTGTAGATGGACATCAGTGTACGATCCGCGGTAAGCACGATCTTGGGGCTGGGCAAATCAGCTTTCTGCCCCCTTTGATTTGTTTTAAACCTTGCTAGCTATAAAAAGGCAGGAGTCCGCCGCGCGTGCGGCGCGGCGCGTGCCTGCGCAGGGGCAAGGAGAGGGGGAGGAAGAGGAGGAAAAATGCCAGACGCGTCATGGATGCGGCCAGCGGGCGGTCACTCCGGACTTGTCCCTGTATGTGTGGCCGAACTCGGGGTTTGCGCGCAGCAGGTGGTCGGCGTCAAACACGGTGCCGTCCCGGCATACCACGTCGGGGCCCGCCACGCAGCTGCCGCATATACCTGCGCCGCACTTCATCACGCGCTCAAGGCTGGCCTGGGCAAAGATGCCGCCCCTGTGGGCGGACTGCATCACCTTGTACATCATGGGTTCCGGCCCGCACGTGTACACTGCGTCAAAGCTGCCGTCCCCGTCCCCGGCAAGCATGCCGTCCATCACGTCCGTGACCAGCCCCTTGGCGCCGCGCGTGCCGTCGTCTGTGCATACCACGACACGGCTGCCGGGGCATGCAGATAGCATCCCGGACGCTGTGTCCTCAAAAAAGACCTCCGACTCGGTGCGGGCCCCCATCACCAAGGTGATTGTGCGGCTGCCGCTGCCTATACTCGCATGGGACGCGAGCCTCATAAGCGGCACGAGCCCCGTGCCCCCGCCGACCAGTAGGAGCCTTCCGTCGCGCACGTCAAACGAGTTTCCATAGGGGCCGCGGACGCCAATCTTGTCGCCCGGGTTCACGTTGTAAAGCGAGGTCGATGCAGGGCCGCGGCGCCTCACCGTAAATGCGGCACGTCCCTCCCCCGGCGCAACCATCACGCTCATCGGAAGCTCGTATGAGCCCGGCACCCATACCATTGCAAACTGTCCCGGCCTTGCAGACGCCATCACGTCGTCTGAGAACGCCAGGGTGCGCACGGTGGGGGTCTCGTCCGTCACATCCTCCACCGTCACCAGAAACGGATGGTCGCGCGTCCTATCTGGCAAGCCCCACCATCTCCCCTATGCTTGCGATGCCCTTGCGTTCCATATATGACGTGATCCCGCGGTTTATCTCCTCGAAGAGCCCGTAGCCGCGGCCTCCGAGCGCGCTGCCAATCTGCACCGCGGAGGCTCCTGCCAGGATGAACTCCGCGGCGTCCTCCCACGTGGATATCCCGCCGCATCCCATTATCGGAATCTCGTAGCCGGACGCAATCTCGTAGACGCACCGCAGGGCGACCGGCTTTATCGGCGTCCCGGACAGGCCGCCGTACCCGTGGCTGAGAATGGGCGCATGCGCCTCCGCGTCAATGGCGATAGATCGTATCGTGTTGATGGCGGTGACTGCGTCGGCCCCGGCGTCGGCCGCGGCGGACACTGTGTCAAGATAGTTTGACGACCCCCGCCCGACCTTTACTGCCACCGGCACGTCGGCCGCGGCCCCCTTTACGGCACGCACGATTACGGCCACCAGCTCGGGGTCGTCTCCCACCTCGAGGCCCACCTTTTCAACGTGCGGACACGACATGTTGAGCTCGTATGCGGTTACCATGCAGCCGGAGAACTCGGATACCATGTCCACGAACTCCGACGCGACGGAACCCACCATGCTGACCAACACGGGAACGCGGCTGTTCTCCCTTATCATGGGCGCAAAGTTGCGCGCCCCCGGGTTTGAGAGCCCCACCGCGTTTATCCACCCTCCGCCTCCTAGTCCCACGACGGTCGGATTCGGGTACCCCTCCCACGGCTCGCGACTCAGCGACTTTGTCACGACGGCGCCGGCCCCCGCGTCGTACAGGCTCTCAAAGACATCCCTAGAGATCCCGAGTGTGCCAGAGGTTGGCGCATGGTAGAGGGCCGACGAGGCGTAGGTCAAGATAGGTGGGAACCAGCGTTACCTGTTTGCGTCAATGGATGACGACACCAGATACCGGTTCGCATCCGACTTGGCAAACAACAAGTTCAGGCACAACGCGGACAGCCTGCTCCGTACCGCCAAGGAACACACGGACAAGAATCTACGCCATTTTATAACAGATGGCCTGCCCGCCTACATGAAGTCTAGACGCAAGGTGTTCGATCCAGAGACCAACCCTGTGCGACACATCCACTTGCGCGAGGGCATGAACAACAACAAGATGGAGCGCCTGAACGGCACGATCCACGACTGTGAGAAGACCTTCAGGAGCCTAAGCAACATGGACACATTTGTGTTCGAGAGCATGAAGGTTCACTACAAACACGTAGGCAAGCACGACTAAATACGCAAGACCTCCGTTGAGGTTGTCGGAATCCACATCGAAGGCAGGAGTAAGTGGCGCACTATCATTCAGAATTCAAGCTTGTATCTGATCACAACTGATAAGAGAGTCTGAGCGCTGGCGCCGAGCTTGACGGCCCACCACCTGTCCAGATTCTTCTCGATGGCCCCAGTCCTCAAGCCCGTTTGCTATCTGGCCCAATACGGCCGGGTTGTCCATGGCAGCACTACCGACTTGAACTGCAATAGCTCCAGCTTTTAGAAATTGGACTGCGTGCTCCCACGTTGATATGCCGCCACAGCCAATAATGGGAACCTCATGTGCATTAGCAAGATCGTGCACGGCTCGCAACGCAATGGGCCTGATCGGGGGGCCCGACAAGCCACCCCTGTGCGGACCGAATAGGAAATTGCCCGTTTCAATGTCCACACGTGTCGCCGGAACCGTGTTTATGGCGGTTATTCCGTCCGCGCCAGCCAATATGGCCGACGTGGTAGATTTCATCATGGAGTGCCCAATCTTTACGAACACTGGCAGGTCGGTGGCGTTCTTTGCAGCCTCTACAATCGAGCTCATGAGATTCAGATCGTCTCCTATATCACACCCAAAACCACCTGCGTTGGGACACGACATGTTGAGTTCGAACCCGGCCACGCCATCGAACAGATTAATCATATACTCAAAGTCTGATGGGGTAGATCCGGCTAGGCTGACTATGACTGGATAGTCGGGGCGGCCAAGGTCGTTTGCAAACACACTCGCTCCCGGATTCGCCAGCCCTACTGCATTCAACCAGCCATTTTCATACGGCACAATGAGGGGTTTCGGCCTCGATGGTACGGGTTTGGGCGTGACTGATTTCGTTACAACCGCTCCGGCGCCTGATTCATAGGCCGCCTTCAGGGTTACTGGATCGGCGCCTAGTATGCCTGACGCCAAGATTACGGGGTTGCGTATCTTTAGCGGCCCTACTTGCACCAACATCGATCGCATCCATATCTAGTATGCATCATGCGCCTGAATCGCGATGGGAGATACCACTTTCATGCTTCTTTAACCTAATCTGGAGTACATTAAAAAGGTTTATAACAATTCTTCTACACTAATTGATCAAATTCTCTTACACTCCACGACTTGGACTTGAGGTTGTACGTTGGCACTACTGTCAATTCGGTTGCCACTCCCAAAAAATCAAACCCTCTGATCAGTTATGATCAGATACAAGCTTAAGTTCTGCGTGATAGTGCGCCACTCGCTCCTGTCCTCAGTGCTAATTCCGGCAGGAGCTCTTGGATTGGAAACAGTACCTTGCATATACAGTTAATTGTGCATATGGCCTGCTCGGCGATCCGGCCCCGACGGGCCGCGCCGCGCCCGCACTTGGACCTGCGTGGCCGGATCGGTACTTCTCTGCGCGTGATCTGCGACAGGCGCGCGCAGCCATCGAATCTGGCGTATCGCCATTGCGCGCGGGCGGACCTGACGCGGCTCATAGTATCTTTTTAAGGGCCGCAGATACGCCATGCGCATGGTCGGCCGGTACAGGGCGCTGCTCACTGAGCTTGGAGTTATAATCGTAAGCGAGGAGGACGGCGCGGTTGCAAGGACCTTTGCTTTTGACGATCCCGTATCGGACTATCTGGAGATAAAGGAAGGCAGGGCGCCGCGGTCGTGCAGCGGCCTCGGGCCGTATCTGGAGTCCCTGAACACGGCGGTGTCCACCGGCGACGACGCCCTGCTTGGCGTGCTAAACAGGGCATCAGTCGACGTCCAGGCGCTCAAGGGGCGGGAGGCCGAGGATGCCCGGGCCTCAAAACAGCAGATGATCATATCGTCGGGGCTTGCGTCGGATGCAAGGGATGCCATCTCAAAGCTGAGGGATTTTGCCATGGGGCTGTCGTCATCAAAGGTGACCGAGGTATCCAGTAGCTCCGACCTGCACGTCATACAGGCCGTCAACTCGCTTGACGAGATAGACAAGGTTGCCAACGCGCTCAGCTCCCGGACAAAGGAGTGGTACGGACTCCACTTTCCGGAGCTTGAGAACATGGTGGACAGCATAGAGGGGTACGCCCGCATAGTGCTGGCGGGCCGTCGCGACGGCTTGACGGCCGAGTCGTTTGAGGCGGCTGGCTTTCCAAGCGAGAAGACGGAGATGCTCCTTGTCGCCGCGTCAAACAGCAGGGGCGGCGAGATTACGGACCAGAGCCTTGAGATGGTGCAGACCATGGCGGGGCAGCTGATCTCATTTTACGATCTACGCAGGAGGCTGGAGGCGCTGGTAGAAAAAGAGATGGGGGCCGTGGCGCCCAACCTGGCCGCAATACTGGGCACCGCCCTGAGCGCAAGGATGCTTGCAAGAATCGGCAGCATAAAGAAGATGGCGTCGCTGCCCGCCAGCACGATACAGGTACTGGGGGCCGAGCGGGCCCTGTTCCGCTCGCTGAAGACCGGCTCCGAGCCGCCAAAGCACGGGCTGCTGTTCCAGCACCCGCTGGTGCACGCGGCGCCCCGGTGGCAGCGCGGCAAGATTGCGCGGGCAATAGCCGCAAAGGCCGTCATAGCGGCCCGGGTCGACGTATACAGCGAGGGCGGGGAGCTCAACAAGACGCTTCTGGAAAAGCTGAACGTAAGGATAGGCGAGATAGGCGAAAAGTTCCGCGAGCCGGTGGAGAGGGGTGGCGGCGGTGGAGCGGCCCAGAGACAGGATTACAGCCGCAGGAGCGGTGGCCGCTCAGGCAAGAGGAATAATGGCGGCGGCAGTCGCGGAGGGGGAGGACGCCAGGAATGGTCCCGCAAGAGGGCCGAGGTGACAGAGGGGCGCGCGGCCAGAAGAGGAGGAGGGGGGAGAAAGGGCTCCGGGTATGGCCGTGACGATTATGGCAGTCGCCGGTGGGATGACAATAATGCTGGTGGTGGTTATGCTGATGCTGATGATGATGATGATGATGGCAACGACGGAGGCCGAGGCTACGGCCACGGCCGCTATCATGGCAGGGGCGGCAGCAACAACAACAGCAGCAGCAGGAAGGGCGGATCCACAAAGGCGGCAAGACGGGGCGGGTCAAAGCCGGCCGCATCGAGGTTCCGCGCAAACAAGCGCGGCAGGAAACCTGCAGACAGAAAGAAGGGAAAGAGATTCCGGTAGTGCGGCCCCCCGCGATCGTGCGCTTCTGCCGGCCTCCGCGACGGACTGCCTCTGCACGTGGCGGCCGCCATACGTTCATACGCCGGGCATCCAAGTGACAATCTGCGCATGGCCGCCCCAGAACCGTTCCCCCCGTTCATCCTGACAAAGTTCGAGGGCAGGGACAGGCCCGCCACGGAGAACCAGGTCCCTGGGAACAGGGTGTACGGCGAGAAGCTGCTCGTAAGAAAGAAGACCGAGTACCGCATATGGGATCCGTTCAGGTCCAAGCTAGCGGCCGCCGTCATGAACGGGCTTGAGACCTTTCCTTTTGGAAACGGGTCCCGGATACTGTACTTGGGCGTCTCGACTGGCACGACTGCAAGCCACATATCGGACATGATCGGGAAGTCGGGCGTCCTGTTTGGGATAGAGCACGCAAGCAGGGTGGCCAGGGACTTTATGGACAGGGTGGCGTCGCACAGGCCGAACATCATACCCGTCATGCAGGACGCGAGGATGCCGGGCGACTATTTTGCGGTGTTCGGCAAGGTGGACGTGGTATACGTCGATATTGCGCAGCCAGACCAGACGGCCATAGCGATGGCAAACTGCAGGATGTTCCTAGAAAGGGACAGGTACCTGTTTCTTGTGATAAAGACGCGCAGCATAGACGTGGTAAAGGAGCCGTGGGAGGTAATAAGGCAGGAGACTGAAAAGCTGAGCGGTGAGTTTGAGATAGTCGAGTCCATAAACTTGGAGCCGTACGACAAGGACCATGCAATGGTCGTTGCAAGGTATCCGGACTGACGCGCGCCGCGGCGCCGGCGGACTGCGCGCCGGCGCTGTCGTTACTGTCACTGCTGCGCGCCGAGCGCCCCGAGCAGGCGCCTTACCGGACTCCAACTCTTGCGCGCATAGGAGGGCACCGCGTGGTTTTTCTTGTGGTACGACCTGAGAAAGGAGACGGATCTGCGGTCGCTTGGATACCCGCTTCCAATCCCGGGGTTGCTCTTGGCAAGGCGCCCGATCGCGTCGTCGCGCGCGACCTTTGCCAGGATGGACGCGGCGGACACTATCACAAACCGGCTGTCCGCGTGGTGGTATGACCTGACGCGGCAGTTACCTGACATGCGCGATATGCGCCTGCCGAACCTTGCGGTATCCGTGTCGCAGGAGTCCACAATGGCCGAGTCGGGCCCGAGCACTGAGATCACCCTTGCCATATACTTGGCCTCCAGTCTGTTGAGGCCGTGCTGGCGCACGCTTGCGTCAATCGAGCGGGGCGGCACGTGCACCACGTGGTACGAGTCGGCAACCGCCCTTATCATGCGGGACAGCCTCTTGCGCGCGGCAGGGGTGTGTTTTTTGGAGTCACGCACCCCCATCCTTCTGAGGCGCGACACCTGGTCGTCCCGGAGGCAGACGCCTGCTATAACGAGCGGCCCCAGCATGGAGCCCCGCCCCGCATCGTCGACCCCGCAGACCATCAATACGCGCCGTCCCCGGCCACTAGTAATAAATCATATACTGCAGCCGCCGCACGTAAGTGGTGCAGATGCAGCAGGATCACGGCGGGATGGACGGCGCGATAAGGGAGATTACGGAGGGCCGTACCCGGCTGCTCGTACCGTCCGGGGCGCTTGAAAGCGAGGCGCCCCCGAGGGACACGGCGTTTTTCAACCCGAGGTCCGCGGCAAACCGCGACGCCTCGACGGCCGCATACGCCGCGCATCTTGACGGGTTTGACGGGCCGCCTACCATGCTCGAGCCGCTTGCCGGCGTGGGGGCAAGGGGCCTGAGGGCGGCAAACGAGACTGGCGCGATACGGCATATACACATCAACGACATCAACCCGAAGGCAGTATCGCTAGCAGGAGAGGCAGCCGCCCTAAACAGGCTCGACGCGGAGATATCATTCTCGAACCTCGAGGCCTGCAGGTTCCTCTCGAATTACGCCACAAGGGGAAGCAGGGGTGCCATAGTGGACATAGACCCGTTCGGATCTCCGGCCCCGTTCTTTGACTGCGCGGTAAGGTCTCTCATGCACGGGGGACTGCTGTCCTGCACGGCGACTGACCTGCAGGTGCTCAACGGGCTGTTTGACGAGGCGTGTCAGAACAGGTACGGCGGCATGCCCACCAGGGGCACCACGTACGGCAGCGAGACTGCAATCAGGATCGTGCTGGGATGCCTCAGAACGGTCGCGGCCAGGCTTGGGGTGTCGATATCCCCGGTATTCGTGTCGTCAGACATGCACTACTACAGGATGTATGCGCGCATAAAAGTGGGGCATGCGGGGGCCGCCCGCGAGGAGGTTGGGTATGCGACGCACTGCGACGCGTGCGGGGGCCGCTGGCTGGGACCGCACGCGGAGCGGGAGTGCCGCACGTGCGGCTCGGGGACCCGGCGCGCGGGGCCCCTGTGGCGCGGGCCCCTCTTTGACGAAGAGTTCGTAAGCCGCATGGTGCAAAAGGCGCCGCATGTGGGACATGCCCGCGACGGGGCGCTGCGTGCCCGCCTTGAGCGGGCGCGCGAGGAGTCGGCCGTGCAGGGGACGGGCCTGTTCTATACGTTAGACGAAATGGCGTCCCGGACGGGGGTGTCGCCCCCGAGCATGGCGCACGTGCTGCAAAGCTTGCGCGAAGCCGGGTACTCTGCGTCCCGGACGTCGTTGGCGCCCACCGGATTCAGGACCGACGCGCCGCCTGACGCGGCGAGGGACGTCTTCAGGCAGGCGGCAGTCCGCTAGTCTGCGCCCACGTACCCCAGGCATACGTAGTACAGCTCACTGCTCTGCTTGCGGCTTGCCTTTGGCTTTGTGCTGTGGAACTTTGCAAACTGCTCCCTCACATAGTCCCGAAACTCAGCAGAGTACTGCCCGTCAAACACCTTGAACACGGCGTTTCCCCTGCGCGCCAGGACCTCGCCCATTATCTTGGCGCAGTCATAGTTGAGCGATATCTGCCTTGCATGGTCCACCGACCAGTTTCCGCTTACCTTTGGCGACAGGTCGCATACTATCGCGTTTGCCTTGCGCCCAAAGTACGATATGACAAGATCTGCAAGCCCCTCCTCTGCAATGTCGCGCCGCACTATGTGGGCGCCCGGCACCTCCTCCACGTAGGACGTGTCGACCCCCATCACCTTGCCCCGGTTTCCGGCAAGCCTGACGGCCATCTGCGTCCAGCCGCCCGGGGCGCATCCCAGGTCAAGGACGTAGAACCCGGGCCCTATGACGCGGTACGACCTGTTGAGCTCCTTCAGCTTGTATGCGGCCCTGCTCCTGTAGCCCTGCTCGTGGGCAAGTCGTCTGTACTGGTCCCTGCGGGCGTCTTGCAGCTTCATTTGAATCTGGGCTTCTTTATCATGGAGACCACCCAGTCCTCCAGGTACTGACACGTGCGTGGGCTTATATCGCCGTCAAGCGTGCACTTTTGCTCCACCTTGCAGACAAGGCACGGGGCGTCCTCTATCGACTGCGTGCTTATGGGGGTCTTTTTGAGTATCAGCTTGTATGTCCACCTGCCGTTCTCGAGCAGCTTTTCTCTGGTAATCGTGCCCATGCGTTCAAGCTTGAGCGCGAGGCGGGATCCGGTCATGTCGGACAGCTTTAGCTTCTTCCACAGGTTGTTTTGCAGCATGCCGGCCGATTCGTGCTCGGCCAGTATGTCGCACACCTTCCTGATGAGCTGCTCCATGTTCACCTTTTCGATCTGAAACCTCTCAATCTCCTCTTCGGTAAGCTCGCTTTCGATCTTTTCCTCAAGCGTGAGTTCCGGCACCTTTTCCTCTGCCTTGTCGGATGCGGGTTTTTTTGACGCGGGGCCGGACTTTGCCTGTCTGGCCGAACCCTTCCCCTTCTTCTTCTTGGCGGTGTCGGCAGCGGCATGATCATCGGGGGATTTGGAGGACGCTGGAAGCTTCTTCTTCTTTCCTGCATCTGCCTTGGCCGCGCCCTTCTTTGCAGCGGCCGCGCCGGTAGGCTTCTTTGCATCTGCCTTGGCCGAGTAGCGCTTTGCATCGGGCTCCCCTGCAGACTTTGTCACTGTGGTGGCGACAGCAGCAGAGGGTGATTTGCGCGCGCTCTTGCGGGCAGGCTTCTTGTCGCCGCCGCCGGAATGCCCGTGTCCTGGCTCTTCGGTGCTCCGCGCGAATGCGTCACTAGTGTCTGTAGAGTCGGGTGACGCATCAGGGCCGGAGCTACCGCCGTCGGCGTGACCCGACTTTTTGGGGCGCGGCTTCCTAGCTCTTGCGGCCGCGGGGGCGTCAGACGGCGTGGATGACGCTCCGGAGCCTGTCTGCTTTTTGGCCTTTGTCGGGCGCCTCTTTTTTGGAGGAATGGCGTCTAGAATGTCCTTGCGGCGCTTTAACTCTGCCAGCTCGGCCTTTATCCTCTCAATCTCCTCGAGTTCCATCTCTCGCTTCTTCTCGTCCATTACAGCACCAACTCTCTGCATCCTGTGGCAGGCATCCAAGCACCCTGACTGCCAGCAGTGCTATTATTGTTGCTAAAGGGGCTATATGCGCCGCACTCTGTGCAGACACGGAGGCCGCCGTTGCTGTCACGTTCCTGACGGCAGCAAAGCCTACTCAACGACAAACTCTCCCGGGGCAGATATCGTCTCCCCGTCGTGACGCATCTCCGCCACAACCACGTACGAACCCGGAGAGTCCACCGCGGCCTCAAAGTCGCCCTCCACAGGGAGATCGATGCCGGCATCTGCAAAGCACTGCTCAAAGAATGCCCCTTGGGCCAAGACCGCATCGTCACGGTCGTATATTGTGATGTAGAGATCGCCGCAGTCAAACGCCGCGTCACTGACGGAGACACCGACGGCAATCTGGCCGCCTACCTTGTACGATTCGGAGAGGCCCACTATGAGGATGCCGTCGTCTGAGGAGTGCGGGCCGGGTACGTATGTCGTCCCGTGTCCGCCCGACGACTGTGGGGGCCACATCTGCATCTCGCGGCCCGGCTTGTCGAGCACGTCGGCCATTACGGCGGTTGCAAGTGACAGGGACAGTATGATTGGGAGCACAAAGATCACGAATGTCCTCCTAGATGCCATGCAGTGCAGCAGGGACGCCCATATATCTATCTGACAATCGTACGGGCGAGGCTTCGCTTGCGCGCGACATTATGCGGCGGGTATGAGTGCTTGTTGCGCAACTTACACATATGGGCGCAGGCGCGTAGTTGTCGCGGTGCCTGGCAAGGGGGCCCTGTCCTCGGGGTTCCGGCCGCGGCCGCTGTCAAGCGCCTATCGTTGTTATTCTGCTCATGATGCCGCTGCATGGTGCCGGCAATGCAGCTTGCCGTGATGACGGGCGTCCCGCATATGGGCGCTGCCTCCTTGCAGGACCGGATGCTGGCGTTCGAAAAACCCTCTCTTTCCCTATCCCGACATGCCCGCCTCCTGACACCCGTGTCTGGCGCCATTACAGGCCTCGTTGTCGACACCGCCGCCACCACTATGACACTTGGGGTCGCCCCAAGGGCCGACATCAGGGCGATTGTCGTTGTGACACCGTCATCACAACGCGGCTTGACGCGCCACCGCCACCGCCACCTCGGCATCAGGAACGGGCAAATGTACGAATAAGTTAAATCGTAGGCGCGAAACAATGGCGCGATGAGGCTTCGAAAGTTTAGAGTCAGGGCGTACCGCTGCATACACGATTCGGGGGAGATTACGGTAGGCGACCTGGCCGCGTTCGTGGGCAGGAACGAGAGCGGCAAGACGACCATACTCCAGGCCCTTACCCTCCTGAACCGGGACGAACAGGTCTCGGAGCTCGATTTGTGCGACGAGATGGACGAGGAGCTCAAGAGCGAGATAAGGCTTGCAGAGGGGCAGTTCGAGCTCAACCCCAACGAGATTGAGATGATAAGGGAGCGCTTTCCGGGACTGCCGGAGATCAGGCGCATGACGCTGTACAGGACAAACCGGAGTCCGGGAGTCCAGTACGAGTTTGACAACATGCCCGTCGACGAGGGGCGCGGCAGGGACCTCAACTCCTGGGAAAACTTTGCAAAGAAGGTAATCTCGTTCACAGACACCATTCCAAACCACCTCCGGATACAGGTGGACACGTCGTTCTTTGAGGGTCCCATTCCGGAGACGCAGGAGTACTTTGACAGCCAGATGGCCGAGTTCAGCAACAGGTTCCACGTCATAGCCATACAGGAGCCGGAGGTCGTGGCCGAGTGGGAGAAGATCTACGAGAGCCCGGAGAACAGGTTCGACAACCTGCTGAGCGGGGAGAGCGAGAGGGTCGCGCTCGACAACTTTGTAGGCTCCAACCTGCACCCGAGGTTCGTCTACTTTTCGGACTACAAAAAGATCTTTGGCAACATAAACCTCAGCGAATACGTCAGGGAGGAGAAGGGCACCGCGCCTGGCCGGTCGATAGAGTACGTGGAGGAGTTCGACAAGGCCGAGACCGTGAGAAACCTCTTCTATCTGGCAGAGCTCGACATGGACGAGCTGGAGGAGGTGAAGAACAGCCCCTCAAAGTGCATCAAGCTGCTCAACGCCGCGTCAAACAAGCTCACGTCCAGGCTCAACCCGGCCTGGAAGGGCGATCCCATACGGATAGAGCTGAGGTACAACCCGGGCAACATCATGAGCGTGGTGATATCCGACGTGCACAGGGACGGAAACGTGACAAACACGGGGCTGCTGAGTCGCCGGGCGGAGGGCTTTAAGTGGACGTTCTCGTTTATCGTAAACTTTGCGGCCGAGACCCAGAGGGCGGAACTAAAGGAGGCCATACTACTGCTCGACGAGCCTGCAAGGAACCTGCACCCGACGCAGCAGATGGGCATATCGGACCTGCTAAGGAGCCTCGCCGGATCAAACCAGGTGCTTTACGCCACGCACTCGCCGTTTATGATATTTGACTATACCCCGGGGAACCTGCTGGTAGTCGAGCTTGACAAACGGAGGCACCTGAGCCGCATATTCTACGACTATTGGAACGCCGACGACAAGACCCTGACGCCAATCCTGTACGGGCTGTCCCGGGGCCAGGTGGAGTCGGTGGTCGACAGGGAGATCGGGACAAACTCGAGGCCCATCATAATCGTAGAGACCATGTCCGACTCCATGTACCTCAACGCCTTTGACAAGTTTCTGCAGGATCCCAACATATCGATGAACCCGCTCAACGTAGTGGCCGCATACAGCAAGAACTCGGTCCTGCCGCTTGCCATATTCTACAGAAACCACGGGTACAAGACGTTCATACTGCTTGACAATACGGACGAATCAAGGCAGATATCGGCCCAGCTCACGGCAAACGGCTTTCTGCCGGTGCAGACCATATCCTACGAGCTTGAAGGCAAAAAGCTAGAGTCCATAGAGGATTACATCTTGCCGGAGGACTATCTGCACCCGGTAAACCAGACCTATGAGATAAAGCTCAGGCGCGAGGGATACACCAGCATAGGGCTGGGGGATCTGGACGGGAAGCAGGACCACAAGGGCATACTTGCCAAGCTTGCCGCCATATGGCAGGATCATGCCGATGACGAATGGGGGGAGTTCAGCAACGAGGAGATCACAAGGTACATCTGCGAAAAGATTACTCTTGATGAGGCAAGCTTTCTGTCCGACAAGACCCGGGACAGGTTCAGGTCTCTCTACAGGCTCATGGCCGAGCGCATCAGGCAATACCAGAACGTGGTGGCAAAGGCGGATTTGGACAGATACCGGCGGGAAAAAGCGTAACCTTAAGAGGCGTGCGGACTCTCTGGCCAAACGTGGATGCTGCATGCGTGGGTTATATACGGCGGACACCAAATGGGAGTGTGGCATTTGGCAGGCACGCGTCTTGCATACGTAGATCCCGGTGCCGGATCAGCGGGGATGATCTGGGCGTATGAGTGACGGACCGACGCGCCTTGCGCGGAACCTTGGAATGCTGGCGGCGACGATAATGGCGGCCTCGTCAAGAAACCGTCGCGTCATTACAGTGATACCGGCCGCTGCGGTGATGGCGATAATCGTAATTGCAGCCGCCTCGGATACGTCGGCATGGCCCGCGACAGGCGAGGCCGCGTACCACGTCGCAAACCACGCGTACGCCCAGCAGCAGCAGCAGGACGTCACAGTATCGAGCATATCCGTTGGGGGAACCAATCTCATCACGCTGACCAGCTCTGAAAACGCCCCCGACGTCTCCATGCTAAGGCTGTGGCTTAGCTCGGACAGCGGCGCCGTCTTCAAGTCGTTCAAGACTGAGATCGGATGGACGGGCCAAAAGACGCCGCAGGGAGTCGTTGTGTTTACAACCGCGGTCCCGCTAAAGCCTGGCGAATCTGTCAAGTTCGGAGTCGAGACCGACGCGGCAGTCTCTGGAATCAACTGGAAGGCAGTCGGCCAGGACGGCGCCGAGGTTGCAACCGGCAGGGTGACACCTAGCGAGATGCCCGAGATTGACGACACGCAGCCCCCGGACGGCGCAGGAGATCCGGGGACTGACGTACCACCGCCCCCTCCGATACAGCCCCCTCCGATACAGCCCCCTCCGATACAGCCACCTCCGCCACAGGGCATCACCTCGGAATCCGACTTTAGGATAATACCCCTCAAGCCAAGCGTCGGGGCTACGATCAGGGTCGCAGGCGAGGAGTTCGGGCCCAACACGCACTATGACTTTTACATAAACAACCTCATCCTTGGGGGGTTTATGACGGGAGACGACGGAGCGTTTGTAACTACAGTAAAGTTGCCCTCCGACCTGCGGGCCGACAGGGTCAACTTTGCCGCAAGGAGCGTGGAGGGTGACGAGGTGGTGCGCAGCCTGAGGCTGGGTCCCGCAGAACAGAGGCCGCAGCTCGTAGGCGGGCAGGGCCCAGGGGGACAGCAGTCCGCACTCGGCATATACGGCATAGCGGAGACTGTAAAGATAGGTGACCGGATCATAATGGAGGGATCCGGACGCCCGGGCAGCACGCTGGTATTGTACGTGACCGGCCCTGACGGAGATCAGATAAAATCCAACATAGTAAAGGTGGACGGCTCGGGCAGCTGGTCCGTATCGGAGGCGTTCCTGGTGGGCGCCGACATGGAGATAGGCAACTACAACACCGTCATTACGGACGGCTTTGCGTCAGAGAGCAGGTCCTGGTCAGTCGTGATCGAGAGGGGAATCAAGATAACGTCTGACAAGCTAAAGTACGACCGCAGTGACGTCATGCGGTTCAACATAACCACCATAAACAGCGAGCCACTAAAGGTGCATCTTGAAAACCCGAACAACATTGTAATATATTCAGACATAATGCGCACAAACGGCTCGGACTCGGTTGCGTTTGACTACGAGACGAGCTTTAGCGACGCGGAGGGCACGTACACGTTGATTGCGACGCAGGGCGACTACAAGCAGTTCCTGTTTGTAGGGATCAACGAGCTGCCAAAGGTCAAGATAAGGTTCGATCTCGACAAGGTGAACTACAAATTCTCAGACGTCGCCATAATCAGCATAGCTGCAAAGCCGTCGGATACGATCAGGCTCAACATACTGGACAGCTCCGACAACATAAAGTACACCGAGTCCCTCACCGTGCAGTCCGACGGCAGGGGCGTGGTTGTGCTGGACCTGGGTGGTTTTGATGACGGCATATACACAGCGGAGCTTGAAAAGGGCACCGAGAAGACGTCCAAGGAGTTTACCATAGGGCTGCAGTCGAGCATCTCCAGCATAGAGGTGGTGCCCATAAAGCCGCCGTACTACCGTGGCGAGCAGTTCCTCGTCTCAATCGACACGGGCGACGCAAAGGTGCCGCTTACCATCACAATGACGGATCCGGATGGGGAGGTCGTCACGACCAAGGAGACGTTCTCTACTACGATCAGGGCCCCCAAGGACGTGGACAGCAGCAAGGCGCTCGAGGCGCTTATGATACCCTCGCACGGCACGTTCGGAACGTGGACCATAACTGCAAGCAGCGGGGGAAGCAGCCACTCGGTCCAGGTCGAGGTGATACCCGAAAGCATGTCGATACAGGTGCTCGGCATAGAGAGCGAGCACTCGATAGGCAGGTACATAGACATAATGGTGGTAGGGGCAGAGCAGAACGTGTGGATACAGGTGTCGGCGCAAGACGGCACCCCGATCGGCTCGGAGCAGAAGATATCCATAACAGGCGAAAAGGTGGCGTCTGCAAAGTGGGCCATTCCGGACGACGTGCCGCCCGGTACGTACGTGCTCAAGGCCAGGGACACCCATGACAATACGGCCGAGACCGAGATTGATCTATAGGGCAGCAGGGCCGATGATCAAGACATTTATTGATACTGCTCAGACTGCGGCCGTGGACCTCAAGGGCATGATAAGCAACCATCCCGGCTTTCCAAAGGAGGGTGTCATGTTCCGTGACTTTGGGCCCATACTGGCAGATCCGCAGGCCCTTGCCCACGTGGCAGGCGAGTTTGGGAAAAAGTTTGACATGGCAGGCGTGGACATACTGGCCGGCATAGAGTCCAGGGGGTTTATCATAGCGACCATTCTGGGGGCAAGATACGACAAGGGCATGATAATGATACGCAAGCCCGGCAAGCTGCCCGGGAGTACCAAAAAGAGGTCGTACCAGCTGGAGTACGGGCACAGCAGCCTGGAGATACAGGACGAATCCATATCGAGGGGGCAGAGGGTTCTCATATGCGACGATCTGCTTGCAACAGGCGGCACCGCAAAGGCGGCAGGACAGCTGGTGGAGGACGCCGGGGGCGTGGTGGCAGGCTTTGCATTCGTCATAGAGCTGGCGGGCCTGGGGGGCGCCGATGCCATATCGGGGTATGACTATGGCGCCCTTGTACGCTATGATGATAATGAGTAAATTGACCGGTATGGAAGAGGACTGGTGATAACTAGCATGGACGGGGCCGCGACGGCGAAGATTGGGATATTCGGAGGAACCGGGCTGTACGACTCGGAGATGCTCGAGGATGCGCGCGAGGTGAGGGTCGGCACCAGGTACGGCGACCCGTCAGACGCGGTTACGGTCGGCACCTTCCGTGGCAGAAGGGTTGCGTTTCTTCCAAGGCACGGAAAAAAGCACGGGATTCCGCCGCACCTGATAAACTTTAGGGCCAACATAGAGGCGTTCAGGCAGATGGGCGTCACGCGCATAATAGCGCCATCGGCGGTAGGAAGCCTGAGGGAGGAGCTAAAGCCTGGCGACTTTGTCATGCCCTCCCAGTATGTCGACTATACAAAGTCAAGGGAGTACTCGTTCTCTGAGAAGGGCAGGGTCATACACATATCCATGGCGGACCCGTTCTGTCCGGAACTGCAGGATTCTATTTCGGGGGCCTCCCGCAAGCAGGGCATCGAGCTGCAGACGGGCAAGACCTATGTGTGCATAGAGGGCCCGCGATTCTCCACAAAGGCCGAGTCCAAGATGTACAGGAGCCTCGGCGCCGACGTAATCGGCATGACGCTGGTGCCCGAGTGCCAGCTTGCCAGGGAGGCCCAGATGTGTTATGCGTCAGTGTCGACCATAACCGACTACGACGCGTGGGCAGAAAAGCCGGTGACGGCAAAGGAGGTGATGGAGACGCTATCAAGAAACGTGGAGCGCACAAAGGCGCTGCTGGCAGAGCTGGTGGGCCGCATACCCGCCGAGCGAGAATGCCGGTGCGCCGACGCGCTCGGCGAGGCAGAGTTCTAGAAAGGGAACCGAGCGCGGTGCCGGCTATGATTATGGTGACCGACGGCTAGTCGCGGCAGTCGCGGCGCAGCATCCGGCAATGGCGCGGCGTGATTGTGCTTGCGGTTACCATCGCTGTAGTCATTCGTCATCTGCAAACGTCTCACGCGACAGCCCCTCCGGAAGCGTCAGGTCTCCCTGCAGCAGGCTCCTTTGCAGCTGCATTACAACCTCGTCCGGATCGTATCCTGCCTCCCTCAAGCCCAGCTCGGTCGACTCTGACAGCTTGGCCCCTATGTTCTGCCCGCCTATCCTGCCAAAGGCTATGGCCTCGAATGGAAACTTCAGTGTGCCGTCAAGCGTAAACGTGCCGTCTATCTTGGCGGCCATCTGCGTGCCCCCTATCCCGATTATGTGCACGTCAAGGTTGGGCGGATCGTCCTCCATGTAATCAGATCTCCACGGCTTTGTTGACATAGTCATCAACAAGAAAGCTCCAGTGCTGGTCGTCGATGATCTCAAAGTTTGAGACGCGGAGCCTTATCACGCGCTCGTCGAGGCACTCGTGGCTTATCTCGTCCTCCTTCCTTAACTTTACAAGCTTCCACTTGTACCTGCCCTGCTGCAGCTTGCAGACGCTGACTGCCCACTTCTGATCCGCGTCTATGCGGGGCATCCCGACCAGATCCGCAAGCTCCTCGATTCCCAGCTGCTTTTCCTCGCAAAAGCGCTTTTTGCATGCGACGCAGCGCCACACGTCCACGGAGCCGATCGTCCGCTCGTTGACGTTGATGTTCACGACGCCAAAGTAGACCGGCTGGTGACTGCGGCACTCGGTGCCCTCGTCAGACGACATGATACGCGCGCCGCCCCGTCCTTTATTTAGTCCTTGCAGAGTCATACGGCTCCTCAAGGGCCGCCCCGATCGCATCCACCACCTTGTTGCGCCCAAACGGCCTGTTGTGCCGCTCGCATATGCGCCTGAGCATGTTGACCGCGGTAAACCTGGGGTGCATGGCCTCAAACTTGGTATCGGGCATGTCAATAAAGGCGCCCAGCTCCACGAGTGACCTTGCAGAGTCGAGCGCCTCGGACGCTGGCACGTCAAGGCGGGAGGCAATCTCATCGGGGTTCATCATGCCGTTGCACGTGACAAGCAGGTACGTCTTTGCCTGGAGCGCGCTTATGCCCAGCTCCGACGTCAGATCATCCTCGATCTTTGGTAGCGACACAGCGCAGGTGGCGCTCAGATGATAATAAATCGTTTACAACGGTGCAGCGGCCGCCGCCGGGCGGCAGTCCGCCCACTTCTCCCCGGCGCCCCGCACGATGCAGGGCATGGCGCGCCGTGCGCGCCGTGGCCTACGACCCGGAAGGGGATGGTTCCCCGCCGCCCAGCAGCAGCCTCTTTGATACTTTGAGTGAAAAGCCCATTGCGACAAAGTGCGTTATCACGCCGCTGACCGCGCCAATCATCATGTCGTCAAGCACCACCCACACCGCAAAGAACACGGCAAGTGACGGGACAGTGACTATGGCGCCTATTATGGAGCCCTTTTTTACAATCTCCTTCGTGGTGAGTCTGGGCCTGGCGGCCTTCTTGTCATCGGACGTCATTTGAACTGCCAAGCCTCCTCCCACACAGCAATAAAAATCAGATCAAGCCAGCGGTAAGTCCAGAAATCAGGCCCGGCTAATCGATCTTGGCGACGCCCATAATTCTTGGAATGCCTGCGCCTCCTCTGCAATCACCATAAAGCAAAATCCCGGTGATATGCTGCTTACGTCGTAATACCCGGGGGCGATTCCAGATTCCGTGCGGACGTACTTGCGAATCTGCAGTTGTCAATGCCGGACGCGCGGCAGCCAAAAAGCCATTCCTCCCCTAGGTGGTGCCACGCCTCCATGCCCGCCCGTGACTTTTTCTCCACTCGGGGCCGCCGTCTCTGCAAATGCACCTGCCGGAACCTCATAGTCCAGTGACATGCGCGACTTGCGGTAGCTGTACCATTTAACGGGTCGACGTGCCGCTCCTTACCGCCGCCGCTACAGGCCCAAGCCCGCGTGTCTGTCCCCCGCCGTAAGGGCGCCAGAGCCTGCCATCGGCCTGAAGGGGCCCTATCCTGCATCATGTGCGTATAGCGCTCTTACTATATCTTTTTAGTTTATATGATTATGGAATTAATAATTATCCGTCCGCAATACGTTTTGCTTGAATTATGATATTAAAACCGAACCTCGAAGGGTTATGCCACAGGCACAAACGTGAAAATTAACGCAAACCAATCAAGCCCTTGGTTAAATAATTATGTTGCGGGCACGAATATTTGCACGAACCGGCCGATGCCAGGCCGCGTTGGACGCGCCGGCGCAGTCATTTCTTTGCCGCGTTTTGCCTCATGATCTCGCGCTGCCGCCTGGCCTCCCCGGCGCATTTCTCGGCGTCGGGTTCCGGGCGGGAACCGAGCTTCTTCAGTATGGCGTCCGCCGCAAAATTGTATTTGCGCAGGAACCTCAGGGCGTCCGCCCTGAACTTCCCCGTCTCGTAATATATGAACTGGCGCAGGAACGCCTTGAGTCTGCCCCACGGGTTTTCAATCGGGTTCATGTGGGGGGAGCCCACGGGGAGCCTGATGAGGAGGATTCCGGGGTTGGCCTCCGGCCACTCCGTGGTCCTTTTTGAGACGCGGTACGACGCCGCGTCGACCAGCATGATCACCTTTTCCCACCTCGCGCCGACCGCGCCCAGGAACCTGGCGAACGTCTCCGAGTCGGCCTTTGGGTACGTGCGGCATATGGATCCGCCGTCGGTGCCTATGGCCCCCGTGATTGTGATCTTCTGCTTCCTGCCGTGGTACGTCGCGTACACCCTCCGGCCGCGCTCCGCATATCCGTGGCGCATCTCACTGTCAAGACGCGCGCGGGCCTCGTCCTGCGACATCAGCGCGTATCCGTCGCGCATGCGGGCGTCTATGATTGGAAGGTTCCCGTCGCACCGCGAATCGATCTCCGCGTTGAGGGCGGAGCGCGCATGCACCGGGTCTGCCTTCTTGCAAGTGGAGCCTATTCTGCGGAGGATCTTCCACACGGCGTTGTCCGAATATGGGACGCCGTGCATTTCGCGGATCTTGTCCCTCATCCTGCCCCGGGTTACGAGCCCGTGCTCTTCGCGCACCGCGTCCCTGCATTTTTTGGCATCCGCGTCGGAGACAAACGGCCGCCTTCCGCTCCGGGGGGCGTCCTCCAACCCCGCCATGCCTTTTTCGTCGTATGCGTTACGCCAGTTATGCAGCGTATTCCTGGAAATTCCAAACGCCGTGGCGATTTCTCCCGGATCCGTGTTTTTTTGTTCGCTCAGATATAATATCCTGGGTAATACGTAACCATTTGGCCAACAAATAGTTCATATTAAGAATCAAAGGCCAC
>JAPPIP010000014.1:5725-25224 GCA_028820595.1 Nitrososphaerota archaeon | reverse complement strand
CCCCCCCCCCCCCCCCCCCCCCCCCCCCCCCCCCCCCCCCCCCCGCCCCCCGCCGAGGAGAAAGCAAGTCTGGAAAGAATCGCAGACGCATGCGCGGTTCGTACTATCTGCGATGATCCCCGGACGCCATTTCCAATGATCACGGCTGCGCGCATGGGCCGGGGCGGCAACCAGACGCCGCGCCACCTGCGCCGCCGCCAACCTTCTGGAAACTTTTTAACAGCAATGCGGTATCTCTTGGCATGGGAAGCATACGGGTTGATTACGCCTCGGAGCGCTTTATGATAATATATGAGGGGGATGATTCGGGCGTGGGCGCCAACTCTGCGTACGCGTCGGGAAACGAGAAAAAGACAAACCCCTCGATGCTCTCCCTTGTGATAAAGGACGGCATACTGCGGCGGCAGCAGGACATAGACGGCCAGATAGTAAAGGGGTGGGCAGTCAGGGTCTTTGAGAGCAAGAATCCCGTCGTGTCAGTTTCGGCCGGAAACGACTATGGCAAGGAGCCGTTTGAGAGCCAGCCGGCGTACGGGCACCACCTGGTGCTCGTGGCCTCGCCGGATCCTTCAAAGACGCTGGACACCATAGACTCTGAGCAGTGGTCAAACGCGCTCGTAGTGGTGCAGGACCGCCTTAGGTGGCTTTACACGCAAAAGGGCGTCGCCTACGTTGCCGTATACGCGGATCATGTCGGCGGGCTCAGGGGAAGGTCCAAGGTACACCCGCACCTGAACATCGTATCGTTCCGGATGATTCCCCCGACCGTGAACGACGAGATGGAGTCGTACAAGAGGACGCAGGAGAAGCGCGGCACGTGCCCCACGTGCCACATAATAGAGAGCGACGACCAGCTGAGGCGCGTCCTGCAGACTGAGAGCTTTGTGGCCTACTGCCCGTGGTCCCCGACGTACCCGTTTGAGTTCTGCATCGCCCCCAAGAGGCACGCGGTCAGCTTTGCAAAGATGTCGCAGAAGGAGATTGAGGACCTGGCGCTGATGATCAGGGCCACGCTTGGCGGGCTTGCAAGCATGATAAAGGACGTGACGTTCAGCATGGTGTTCCACCTGTCCGCGGAGCGCAAGAGCAGCCGCCTGATGCACTGGCACATCGAGGTATACCCCGTAACAAAGCAGTGGTCCGGCATGGAGCGCGGGTACGGCATACACCTCAACGACGTGTCCCCCGAGGACGCGGCAAAAAGGCTGGGGGCCTCGTGCAGAAAGGAGCTCGCAAACATGGTCGGCATTGGCTGAGCCCTGCTGCTGCGCCGCCCCCACCTGCAGGCTCGGCGGGCGCGCCGGGGTTTTCGCGCGCAGGCGGCTTCCAGCACCGACTTGAATGATTTATTTGCCAACGCCCCGGCGCGGCCGTAATGGCGCTTGAAAAATGGCTCGGGCTTGCAAGCCTGGCGCTCTTTGCAATGTTCTCGGGGCTCATGATAAGCGTGTATGGGTTTCTGACCGACGTGCCGGATGACTTTGACTACGCGCTGTCCTTTGAGGCCGATCCCAAGCTGCTCCAGTTCATATCGATAGGCGCGGCGCCCGCCGGCGTGATGGGGGCGATCGCGTTCATCATGTCCCGGTATTATGGGTCGAGGCCGGTGGGCCTGCTTTTGATCGGCGGCGGCGCCGTCATGCTGGCCGGGATGTACGTGTGCCACGTGATGCTTGAGAGGATAGACGAGGCGTACGTCACGGACGCGCTGGCGATCACCCCCTACGTGTTCATGGGGATGTCGGCTCCCGTGGTGGCGTTTGGCGCGCGCCTGTTCAAGCGCAGAAAGAAGCGGCCGAAAAAAGAGTACTTTTAGCATACCGCTATCGCCGTTGCAGGTATCGTGGCGCCGCCGCCGCCGCCGCAGCTGTACTGGCCTGCGGGCTCATATCTTGCCCAGGCGCTTTATGTACTCCTGCTGCGCCATCTCGTAGGACTCTTTGTCCCCGATGTCCAGAAAGCTGTTTCTTGGCGCGATGTACCCTGACACCGTCCTTTTCTGGGACATGGCCTTTTTGATGAGCGCGTCCATGCCGTACGGCTTGTTTGCCGGAATCATCTTGATTATGCCCGGCTCCATTACGTAGCATCCCATGTTTATCGTGGCCGCAATCTCGGGCTTCTCCCTCCAGTCGGTCACCCGGCCGGACCCTGTCGTCTCTATGACCCCGTACGGCAGGTTGGTCTTGTACGTGCTGAGGCCCATGGTGGCAAACGCCTTTGATTCCTTGTGGTGCTTTATCATGCCCCTCAGCGAAAAGTCGTATATCGCGTCCCCGTACATGCACACAAAGGTCTCGTCTATCATCTCGCCCGCGGTCCTCAGCTGGCCCGCGGTTGCAAGGGGCTTTGTGGATGCCGCGTACTCTATGCTGACGCCGAACCTCTGGCCGTCCTCAAAGTAATCCTCGATGGTCTTTCGCAGATAGCTGGTGCATATTATCATGGACTTGATGCCGTTCTTCCTTATCCAGTCTATGAGGTGCTCCAGTATCGGCTTTTCGCCCAGGGGCAGCATCGGCTTTGGCAGAAACGTGGTGTACGGCTGGAGCCTGGTTCCGAGGCCGCCTGCCAGTATGATTGCCTTCATCGTGGGTGCTGGCGTTGGCGCCATTATTTATGTTCGCGACTCCGCGCGTGCTGCGTTGCGCGCGCGTGGCGCAGGAGCGTATGTCCCCCTCCCGCCCCGGTGCCCTCATGCGGGGGCGGTTGCCTGCCGCACCTTTGCCAGCACGTCGTCGGGGGACTCTCCGAATATTATGATCATGGGCTCCTTGCCGTGGTCGCCGTCGTGGCATACCGCGTCCGGGGCCGACTCGGCGTCCCTGACTGCCTCTGAGACGCCCCACTGCACGGACGACCCCCTGGCCTTCGTGCCTGCCGGCTCGAGGCTCCTGTCGTAGCGCGCAACTGTCATACCGGATCCCGTGATCCTGCCTATGGTGCCCTTGTCATATCTGATGTTGACTGCCGATCTTATCTTTGGGAATTTTCTGCTTGCGGCGACCAGGGCCGCGGCCACGTGCTTTGAACCGCCACATGCAATGTCCCCCGCCACTGCAACCCTTCTGCCCGTCCGGACTATCCTGCCCCGTATGCCAAGCACATTTCGCGTGCTCCGTGGACCCGTCGTTTCGGAGTGCACAAAATTGGTCTGGCACTCTGGTATGTGCATGTATATGCCACTGATGCGCGTAAACTCCGTTATCGCACCTGCAAGGGCCGATGCGGCGCCGGACATGCCTGCGCCATCTTGCCTGTGAATATCCCCTGCAATGCCTGCGCCCTTTCCCGCACTGGTGGCGTTTCTCATGAGGCGCGCGACAAATTTTTTCGCGCCCCTTGCCGATTCCGTCACCGGCATGCCGGATGCAAGGCCGCACAGAAGCGAGGCCGCAAACGCGCACCCGCCCCCGTGCGTCTCGTACGGCACGGCCCGCCCGCGCAGGCGGCGCGTCCTCGTCCTTCCCCTGGCGTCGCGCGTCGCGACCACGTCGTAATAATGATTGTCGGACTTGATGCCGGTGACCACGGCAGAGCCTGCGCCAAGCTCGTGCACCATCTGCAGCGCAAGCCTGTCGTATGCGTCTGTGGCCCCGTCGAATTTCTGGTGCACCGCGCGCGTTCTGGCGCCTTTTGCCCCTTTGGTCGCGCCTCCGCCCCCGCCCCGGGCGCAGCCAAGCAGCAGGCGAGCCTCCTGTACGTTCGGGGTCGTCGCGGTCGCAAGCGGGATTATGCGCCTTGCATAGTCGCGTAGCGCCGACTGCCGCATGAGCGCTCCCCCCGTCGTGGACTCGATTACGGGATCCGCCACTATGGGCACGGAGCCTGCCAGTTCGGCCAGGCGCCTTGACACGGTCCTGACGGCCCGCGAGGTGTATATCATTCCCACCGCCACCCCGGACACCTCAAAGTCGGACAGCACCGCGTCGAGCTGCGACTCTAGCATTCTCTGGGAGACGGGCTCGGCTCCCGCAAACGAGGACGTGTTCTGGGACGTCACGGCCGTGACTACCGACAGCCCGTAGGCGCCGTGAGCCCCGAACGTCCTGATGTCGCCCTGGGTGCCTGCCCCAGATGAGGGATCGGAGCCGCCTATTGACAGGAGGTTCATGGGTGACATGGCGCGCATGGGCTATTTTGCATTGTGGTTAGGTGACTGGCACTCATAGCGGCGGCACCCGCAGCCTTCTACTGCATACTACATCTTTCCCAACGCATATGACACCTACAGCCCCGTCGACCACCCTTGGTATTGCATGCTGCGGCCGCCTCCCTTTACGCTGCCGCCTCCCTTTACGCTGCCGCCATTGCTAGCTCGATGACTGCGAGGCGCACCTGTATGAGCAGAAGACATCACGCGTGTCGTAGAACTCTTCTCCGCAGTGCCTGCACACCCTGATGGTCCTCATGCGTACTGTGCGTCCATATCGTATTTAAGGACGGCCGGGTGTCGCGGCTCCGCACACGCGCGCGGCGTCGCGGGACGCGCGTAACCTGCAGGTCGGACGTCCGCCCTTCCTTACTACTTAAATCGGGCCGCCCCGTGCGCATGGCATGCCGACCCAGATGGCCGCTGCAAGGCGCGGTGTAGTCACGGAGGAGATGAGGCAGGTCGCGCGTGACGAGGATGTCTCTGCCGACTGGCTGGTATCAAAGATGGCGTCTGGCGCCATTATCATACCTGCCAACAATGCCCGCCCGCAAAAGTCACATGTGCACCGGGTCGGGATAGGGCGCGGGCTCAAGACAAAGGTCAACGTCAACATCGGGACCTCCACGCTCAACGTGGACCTGCCCGGCGAAATTGCAAAGGCGCGGGTGGCAGTAAAGTACCACGCCGACACCATAATGGATCTGAGCGACGGGGGGGACGTCAAGGGAATACGGCGCAGGCTGCTGCAGGAGGCGCCGATAACGTTTGGGACGGTTCCCATATACGAGGCGTACAACTATGGCGTCGAGGAGCACAAGAACCCGCTGAACCTGACTGAGGACGACTATCTCAACGCGTTTGAGAACAACGCAAAGGACGGCGTGGACTATACCACGGTCCACTGCGGAATCACCAAGGACATTGCAAAGCGCATACTAAAGGTGAGGCGGCACGGCGGGGTGGTCAGCAAGGGCGGCACCATCACGGCCGCGTGGATGCTAAAGCACGACAAGGAGAATCCCTACTACGAGCACTATGACTATCTTGTGGAGATTGCAAAAAAATACGACGTGACTTTCAGCCTGGGCGACGCGCTGAGGCCCGGCTCCATTCTGGACTCGCACGACGAGCTGCAGGTGCAGGAGATGATCAACATATCGCGCCTCACGAGGCGCGCCCACGAGCAGGACGTGCAGGTGATGGTGGAGGGGCCCGGGCACGTGCCCCTCAACGAGGTGGCCGCAAACGTCCGGCTTGCAAAATCGCTGATCGGGGACGTGCCGTACTACGTATTGGGCCCGCTGGTAACCGACGTGGCGTCCGGACACGACCACATTGCAAGCGCCATAGGCGCCGCCGTGTCGGCAAGCGAGGGCGTCGACCTGCTGTGCTACCTGACGCCGTCCGAGCACCTGGCGCTGCCAAACGAGGAGGAGGTAAAGGCGGGGCTCATCGCGTACAGGATTGCCGCACACGCCGGCGATCTTGTCAAGCTGCGTGAAAAGGCCATAAAGTGGGACGCCGCGATGACCGAGGCCCGCCGCACGCTTGACTGGGAGCGGCAGATTGCGCTCTCAATCGACCCCGAGGAGGCCGCGCGCATACACGGCAGGACCGGACAGCACCCTGGAAACAACGTGCCGTGCACGATGTGCGGCGGGGCGTGCGTGTACATGATGCTGCCGCAGCAGAAAAAGTACGGCGATGGCGTCGACAGCGGTGACGGCAGCCGCGCCGGCGGACCCGAAAAGCCCGAGATCCGCAACACGACTGCGGCCACGACCCTGTCGTCATAGCGTCTGTTTTGCCACTATCGGAATCATCTTGAAAGGGCCTCTGGATGCGGATGTGATCCGGGGCGTGTTTGTTCTGGGTGGGTTATGTTACCGGTTTTGTGCATGGCCGGGGCAGGCTACTGAGCCTCGGGCCCGCGACGACAGACCCGCACGCGCCGGCTTGGTCTGCGCTCGCCTTCATATCAGGCAGGACATCACCCTGTAAAGGTCGGGGACGGTCTCGTACTTGCCCATCTCTACTATCTTTACCCACCTGTAGTCCGAGTTCTCCCAGTTGAGCCTTACGGGGGGGTTGTCGGCCTCAAACAGGAACGCCGACACGACCCACTCGTGGTTCCTGTACTGCGGCGACTTTATCCGTATGCCGTCCGCGCTTCTTATCAGCCTGATCTTGCTTTTGGAAATGCCTGCCTCCTCGAATATCTCCGTTTTTGCGCGGTTCAGGGGCTTCTCGTTGCCCTCTATGATCCCGCTGACCCCCGACCACTTGCCGCGCATGGTCCTTACCCTGTTGCTGCGCCTCAGGAGCAGGACCTTGTCGGTTCTGACATCCCGCACGAACGCGGTCACTATGCCGGTGGTGCGCACTGCAGCGCTGCCGTTTGCCGCGGCCGGACGGCCGGCGCCTCGCGTGCCGTCCTCCTTTCTGTACCTTCTGCCTTTGGCGGCTCTGTCGGCCGACATGCCGCGGCTGCGGTCATTGTTGCTTCGGCCGTTGTTGTTGTTGCTATGACTGCCGCCGCCGCCATTATTGCGACTCCCGCCGCTGCTCCCGCGGCCACGCCTCTCTGTTCCCTTTCTGATAACTCTGCTGCCGGCATCCCCGGCGCTACTTTTCAACTACCTTTACCATCTTTGTCATTCTCTTGTACGACTCCATGATGTCAGTGTGCTCCGCCAGGCGGTCCTGGCAGTCGGTGATGTATCCTATCACCTCGTCGGTCTTTGACTCCTGTACTGCGGTCAGCAGCCTGCCTATGTCCTTCCAGAACTCTTCGGCCACCCTCCTGATCTCGGGGTTTGCAATGATGGTCTCGATGAGCTCCGGGGACTCCGTCATTATGCTCTCGGCAAGCGTCTTTTGCAGCCGGAACGTGGTGCCCGACATCTTTTCTGTCAGCAGCACCTTTTCGTCCTTTGATATGATGTTTGCAAAGACCAGGTTGAGCAGGTGAGTGAGGCCCAGTATGACGGCTATCTTTTTGTCGTGCTCTGCGGCGTCTATCGTGACAAAGTTCGCGCCGGCAAACAGCGACTTTATCACGGTAAGCTCCTTCTTGGCGTCCCGTATCGGGACCGATATGATGTTCTGCCCCTTTATGGTGCGGATCCCGGGCCCGAACATGGGGTGTATGCATATGGGGTTGACCTTGGCGGGCATCTTTGAGAGCGACGAGACCACCTTTGACTTTTCGGAGGATATCTCTATCAGGTAGGTGCCCCTTGGCATCTCCTTTGCAATCAGCCTTATGATCTCCGGCGTCCTCCTGGTAGGGGTGCACAGCACCACGTAGTCCGTGCTCAGCACGCCGGACACGAGCGACTGTGCCGTCTCTATGCCCTTGACGGTGACGTCCCTCTCCGAGTCGTATCCGGTCACGGCAAAGCCCTGGTCGAGAAAGTACTTTGCAAACCAGCTGCCCATCTGGCCCCCGGCCCCTATCACCGTCAGGCGCCTGTTCTTCCTCCTTGCCGCCGCCATTACGTGTGACCTCCGCCTAACATGCTCTTTAATCTATTCATTCCCTCAATTAGTCTGTTTGCGTCCTCGCGTGCGGCCGATATCCTGATGTAGTCCCGGTAGTTCTCGCCGAACCCCGAGCCGGGGGCCACGGCGACCCCGTGCTCGGAGAGCAGCCGTTCTGCAAGGCGCGCCCCGTCCGTGCCGACCCGCGCAAACAGGTACATGGCGCCCTCCGGCTCCGCGTACTCCATGCCCATCTTGCGGGCCTCGGACGCAATGACGTCGAGCCTTTCTGATATGGTGCGGGCGTTGCCTGACACGTCCTGGCCGACGGCGGACAGCGCCGCGCGCTGCACGGGCGCAGGGACGCTTGTCATGCACAGCGACAGGAGCGACGCAATCCCGTCGATTACGTGCCCGTCTGCCACCGCGTACCCGATGCGGAGCCCCGTCATGGCGTGCGACTTTGAAAAGGACTGGACCGCGATGGCGTTCTGGTACCCGTACGACGCGACGCTCCTCCACGGCTTGGAACCCCTGACGTACTCTGAGTATATCTCGTCCCCCAGTACGTAGATGCCGCGGTCCGACGCGACCTCCATTATGCCGTCCATTATGTCCGGCCGCAGGACCGCGCCGGTGGGGTTGTTTGGATAGTTCAGTATCACCATCTTGGTGCTGGGGCCCACCGCATCCTGTATGTCCTGGATTGAGGGCATCCACCCCCCCTCAAGCGAGGCCTGCACGGCGCGCACCCTGGCCCCCGCGTGCGCGGCGCAGTCCCTGTACGCGGGCCATGCGGGCTCTACCGTTATGACCTCGTCGCCGGGGCCCAAAAGCGAGGACATGGCTGCAAACACCGCAAAGCGGCCTCCCGGGGTGACCGCTATGTTGCCCGGCCCGATGCTGGCGCCAAACCTCTTGGAGCCGTACTCGGCAAGGGCGTCTAGGAGCGCCGGCACCCCCCTGGGGCCCTCGTATCTTATGTGCCCCCTGCCGTACGACTCGGAGAGAGCGGTCGCCACCGAGTCCGGCGGCATATAGTCCGGCTCGCCCACCTCCATGTGGATTATCTGCCTGCCCTCCTCTTCCTCCAGTCTCTTTGCGGCCTGGAATACGGACAGGTGCGTGGGCCTGCCCTTCCCGTCTCCGCGGTGCTGCGACTGTATCGTCGTGGACTCGTCGAGCAGAAAGTTCAGGAACCTGGATACCGCGGCCTCTTGCGGCGCCGGATCCCCCGCGCTGCCTCCGAACTCTTTCCTGCACGCGCCAAGCACGGCGCCGCGGAGCTGCTCCTCCCTGGACTCGTCGGTGATCCCCATGCCGAGCCCTTTTTTGGCCCTGCCTATGTCCGATGAAATCTGGGCCCTCCTGACGAAGAGCTTGGCCATCTCGACCGTGACGCGGCCGATCTCCTCTCGCAGCTCGCCCAGCTCGTCTTCTGTCATTTTTCTAGCACCGGCTTGATGTGTCTTGATACCAGCGCGTGGTCTGCGACCACAAGCGAGACCAGCGCGTCGACCACGGGCGGCGCCCGGGGCACCACGCACGGGTCGTGCCTGCCCACCACGCGCAGGGTGTCGTTGCTCATGGTGCCGACGTTTACCGTGGGCTGGTCCTGCGGTATGGACGACGTGGGCTTGAAGGCCACGCGCATCGTTATGGGCATGCCGTTTGATATGCCGCCCAGTATGCCGCCTGAGTTGTTCGTGTGGGTGGCGACCCTCTTCGTGCCGTCCCCGTCCTCCGTCACGTAGTACGCGTCGTTGTTCTGGGAGCCCCGGGTGCCGGAGCCGGCAAACCCGGATCCGAACTCGACGCCCTTTACCGACGGGATGGAGAACATGGCCGCGCTGAGGTCGGACTCGAGCGAGCCGAAGACGGGCTCGCCGAGTCCCACGGGGATGCCTGTTGTAACCGACCTTATGACGCCGCCAAGCGAGTTGCCCTTCTTCCTCACGTCCAGTATGGACTTCCTCATGGACTCCGCCGCCTCCGGGTCCGGGCACCTCGTCTCGTTTCCGTATATCTGGGACTGGTCGTAGCAGCGCTCGGGGCCGCTGCGCGCGGCCGCCCCGCCGGCCTGGCCGCCCATTGTGACGCTCCCTATCTGCTGCACGTAGGAGCAGGTCTCGACGCCCAGCGACTCCCTGAGGAGCTTTCTTGCAATCGCGCCGCCCATCACGTGCGTGGCAGTCAGCCTGCCGGAGAACCTGCCGCCGCCCCTGTAGTCGTTGAAGCGGCCGTACTTTACCATGGCCGTATAGTCCGCGTGCCCCGGCCTCGGCTTGATCTGCATGTTCTCGTAGTCCCCTGAGCGCTGGTCGGAGTTTTTCATGACTATCGTGATGGGCGCGCCCGTCGTGCGCCCGCGGTACGTGCCTGAGATGATCTCGGCCCTGTCCTCCTCCGCGCGCTGCGTCGTAATGGCGCTCTGTCCGGGCCTCCTCCAGTCCAGCATGGGCTGTATGTCGTCCTCTGCAAGTTCCAGTCCCGCCGGGCACCCGTCAAGCGTGGCGCCAATCTGCTGGCCGTGGCTCTCGCCGAAGCTTGTAAGCACGAGTCTCTGGCCCATGCTGTTTCGGGACACGCATGTGGTACCGTGCACGTGCTTATAATTCCTAATAATTGCGGGGCGGCAGTCGGGGCCGCACCTCTTGACTCCGCCGCCGCCGCGGACGTACTGTCCCCGCGGCCCTGTCGCACAATATGCCGTCATACTGAGGCGCGGGAGCCGCGCTCACTCGGCGTCAGTTATGCGGGCGCCCAGCGCCACCATGTCCCCTATGAATCCGGGATATGACACGGAGACCGAGCCGGGGTCCGATATCACGTACTCGCCGCCCGCCCGCATGGCCGCTATGCAGAGCGCCATGAAGAGCCTGTGGTCGTTTTCCGGATTCAGGTGCGTGGCGCCGGCGCCGCCACCACCGCCGTCCCGGGGCGCCGCCGCGCCTGCGTCTGCCACCAGCCCGTCCTCCCGCTCGTCTACGCCCACTCCGAGCTTTGGAAGCTCCCTTGCCAGTATGGATATCCTGTCCGTCTCCTTTATGCGCGCGTGCCCCACGTTGGATATCTCGAGGCTGCCTCGGCATCCGAGCGCCATTATGGCAAGCGGCGGCAGCAGGTCCGGGTGGTTTCCAAGGTCAAACCTGCCCCCCCTCAGGCCGCCGTCCGGAATGCCGACGCGCACCGTCTCGCCGCCTGCCGTATCCGTTATCTCTATGGACGCCCCCATCGACTCGAGCATGTCTATGAACGCCTCGTCCCCCTGCGGGAGCGCCCCCATCTGGGCCCCGACTGCGACGTTCCCGCCGTTGAGGGCGGAGGCCGCCAGCAGCAAGGCCAGGCTGGAGGCATCGGACGGCACGGCAAACCCGCCTGCAGGCGGGCTGATTCTCTGCGGCGCTATGCGGTACATCCTGTAGGGCACCTGGGTCTGGACCGACACGCCGAACTCGCGCATCGCGCTGATGGTGGACTCCAGGTAGGGCCTTGAGACCATGCCCCCCGTTATCGTGATGCTCATCCCGGAGTCCGTCTTGGGCGCGCACAGGAACAGCGACGTGACAAACTGGCTTGAGACGTTTCCCGGTATCTCCACGGCGCCTCCACGTATGGGCCCGCGTACGCGCATCGGGGGGCGGCCGTCCGCGGAACTGCACGAGGCGCCCATTGCGGAGAGCGCGTCGAGCAACGGCTGCATTGGGCGGGTCCTGAGGCTGGAGTCCCCCGTGAGCTCGACGCGCCCGTCAAGCAGGGCCGCCACCCCCGCGGCAATCCTGATCGTGGTGCCGGAGTTTGCCGCGTCAATCCGCGTGGTCTCTGCGCCGTCTGCCCCCGCCACCGCGCCGCCGGGGCTGCGGGCCTTCCGTATGGTGTCCGTGACGGTAAGGGTGCCCGCCTCTGTGCCGTTGCCGTGGTCCGCTTCTACCGTAATTGACGCGCCCAGCCTCCTGCACGCCTCGATGGTGGCGTCCGTATCGGCAGAGCGCAGGACGTTTGACACCCTTCCGCCCCCAGAGTCGGCGAGGGCGGCCAGGAATATGGCCCTGTGCGTATAGCTCTTGCTTGGGGGGCACCTGACGACCCCCGAGAGCGCGGACCTTGACACGCTACAGTGTGTCATGGGCCTCTGCCTTCTTGTTGCTCAGTCCGGACACTATCGTCCTGCCTTCCATCGAGGCGGCAAACACCTTGCTGACCCCCTGCACGTCGGCGTCCTTGGCGACGGCGGCAATGGCGGGGCCGTTTCCGGACACGGACGCGGCCAAGGCCCCCTTCTCGGCCAGCCTGGCCACGAGCTCGGGGTCGGAGCCGAGCACGGACGCGGTCGCCAGCCCGTTTACGGTCATGGCCTTCCAGTACTCCGCCCGTTTTGCCAGCCCCCACGCGCCGTCAAAGGCCTCCCTGAGCAGCCTGAGCCTCTTGAGGTTTCCGCGCCTCCTGCTCTTTGGTATGAATATCACCGCCGACATGCCGCGGGGAGCGCGCTGGTGCCGCACGAGGCGCCGCCTCGCGTTGTCGGTTACGTTGAACCCCCCGTAGTAGCATGAGCAGGCGTCGTCGTACGCCCCCGTAATGCTTACCTTTGACGCGATGGACGCCTCCACGCCTGCAAGGAGTATCTGGTGATCCGACATGCGGAGCCCGAACGCCCTGTCGCATGCGAGGGCCACGGCAGACGATATGGCGCTCGAGCTCTTCAGCCCAAAGCCGGCGGGCATCTCAGAGGATATCGCTATCTCTATCCTGCTTGACTCAAGCTCGGACTTTGGGACGACGCGCTGCACGGTCTTCTGTATCAGCCTCGAGCTGAACTGGTGGTTCGGCCGCCGCCTGCCCCCCCCGGGGCGCCTCTCACCCCCCTTCCGCCCGTCCTTTCTTGTCACCGTGATCCCGCCCCTGCCCGGCACCGCGAGCACGTCGGCCTCCACCCTGAGCGCCACGCCGAGGGTGGCCCCCTTTCTGGTGGCCAGTGCGTTTACTATTGATATGGCGCCGTGCACGGTGGCGCTTGCGCCCTTCTGCCCCCGCGCCGCCCCTGCCGCTCTCTCCGTCCCCCCCTCTCCCCCTGCCGTCATGCCCCTACTCCCAGGAGGGCCCTCCTCATCGCGTCCCTGGGGGCCTCGGCCCCGTGCCATATCTCAAAGGCCCTGGCGGCCTGCCCCAGCAGCATCTCGTATCCCATTATGCACGTGGCGCCCCTCTCCTTGCCCTTCTGTATGAGGTCGGTCTTCATGGGCATGTATACCGTGTCGTATACGATGTCGCCCCTATTAATGGACTCTGGGGATACCGGGATTATCTTCTCGGCCGATGCCGGCAGCCCTATCGAGGTGGCGTTGATTATCACGTTGCACCCCTTCGCGGCCTGGTCGGCCTCTGACAGCGGGACGGCCCTGGCTCCGGGCAGGCCCGCGAGTCCTGCAAGCCTGGCCATCTCCGAGGCGGCCTCCGGGGTGCGGTTTGCAATGGTAATCTCCGATGCGCCCCCGAGTCTTGCCAGGGCCGCGATGACGGCCCTCGCGGCGCCTCCCGCGCCCAGCAGCAGCACCGAGGCCCCCTCGAGGCTGATCGACCTCCTGCGGAGCGGATCTGCAAACCCCTCGACGTCGGTGTTGTACCCCTTGAGCGACCCGTCGCCGGCGACCTCCACCGTGTTTGCGGCGCCCACCATGCTGCACGTCTCGTCCGTCTTTGACAGGTGGCGCATAATCTCCACCTTGTGGGGTATGGTGACGTTGAATCCGGCAATCCCTATCTTTAGGAGTGACTCGATTCCGTGCGCGAGCTCGCCCCTTGGTATGCGGTATGCTATGTACGAGCAGTCGCCCATTCCCAGTTGCCTGAACGCGGCGCTGTGCATGTGCGGCGAGAGCGAGTGATCGATTGGATCCC
Source organism: Nitrososphaerota archaeon (assembly GCA_028820595.1). Taxonomy (GTDB): domain Archaea; phylum Thermoproteota; class Nitrososphaeria; order Nitrososphaerales; family Nitrosopumilaceae; genus Nitrosopumilus. Next base: position 11,687 of record JAPPIP010000014.1, on the reverse strand, counting down.
CAATCACGGCAAATGTTCGTGGCACTGTATGTGCGGATACGGCTCTTGATTTAAACTCAGGGGTCACCTCTCAGACGGCCGCGGCTCTGCCGCGGGTTGCTGTTAAGATCTGGCCCGCTTCCGTCTGCCGCGCGATGCCGCGGGCGGCCCTGGTTGGCCGCCGCGCGGTCCGCCGGCATGCGCCGGGCCCCTTGTGCCGGCGGCGCATACGCGGCGCGCTGAGGCCCTGCGGCCTGCGGTTGCAGGTTTTTTCATCCGCGTTGCGCCGATATGCCCGGCGGTGCAGGGCGGCGGCCGCGATTCGGGCCGCGCCGCAGCGGGATCATGGCGGAGCTGGGGGACGGGGACAGGCCGGCAAGGGCCGGCGCCGGCCGCGCGCGGCATGCGGCCGTCATGCGGCTCCCGCGCCGCTGCCGCCGCTGCCGCCGTCTGTGACGCCCCTGGCCTTTTCAAGGGCTGAAAGTACGCCCTCGATTGAATCCAGTATCGCAATCTCCCTTTTCCTGTCCGTCTCCGACTCGAGCTCGCCGGCAAGCGACTCGAGCTTTTTCTCCAGAACGTCGATCAGGTTGCGCCGCTGCCGCCGTCGCCCCCGTAGTTGCGCGCGTGCGCCCGGACTCCCTGCGCCCGCATGATCTTCTGCGCCCGCATGATCTTCTGCGCCGCTGCCGCTGTCCTGGGGGGCCGTCATCGGCACGTCCCGTCTCTCCGGTTCTTGTCCGCAGCTGACGCACAGCGCGTCGCCATCCTTGATCACCCTGACGCCCCCGCAGTAGGGGCATGGGTGCCCCAGCAGGGTGGCCCCGGCAAGCAGCATCTCCGCGGCGCGCCTGACGCGCTCCCTCTCTTTCTCTCCGCCGCCGTCCTTGTGCGCCAACGCGCCCCGTATGGCACGGGCGCTAAAAAACTGTGCCGCCCATCCTTCCGAATCGATGCCGCTCGCCGCGGGGCCCGTACGCCCGTCCTCTCTGCGCCGCCTCTTGCCGATGACCGCACCGGGTTTCACTAATCCGCGCATGCGGCCGCCTGCAAGCCATTTTCAGAGAACCGCGGCATGAATCAAACACCCCCGTCTGGGCCTGATCGAGGCGTCAAAATTTGTGCGTAATTTTTGATATTTTTGTGGACAGGCGAATCCGCACGAATCATGATCCTCAAACCTTAATAGCATGTGATGCCAATTGGTAACGAACGTGGCGGTAATCTGTAATACGTGTGGCCTACCCGATGACTTATGCGCATGTGGGGAGCTTGCCAAGGACAGCACCAAGATTATAATCAGGCTGGAGACGCGGCGCTTTAAGAAGAAGGGTACGATGATCGAGGGGCTTGATCCCAAGATCAACAGCCTTGAGACGGTCGCGAAGGATCTCAAAAACAAGTACGCCTGCGGCGGAACGGCAAAGGAGGGATACATCTTTCTGCAGGGCGACCACCGCGACACGATAAAGGACACGCTGGTCTCGCTCGGCTTTGCCGAGGAGAGCATAGAGCTGCATTGAGATGCCCCCGGACAGCAGCGGCAGCATTGACGACGACGATGATGATGTCGGCGGCGGCGCGCGGGGCGACCAGAACCAGGGCGACTGCAACGACGCGGGCCGCCGCGCCGATGACGACAGTGACGCTGCTGCCGGCAGCAGCAGCAGCAGTCCCGCGCCTGCCGCCCTTGCGCGACAGTCCCTTGCGCGACAGCTGCTCGGAGTCCCCCACGCCGCCCTCATATCGGTGACGTTCGGGCTGTTTCTGGCATCCTTCCCGATGGGGGCGTTCGTGGTCTTTGCAAGCGGAATAGGGGGGGACATCAACTACGACCTGCCGCTGACGCACCTGAGCCTGTTTGAAGGAACGGGGCTGCACCTTGCCCCCGCGCCGGCATCCGTCGGCGACGCGTTCGCGATACTGTGGCTTGGGTACCTGGTCGCGTTTGCAACCGCATGCATGGGCCCCGCCCGCGGGTTCATGGGCGCCATGTCTGACGTCATGGCGGGCCGGCGCACGGCGCACCGGTTTGACAACTACATGCTGGGGATCATAACGTGGTTCTCCATACTGGTGCTTGCGTCAATCGTAATAACGTCCGCGCAGGGCTATGCGGGCATAGAGACCGTCCCGCCCGAGTCTGAGAACGACCTTGTGGAGTTCTTTTACGTGACGCTTGCGCCGATCGTGGAGGAGACCGGCTTTAGGCTCGTGCTTGTCGGGATACCCGTCTTCCTGATGTATTCCGGGCGCTTCTCGCTCCGGTACGTGGCGCGCTGCCTGTGGCGCCCCGACGCTGTCGGCGTCGACGATCACAGGAGGGCGCTCGCGGTGATCGTGGCCGTCGGGCTCCTGTTCGGCTTTGCGCACATAGCGCTGGGCGAGCCGTGGAGCGAGGGCAAGTTTGCGCAGGCTGCCGCCGGCGGAATCATTTTGGGGTGGGTGTACGTCAGGTACGGGTTTGTCGCGTCGGTCCTGGTCCACTGGGCCACCAACTACTTCATATTCTCGCACGCACACTTCATATCTCAGACACACCTCGTCACGTTGGAGGAGGCGTTCTCCCACTCCATGATGCTCTCAGTGGAGGTGATACTGGCCGTGTGCGGGATCCTGTCGGTGGCCGCGATAGTCACGTCGTCAAAGACGGCCGGCCCCTTGCGCCGAGACCGTCCCGCCTAGCGCCGCCTTGAGCCGCTTGCACCAGACGCGGATGGTAACCTCCGTCACGCCGGCGGCCTCGGCCACGTCCCTCTGGGTCTTGTTCTCGCCGCATTCGGTGCACGCCGCGTACAGCGCGGCGGCCGCCAGCCCCATCGGGTCCTTCCCCGCGGATATCTTGTGCTGCTCGGCGAGCTCTAGTATCTTCGCTGCGTGGCGCTTTGTGCGCTCGGAGAGCTCCGCCCTGCTTGCGATCCTCGAGATGCACTTTATGGGATCGACTACGGGCATCGTGATGTCAAGCTCCCTGAGGAGCAGCCTGTAGCACCTCGCGATGTCCTTGCGCTTTATGTTGCTTGCCTGGCCTATGTCCTTGAGCGTGCGGGGCGTCTCCGTGACGCGGCACGCCGCGTACAGCGCGGCGGCCGCCAGCCCCATCGGGTCCTTCCCCGCGGATATCTTGTGCTGCTCGGCGAGCTCTAGTATCTTCGCTGCGTGGCGCTTTGTGCGCTCGGAGAGCTCCGCCCTGCTTGCGATCCTCGAGATGCACTCTATGGGATCGGCTACGGGCATCGCACTGTCAAGCTCCCTGAACCATGCCATCAAGAACGGCCGGGTTCCTACGCCGAGACCATGCCGTCTAGCGCCGTCTTGAGCCCCTTGTAACGATTCCGTATGGTAACCTCCGTCACGCCGGCGGCCTCGGCCACGTCCCTCTGGGTCTTGTTCTCGCCGCATTCGGTGCACGCCGCGTACAGCGCGGCGGCCGCCAGCCCCATCGGGTCCTTCCCCGCGGATATCTTGTGCTGCTCGGCGAGCTCTAGTATCTTCGCTGCGTGGCGCTTTGTGCGCTCGGAGAGCTCCGCCCTGCTTGCGATCCTCGAGATGCACTTTATGGGATCGACTACGGGCATCGTGATGTCAAGCTCCCTGAGGAGCAGCCTGTAGCACCTCGCGATGTCCTTGCGCTTTATGTTGCTTGCCTGGCCTATGTCCTTGAGCGTGCGGGGCGTCTCCGTGACGCGGCACGCCGCGTACAGCGCGGATGCTATGAGGGCCGATATCGACCTCCCCCTGACGAGCCCCTTCTCGAGGGCCTTCCTGTATATGTGGGCCGCCTTCTCTATGACGGCCTCTCCGACCCCGAGCTTGTCCTTCAGCCTGTCAAGCTCGCTGAACGCCTGCCTGAAGTTGCGGTCGACCGGCTCGTGCACCTGGCTCCTGTTGTCCCACGTGCGCAGCCTCTCGATGGTGCTCTTCATGGACGCGGCCAGCGGCTTGCCGGTGGCGTCCCTGTTCTGGGGGTTGATGATGGTTGCAAGGCCCATGTCGTGCATGGCAAGGGACGTGGGCACGCCGGCCCTGCTCTTGTTCTCCCCCTCGTTTGAGAACGAGCGCCACTCGGGGCCCGACTCCTCTGCCTTCTCGGACACCACGTAGCCGCAGCTGCCGCAAAAGTTCTCGCCCGTGCTCCCGTCCGTGATCATGGTGCCGCGGGCGCACCTCGGGCACCTCTCCTTTGCATTGATCGAACCTGCTATCTCCATTACCAACGCCTCCAAAGCTTTTTATTCTACTCTGTAATGTTGATTTGGCAACTATATAAGTATTTTGCAGACTTTTTAAGTGTGGAGTTGTGGGCGCGGGCCTGCGCCGCCCCGGCTTGGCCGGCGGGCCCCGCATACCTATAACTGCCGCCCCACCACGTACGGTGTATGCACCCGCGCCTCGTCTTTGACCACGGGACAATACGCATCGAGAACGCCCGGATGCTGGAGATCCCGGATGCCAGGTATGACGAGCGCAGCGGAACCCTGCGGGCGTACGGGATGAGCTACCCCGGCGTGCTCAGGTATCTGGAGGAGAGCGAGATTGCGCACGACGACGACGTGAGGCAGTACGAGGCGATGCCCGCGCTGTACGCGGCGATGCAGCTGAGGGACTACCAGCAGGACGCGGTCGACAGCTGGCAGAGGGCGGGGATGAGGGGATGCGTGGTGCTTCCGACGGGATCGGGCAAGACTGCAGTCGGCATGCACGCCATCTGCAGGGCCGCCGTGCCGGCCCTCGTGCTGGTCCCCACCATTGACCTGCTGCACCAGTGGACGGAATTCCTGCGCGGCAACCTGCGCGTGATGGGGTATGAGCGCGATCGTGCGGATGGCGGCGACGGCGACGGCGACGCGAACGTCGACGCGAGCAGCGGCGACGGCGGGGCGGTTGCAGTCGGGCGGCTCGGCGGCGGATACGACGACATCCGGGCGGTGACCGTGTCCACGTACGACTCCGCGTACGCCAGGGCCGCGGAGCTTGGAAACAGGTTCGGGCTCCTGGTGTTCGACGAGGTGCACCACCTGCCAGCCCCGGGCTACAGGCTGGTCGCAGAGCAGTGCATCGCGCCGTTCCGGCTGGGGCTGACTGCCACGCTTGAGCGCGAGGACGGTCTGCACTCCGAGATTCCGAGGCTGGCCGGCGGCGTCGTGTACACGAGGGGCTCGGGGGAGCTTGCCGCCAAGAGGCACCTTGCCAAGTATGACGTGCAGAGGATACGCGTGCGCCTGACGGACGCCGAGCAGGCCGAGTATGCAGGGTGCAGGTCCAAGTTCCTCGCGGGGCTGCGGGGGCTCGGCATGAGGACCGAGTCCATGTACAACCTAAAGCGGCTCATCCTCATGTCAAACCGCAGCAAGGGGGCCCGCGGCGCGCTGCTTGCGAGGAACAGGGCAAACGAGATTGCGTTCAATGCGTCCGAAAAGACGGCCGAGCTTGGGCGGATACTGGCCGAGAACTGCGGGCGCGCCCCCGCGCGCGGCCGGGGCGCCCCCGGGGCGAGGAGGAAGACCATAATATTCACGCAGAACAACAAGATGGCGCACTCCATATCCGACAGGTTCCTCATACCGATAATAACCCACAAGACCGCAAAGGCAGAGCGCAGGGACGTACTTGACGGATTCAGGGACGGAAGGTACGTGGCCGTCGTCACGTCCCGCGTTCTTGACGAGGGGGTCGACGTGCCCGACGCGGAGCTCGGCGTCATCGTGAGCGGCACGGGGAGCGGCAGGGAGATGGTGCAGAGGCTTGGAAGGCTGCTGCGCCCCAAGCGGGACGGCGCCAGGGCCAGACTGATCGAGATCGTATCCGAGGAGACCCGGGAGGTGGGCAGCAGCGCGAGGCGCACCGCGGCGCTGCGCCGCAGCGCCGCGGGGGGCCCCCCGGGGGGGCCCCCCCCCGCGCCCCCGCGGCCCCCCCGGGGGGGGGGCGGGGGCCGGGGGAGGGGGGGGGGGCGCGGGGGCGGGCCCCGGCGCCCCCGCGGCGG
>JAPPIP010000014.1:366-5715 GCA_028820595.1 Nitrososphaerota archaeon | reverse complement strand
GCGGGCCGCCGGTCTATTACTGATCTTTTTCTGCGCCGGGCGGCGGGGGGGGGGGGCCCCCGGGGCGCGGCCCCGGGGGGGGGGGCGCCGGGGGGGGGGGCCCCCCACCGCGGGGCGCCGCGCCCCGGGACCGAAGCGGCACCGCGGGGGAGGGGCCGGTGACCGGTAATGCTGCCGTCTGAGCTGCTGCGCGCCCGCACGAGCCGGGGCAGGATATACCCCATGTTCTGCAGCGTGGGCGGTGCCGATACGGAAGCGGGGGGAGGCGGCGACGGCGGCGGCCCCGAGAACGGCGCGGCCGCCGACACCGAACGCGAGCTTGCCTCTGCACTCATCTCAAGGTTCGAAGATGCGTCTGCAAGCGGCACGAGCCGGGGCGAACTGCACCGTACGATATCGGACATGGAGCCCGACTATGACTACAAGCTCGTCAGGGGACTCCGCACGCTGCTTGAGCGCAGGTCCTCGTTTGCGACGCAGAGGCCGGAGTCCTGCCCGCCGGGGCTCGACCCGTACGACGTGAGGCGCGCCCTCTTCACCGAGTCGTCCGCGGCGGGGCTTGCCACGTCCGCCGCAAAGAGGGACGCGATAATAAGAAGGGCTGCCGACGCGTGCGGCATCCGGCCGGCCGACGTCCCGCGCGTCATGTGGGCCGACCTGGAGGAGAACCAGACGCTGGAGCACTTTGATGCAATCTCCGTCGGGGACCTGCTGCTGTGGTACAACATGTCGCTTGCGCAGACCCTGCTGTTTGGCTGCACCCGGATGGAGTTCTACGTCGGCGAAGGCCCGTACTGGAAGGAGATACTGAGGGCGGTAAAGGCGCGCGGGCTCATGTACGTGCTGGAACCGGGCGACGGCGCGGGCAAGAAGAAGGGCGGCGGCGGCGACATCGGCAGCAGCAGCAACAGCAGCCGCAAGGAAGGCGGGGTTCCGCCGCGCTGCATACTTGAGGGGCCGCTCAGCGTCTTCAAGATGACCACCAAGTACGGCACCGCCTTTGCGCGCCTGCTTCCGGTGATAACCCGCACCCCGTCGTGGCGGATCGACGCCACAATCTCAAGAAAGACGCCGGGCGGGGTGAAACTGTACCGATTCGAGATGGAAAGCGACTCCGTGCATGCCCACCTGAGGGGCGTCGAGTACGGGCCGCGGCATGGAACCGACGCGGACCTGCAACAGTACGACAGCGCAGTCGAGCAAAAGTTTGCCGACATCCTGTACGCGCATCTGGGGCGCGGCGACCCGCTCGGGTGGCGCATGACGCGGGAGCCCGGGCCGCTCATATCCGGAAACAAGGCCATGCTGCCGGACTTTGTGTTTGAGCGGCTTGGGCGTCGCGTCTACCTTGAGATCGTCGGGTTCTGGACCCCTGATTATATACGCCGAAAGTTCGCAAAGCTGCGCGACATGCTGCTGGTCGAGCCCGCCGCCGCCGGCAAGAGCGGGCCCGGGGCGGGCCCGGAGGCCGGAGGCGCAGGCGGCATCGACATGCTTGTGGGAATCGACTCCTCGCTCCTGTGCTCGCAGGCCTCGGAGGTTGCCGGGCTGCCGGGCGTCTTTATGTTCGGCAGGGACATATCGGTAAAGCCCATACTGGACCATCTCGGCAAGATTGACGCCGAGCTGGAGCGCGAGGCGGCCTCCGGCGCGCGGCTCTCGCCGGGCGACATAGGCGCCGACGTGATTGCGATACGGGACGTCGCAGTCCGGCGTCTGGCGCCGGAGGGCGCCGTGCCCGGCATGTTCGAGGCGTCCGCGCCCGGGAGGTACGTACGGGCGGGCCCGTTCATGGTGTCGGCGGCAAAGGTGTCTGAGATGTCCGAGGCGATTGGCAGCGGCCCCGAGGGGTTTGTAGACGCGTGCCGTATACTGGCAGACGCCAAAATCCCTGAGGGGTGCCACGCCGAGCTCTTGTCCTGCATGGGATACGACGTTGTCTGGCCCGACCTTGATCCGAACAACGCCAGAATTCAGAAGAGGGCGGCGCCCGGAAGGGACTAGAGGCCGCCGCAGTTTTTGCAGGACGGCCCAAGGGCAGGCGGCGCCTCTTTCTCGGGCTTGACGGCGGCGCCCCCCGCAAGTTATATGAAATGGAGCGCGCAAGGTGCTTGCTGCGGGTTCGGTGTGGAAATAGACTCCGTGCTGCCCGGGGGCGGAAGGAGGACGAACGCAACACGGCCGGAACCGCTGCCGCATCACTGCATTAAATATGGATTCCACGCGCCGTGCATAGATGAAGGATGCACCGGACGCGTCACCCGATGCGGCGCGCGCCGCGGGACGGGACGGTACGAAAAGGCTGGGCGCGCGGCCGCTGCAGCGGCGCGACGCGGACTCGCACCGCGCCGCGTCACCCGCGGTTCTGGTTACCGGCGCGACTGGATTCATCGGCTCGAGGCTGATCCCGCGGCTGATCTCAGACGGGTTTGACGTAGTAGGAATGAGCCGGAGGCGGATGGACGGGCAGGGCGCCGGCCCCTCCAAAAACATGCGATATGTCCGGGCCGACGCGTTTGATCCAGAGGGGCTCGGGAGGGCCATGCGGGGCGTGGATGTCGCGTACTATCTCATACATTCCATGGAGGGCGGAAGCGGCGCGTGGCAGAAGTTTGCAGAGCGGGAGATGCTCCAGGCCGGGAACTTTCTTGAGGCCGCAACGCGGGCGGGCGTGAAGAGGATCATCTATCTTGGCGGGCTGCACGACGCGGGCCGCCACATATCGCCCCACATGAGGAGCAGAAAGGAGGTCGGGGAGGTGCTGGCCTCGGGCGGCATCCCGGTGACGGAGCTCAGGGCCTCCCTGATAATCGGTGCCAGCGGAAGCTCGTACGAGATGCTGCAGTACCTCGTGGAGCGGCTGAGCGTGATGGTGTGCCCCTCGTGGGTAAAGTCCATGGCCCAGCCCATTGCGGTGGGAGACGTAATAGAGTACCTGGCAAGGTGCCTGGCGGCCGATGCCACCGCCGGAAAAATTCTTGAGATCGGAGGCCCCGACAAGGTCACCTACGAGGACCTCATGAGGATGTATGCCGGGCGACTTGGCAGAAGGCTGCTCATACTGCAGATACCCCTCCTGACGACGCGACTCTCGTCGTACTGGGTGGACTTGGTGACCCCCGTCCGGGCGTCGCTTGCCAGGCCCCTCATAGACAGCCTCGTGCACGATACGGTGGTTACGGACGACTCGATGTCTGACATAATCAAGATCCGGCCCAAGCCCGTGCGCGAGTCTATTGATATTGCCATCGGGGAGACCCGTAGGCTTGCCGCCGCAGGAAGGGGGCAAGAAAAGGGGGGAGTGGAGGCCGGGGGCGGCGGCCGGGGGGCGGGCCGTGCCGCGGTTCTGGCCATGCTGGTCCTGCTTGGGGCGATTGGAACGTCCTACTACTGGCTGGACGGCAGGGCCGACGCGTACCATCCGTTGTGGCTGTCCGGCTCGGCACTGTGGCTTGCCGCCATTGTCCCCGCGGCGGCCATGGTCGCCGCGGGGACGCGGTTGGGGTACCTGATTGCCGGCGTGCTGTCCGCGGCGGCAGTCGCATTCTGGCTTGCCGACAACGCCCACGTCGCGCTCGGCACGCCACTCATAGCGGCGCTGCCAAGCGATGTGGTGGTGGCGCGCAACTTTGCCGGCGCTATTCTTGCTGCCGCCGCCATGGCCGTCTCCCACCTCATGTTTCACGGAAAGAGGCACAGGTAGGGGCGGCGGCCGGAGCGCCCGCGGCCCGCATCCGGACGCGCCTGACGCAACCGCTTCCACCCCCACCCCACCTCCTCCCTCCGCGGCATTACGCGCCGTCTGCGCACCCCGTGGCGTCCCTTGGCCGTTCCCCCGTTCGGCCGAAGCCGCGCGTTCGGCCCCGGCCACGCAGCGGCTGGCACAGGGCGGTTACGCCGACGCATGTGGCGGCGCGCCGACGTGAGGCGGCGATGCGTGCAGAAGCCCTCCCTGGGAGCAGCGCATCGGCGGCCTGCGGGCCCGAATCGGTTGCCCGCGCCACTCTTCGGGGGAAACGGAGCCGGCGCCTCGCCGGTTGCATGCCGCCGTCATTGGACACTCCACCACCCCCTCCCCGAGACGCCCGTGGCGCCCGTGGCGCCCGTACGCCCTCAGGCCGTTCCCTAATCCGTGCCTAAAGTGACGTGCCGTTCAGAGATTTTGCGCCTACGATCTTAATCGACCCGAGGGTGTACTGGCGCCCGTCAGATATGATTATATGATTGTCTTGGGGGATGGGGGGGGGGGGCAGAATCGGCATGGTCGCACGCGGATGGACAAAGTACGCCAGTGTGGACTGGAAGAAGGTGGTGGCCGCGCACGCAATGCGGGTGCCAATAAGAAACCTCCGCGAACTGCTGTGGGAGGAGGCCCTCGCCGACGGCAATACCAGAGAGCGCTTTGAGAGGTGGGCCAGGGGGGAGTGCCGGGACGTGCGCTTTGAGGCGGACACTAGGATAGCGTCTGAGATGCAGCACGGCTTTGTTCCTGATTACAACACTCTGGACCTGTACGACATTAAAAGGGAGGCAGAGACCGTCTGGCGCGACCGCCCCGAGATGGCAGAGAGGGTGTACATGGGGCTCACCGAGTCGCTGGGCGTCCACTACAATATGATGGACGACAGCTATGGCACGTTCTGGCCGCTCTTTGAGGAGTGCATAAAGGACATGGGCGATTGCATCAAGCGCCAGAACCTCGCCGCGGAAGACAGGCGGCGGCGCATAGACTACCTGGCATACTGGTCGCTGGTGGTCTTTACGGACTTTATGGTGTATTATGAAAATCTGCTGGCGGAGTTGTGCGCCGACGCGGAAGACTTTGACGTGTGGAGGGGGGTGTTGGAGGACGAGCTTCGGGACGACGACATAGAGGATCGCGGCTGTTACTGGGCCGTCGACAAGGCGGGAATTGAAGAGGCGCTCTCGCGCGTATTGGAGATGCGCAGGGGCGCGCTATGAGCACCCGCCCGCCCGCCACCCCCTCGGGCGGCGCCGGCCGCGCACCGGTAGGACGTACCTCCTGTGGTTTTGTGCTGAGGGGCGCGCAGGCCGGCTGTCCGTCGCCCTTGGGAGACGGGAGGAGGCCGGTTCGTCGCGGGGCGCCGCCCCCGCCCTCCGCCGCCGTCCCGTGGGACGATCCGGCGGATGTGGCAGCGTACCGACGCACGCGGCTGCAGCGGCCCCCGCACGGCGGACTGCCGCACGTGAACGTCGCGCAGGCGGCGCTCCCGCGCGCCAGACTGGCAGCAGCTCGGGCGGTTCCGCCGTACCCTTGAGGAGCCGCGTCCCCTTGGGGGGGGGGGGGGGGGGGGGGGGGGGGGGGGGGGTGGGGGGGGGGGGGGGGGG
>JAPPIP010000014.1:0-356 GCA_028820595.1 Nitrososphaerota archaeon | reverse complement strand
CCCCCCCGCCCGGGGCCCGCCCCCCGGCCCCCGGGGCCCGGGGGGGCCCCCCGCCCCCCCCCGGGCCCGCCCGGGGGGGGGGCCCCCCTCCCCTTGGCGGCCCGGGGCCCCGGGGGGGGGGGGGGCGGGGGGCTGTCAGGGACTCGCGTACTGCAGCGCGGCGCGGCGCGGCCGTGTTCCTTGGCACGGACGGCGGCGAGACGCCGCCGCGGACGCCTCACAACAGAAACGTGCCGTGTGCGATCGGGATGGGGGGGGGGGGGGGGGGGGCCGGGAGTGGGGGGGGGGGGGGGCCGCGGGGGCGGGGGGGGGAGTTTTAACGCCGGCGAAGCGGGGCCTTTGATTGAAAAGGCAAA
>JAPPIP010000093.1 GCA_028820595.1 Nitrososphaerota archaeon | reverse complement strand
GGTGCCTACGGGAACCCGGCAGGCGTCACGGGGCGAATTAGGAAACAGAATTCGGTGCGACATAGTCTTTTATAGCATACTTGTCAAAGCGCCGGCATGTCCAGAAATAGCATGGGCCGGAGGCTCGTGCTATCAAGTTTTGGCGAGGCCAACGGACAACTGATCGGAGCCATGCTCGACGGCTGCCCCGCCGGCATGGAGCTCTCAGAGGCCGACATTCAGCCCATGCTCGACCGGCGCAGGCCCGTGCAGAGCATCCTCTATACCCAGCGCAAGGAGGGTGACGTCGTCAAGATAATCTCCGGCACGTACCGCGGGCGCACGACCGGCGCGCCAATTGCAATGATCATGGAAAACCAAGACACGCCCTCGACCCACTATGAGCTCCTGAGGGCGTACCTCAGGCCCGGACACGCCGATTATACGGCCATGGTAAAGTACGGCCGCTTCAACGACATACGGGGCAGCGGCAGGTTCTCTGGCAGGATCACCGCCACGTATGTGATGGCGGGGGCAATTGCACGAAAGCTTCTCAGGATCTCGCTTGGCGTCGAGACCTGTTCGTACGTTCAGTCGATAGGCACGACTGCCATGGCGGCGGCTACAGCGGGGGCGTCCGTAGCCGCGCCGCGTGGCGGCGGCAGTGGATCCGCCGTCGCATATGACGATGCCACGATATACGACAACGACGTAAGATGTCCCGATCCCGCCGCCGCCGCCGCCATGAGGGAGACCCTCCTGGCCACAAAGAGGAGGGCCGACTCGATTGGGGGCGTCGTACAATCCGTGACGACCGGGGTGCCGGTCGGACTGGGCGAGCCCATCTTTGGCTCCCTCGAATCCGACATAAGCTCGGCCATGTTCTCGATTCCATCCGTCAAGGGCGTGGAGTTTGGTTCCGGCTTTGCTGGCTCGGAGCTTTGCGGCTCGGAGAACAACGACACGTTCGCGCTCGCAGACGACCATGACGGCAGCGGTGGCAGCCCGCGCATAATTACGCGTACGAACAACTCCGGCGGCATTCTGGGAGGGATATCAAACGGCATGCCCATCACGATGAGGGTCGCCTTCAAGCCGGTCCCCTCCCTGCTGAAGGAGCAGCCTGCCGTTAACGTAGACACGATGAGCGAAGCCCCGCTGACCATAAAGGGGCGGTTCGACCCGTGCGCGGTTCCGCGGGCCCCGCCCATAGTCGACGCGCTGGTCTCGCTTGTAATAGCCGACCACGCGCTTGTATCTGGGCATATGGGGCCGATACTTAGCGACGAGGGCTGACGATCTGGATACGCCACGCCGCGGGGCCGTGCAGTACGGAAGCTCCTGCAATCAGGCACAAGTTCCACGCCGCGGCTGCCTTTTACGCCCGACGCGAACTCGTGCGTTTCATTCAGATCGGCTTGAATCCTCCCCCCCGAGGGCGGCGGCGGGGAAGGCCGAACCCCTGGGTTGGCCGCGGCACGCTTGCCATTAAATAACGCCCCTGCAACGGTATGTCATGAGCACGGGAAGCGAGGAGATGACGGCAGGCAGGGTTCTTGATGTCATCGAGAGCGAGGGCATCTCATTTATCGACTTTTGGTTTGTGGACGTCTTCGGCGAGCTGCACAATGTGGGGATGCCCACCTATGCGATAGACGAGGACAACTTTGTAAACGGGCTTGAAAAGCTGGACGGGAGCTCCATTGTGGGGTTCAAGACGGTCAACAAGTCCGACATGGTGATGCTGCCCGACCCGTCCACGTTCCGCATACTTCCCGACGACTATGACATGGGCGCAGGCAGCGGCGGCGGCCACGGCCGCAAGAACGCGCGGATAATATGCGACCTGTACGACGGGAGCACGCATCCGGACGCCAGGTACAACCGGGACTCGCGCGGAATAGCCGAAAAGGCGGCGGGCAAGCTGTCCGAGCTCGGGTTCACGCACACGAGCTGGGGGCCAGAGATAGAGTTCTTCATATTCGACGCGATAAGCGTGTATCCCTCGCCGTACGCGGCGACCCACTCCGGCGCGGGCTCCGGGTACTCGATCGAGTCCAAGGAGTCGCCCTGGTCCAAGGGAAACGTCAGCACCGCCATTGAGGTGCGCGAGGGGTACTATCCCTCGCAGCCGAAGGACACGCTTGACGGGTTCCGCAAGGACGTCTGCGTGGACCTGTACCGCCACTTTGGCATAGAGGTCGAGGCCGAGCACCACGAGGTTGCGACGTCCGGCCAGTGCGAGGTCAACCTCCGGTACGGGCGCATGATACCGATGGCCGACAACGTGGTCACGGTGAAGAACCTCGTAAAGGTAAAGGCAAAGCGCAAGAACAGGGTGGCGACGTTCATGCCAAAGCCGATATTCGGCGACAACGCGTCGGCCATGCACACGCACCAGAGCCTGTGGAACGGCCAGACAAACGAGATGTACGACGAGAACGACTTGGTTGCGCAGATCAGCCAGGCCGGCAGGTACTACGTGGGGGGCATACTGGATCACGCAGAGGCGCTCTGCGCCATAACAAACCCCACCACGAACTCGTACAAGCGGCTCGTTCCGGGCTTTGAGGCGCCGGTAAACGTCTGCTGGGGCCTGGGAAACCGCTCCGCGGCCGTGAGGGTGCCCATGTACACCCGGCACCAGGAGAAGAGCAAGAGGATCGAGTACCGCGTGCCGGACCCGACGGCCAACATCTACCTGCTGGAGGCTGCTCTGCTGCTGGCCGGGCTTGACGGCATCCGGAGAAAGCTTGATCCGGGCGACCCCGTCGAGGAGAACGTATACAGGCTCACCCCCGAGAAGAAGCGCGAGTACAACATCAGCTCGCTGCCCGCGTCGCTGAAGGGCGCCCTCGACTCGCTTGCAAGCGACAGGGAGTTCCTCGTAGACGTGTTTACAAGGGACTTTCTGGAGGTGTACGCAGACCTAAAGTACAGCGAGTACTCGTCGTTTGCACAGACCCCCACCGCGTGGGAGATCTCCATGTATGCGGACGCCTAGCCGTTCTTCCCGCCGCCACCGCCACCGCACTGCGGCGCATCAAACCACAAATATGAAACCCGGCTGACCCACTGCAGGTCTGGGATGGTCGAATCAAACTATGACATTCTGGGGGTGCCCGAGGACTCCACGGATAGGGAGGTCCGGGACGCGTTCAGGCAGCTTGCGCTCCGGCTGCATTCTGATCGCGGGGGCGAGAGCAAGCAGTTCATCCGCATCAAGCAGGCGTACGAGGACCTGAAGGCGGGCAAAAAGTATCCGGACACGGATGACGAGCGCCTGAGAAACTCGAGGGTGTTTGCGGGGGACACGGACGCCGACGTGAAGAGGCGCAACCAGATACTGGGCCAGCAGATACACAAGGAGATGATGGCCGCCGAGGAGTGGGCGGCCGCCCTGAACCGCGCCAACATGACCGCGTCAAAGCTGTTCGGCTCAAAGACGCTGGGGGAGATCGAGCTTGAGCGCAAGGCAAACGGAGCCCTCTCGATAAAGGGCAACTTTATGGCCGGCAGCCTGACGTATGACGGCCCCATTACGATGAGCGGCAACGTTACAAGCCCGTCGTGGGCCGAGGAGTACCGCACCCGGATACGGCTCACCCGGGGCGATTTCAAGCTGGTAAATCCGCTTGAGAACAAGTACAGGATAGAGAACGGGGCCTCCATTATAGTGGAGGACGGCAGCGCCATCGTCGGAAACGTGTTCGGCCGCAAGTACAGGGTGGACGACCAGGAGGGCAGGGTCGGCGTGTTCCACATGCAAGAGTACCGCACCCGGATCTCGGCCCCCCGGGGCAGGATAATCGCCGAGAATGTGGTCAATACGGTCTCGCTGGAGGCCGACACCGTGATGGTGCTCAACGTGGAGGACGACGTGGTGATATCTGCCCGCGAGCTGCTGTTTTACGGCGGCAAGCTTACGTACGATTCTACAATCGTACTGAAGCGGGGCGGCACCATCCGGTTCTTTGAGCAGTTCTCGATACAGGGGCTGAGCGGCGACGCCGTGATAAAACTGGAGGGTTCGGGCAAGGCCATACGCCTCTTCAACCTCAAGACCAAGCGCATAAGGACGCTTCCCGACGAGCTTGTCCGGGACAAAGAATCGTATGCAAAGGACGCGACCATGGTGGGGGGCGGGTTTACCATAACATACGAGATGCTTGAGAGCATATCGGTGGGCCAGAAGCCGTCAAAGAGGAAGGACAAGAAGGAAGAAAAGCCGTCGGGAGGGGGCTGGGCCGCAAGGTTCGGATTCGGACAGCGGCAACGGCAACAGCCACCGCCGTGACCACTACGCCCCGGCGCGGCGAACCCGTCAAAAAATAAAATAAGAAAAAAGGTTTGGAACCGACTTAGTCAATCAGTTCAGTCCAGCCCTTTACAAAGACCGAGTTCTTGTAGAGCGGCACAGGCTGTCCGACGGTAAAGTCCATCGGCCTCATCCAAAAGATTGCCTTTGTCGGGCACACGCCAATGCATGCGCCGTCAGAGATGCATCTCTCCGGATAAAAGACAAACGCCTTGCCTCTCTTCCAGCCCTCGACTGGTTTTACTCTTAGCACATCAGGTCCCAGAGATGTACAGATCTCCACACATAGTGCACAGCCTATGCACATCTGCTCGCTGATGTCAGGAATAATTCCTACTGGCATTGTGATTCAGAATCTCCATTCATTGTTAATAAGGCTTGCCGTAAAACCATGACCTATAACGGCGTTTGCCGTTTTATAACACCGTTATGAAAACGATCGCATGCCGTTGCGGCTACACCTCTACCTTGTCAGGCGGCGCGTCCGTGCCTTCGGGCGGCAGCAGGTAAGTGCTGTCGGCCGCCATGCGCGGAACCTGCCTTCCCCCGGGGTGCAGCACCCATTCCCCGGCAGTCGCCGCCGTGGACTGGGCGGCACGCGCCGCCTCTCCGCCGCCGCCGAACCCGTTCGCCTTCATACTCATCCTTCTCCTTACCCGCACCCCTACTATGACGGCCGAGCCGGCCTGCCCTGCAAGCGACGCGAGGGCCATTATGTGCGTGTTTGCAGTCATGGCCGAGTCAGCCCCCCCGTACATCTCGTAGATCCCGTTCAGCGAGTCTATTATGACGGTCATCCTGCCGGCGGACGACGCGGATATGGCAGATGCAAGATCGCGGTGCCACGTGTCCTGGTCGGGGCAGACTAGGGTCGTGCAGTCGCGGATCCTTCCGAGGCCCGCCCTTGCGCACCCCGCGTACAGCAGATCCGTGTCCATGTACAGCACGGATCCGGCCGCCGCGCCGGCCGCCGCGCGCAGAAACCGCGTCTTTGCGGCCGCGCCGGTGCAGAGTATGACGCTCAGCGGGGGTCCCTCCCGGCCTGTCAGTCTTCGCGCGAGCAGTTCTGCATGCGAGGGCGCGGACGGCGACGGCTGTCCCTCCCGCCCGGACCCCTTTCCGCCCGCCCCGCCATGGTTTTTATCCATCACGTGTGGTAGCTGCTTGAGACATAATAATGAGCTTGGATGATTCCACTGCCCGTCCCGCCGGAGGGGCCAAGAGTGATTTTGCAGACGACTTTGCATACACGGGAGACAGAATCTACCTGAACAGCGCGTCCGTCTCCGTGATGCCAGAGCCGAGCATAGATGCCATGAGGGACTTTCTGATAGAGTACAATTCGGCGGGGCCGGACTCCGCCGTATCCAAAGAGCTCGTAACAAAGAAGATCCAAAACGTCAGGAGCATGATTTCAAAGATAATCACGTGCAGCCCGGACGAGGTCGTGCTGACCCAGAGTACCACGGACGGGGTAAACATGGTGGCCAGCGGGCTCGGACTAGGCGCCGACGCGGCCGGGGTGATAATTCGGGGCATGGAGCACGAACACCATGCCAACCTGTATCCGTGGCTCCGGCTGGCCGAGAGAGGCGTCCGAATCAGGAGCCTCGGGATAGACCGAGACGGGCTCTTTGAGATGGGCCAGCTCGCGTCCCTTCTTGACGGGCACGCCGGACTGGTCGTCTTGAGCCACGCCCTGTACAACACAGGCGCCATCCTGCCGGTAGAGGAGGCGGGCGGCGTCATAAGGGAGCGCGCGGACGGCTGCAGATTCTTTCTTGACGCGGCGCAGACCATCGGCTGCATCGATCCTGCAGACTGCGACGTTTCCCGCATAGGCTGCGACTATATGTCGTTTAACGGTTCAAAATGGTTGTGCGGCCCCATGGGCACCGGACTGTTTTACTGCAGCCGGGAGGCAGGCCGCACCTTGGATCCCATAATGATCGGGGGGGAGTCTGCCACACTGGATGGTCATGATGCTTGCTGTAGCAGTGGTGAAGGCAGCAATGGCCGCGACAGCAGCAGCAGCAGCAGCAGCAGCAGCAACGACGGCAGCAGCAATGACACGGCGCCCCGGCGCCTTGCCCTCAAGGACGCGCCAGACAGGTTCCAGGCCGGCTTTAGAAACTATGCCGGGGTGGCCGGGCTGGAGGCCTCTCTAGAGTATGTGACGGGCGTCGGCCTCGGCCGCATACGCGCGATAAACCGGAACCTAGCGGGCCTGCTGTATGACGAGCTAAGCCGGATGCCCGGCGTCGCCGTGTATGTGCCAGACGATCCCGCAAGGCGCACCAGCATCATATCATTTAACATCGGCGGCACGAGCCCGGGACAGGTGGTTGAGAGACTGGCGCGGCGGGGGATAATACTCGCCGTCCGATCACAGGGAAGCCTCGAGCACGTGCGGGCGTCGCCCCATTTTTTCAATACCGAGGGCGAGATGCACGCGCTGCTCGATGCGCTAAAGAGGCTGTAGGCCCTGCATGCTGCTACTGTCCCTGCCCTTCTATTACCATCATGGTCAGGGTGGACTGGACCTTGCCTATCTTCCTGATCCTGTCCGTTATTATTCCGCGCAGCTCCTCCGGGTCGTCGGCCGTCAGCTTGAGGACTATGTCGTACACTCCATACACCCCCTGTATCTCGAACTTGGCGTTCTCCGACTCCAGTATCTGCTTTACCTCGCCGATTATGGACTCGTCGGATCCCAGATCAGAATTGAGCAGGACGTACGCTGTCGGCACGCTTGGACTCCGTCCAAAGTGTATTTAACCTTTCATGGGGGTCTCGCATGCTGTCGGCACGGCAGGCGTGTACAGGGGCTGGCCGGCCGGCGTAAGAGAGCGGACGGGCTCATGTGCCCCTCCCCGCCTCCCCGCCCTGCCCCCGCCGCATGCCGCGCCGGCTGGCACATGACATATTTACCAAGGCCGCGGCCATTGCCACATGCAGGCACCAGGAGGCCATGATGAAGCCTATTGACCTCACCCTCACCATATCAAAGACGCTCCCGACGTTTCCAGGCTCGCCTAGGCCGCAGTTCATAGAATGGTCCGCCCTTGACGAGGATGGGTACAACCTAGAGCTGCTCCTTGCCAGTACCCATTCCGGGACGCATCTTGACGCCCCGTACCACTTTGCAAGGGACGGGCTCAGGGTGGATCAGATCAAGCCCGAGAGGCTTGTCGGAAGGGCCGTTCTGATCAGGACTGCCGGCGGCGCGACTGCCGCGCGGCGCGCCATCACCAGAGACAACATCAGGGAGTTTGAGGAGTCAGGGGACGGCCGCGCAATACGGCCCGGCACGCCGGTGATATTCTATACCGGATGGCAGGAGGGGCATCTCGGCTCCAAGGACTATTTTCTGGCAAACCCCGGAATTGACAGATCGGCCGCAAGATACCTGGCATCAAAGGGGGTGGGTCTGGTGGGGATAGACTCGCCCAGCATAGACGTGGGGGACGACCCCGGATTCCCGGCCCACCGCGTACTGGCAGAGGCCGGAGTCGTAATTGTGGAGAACCTGGCAAACCTTGGAAAGATACGTTCAAGCGAGTTTGACTTTGTCATACTCCCGCTAAAACTAAGGGGCGCAAGCGGCTCCCCGGTCAGGGCCCTAGCGCTCAGCAGATGATGCGCGGTGGGGGGACGGGGCGCGTGCACCGCAGTAGCGGCAGCAGGGCCGGCAAGATAAAAATGAGCCGTCCCCTGCCGTACGCGCGATGAGCAGGCCGGGAAACATGTGGAGAAAGGTACACGGACGCATCACGAAAAGACCGACCAACTTTTCATGGGTGGTTGACGGCAGGCTTGCAGGCTCGGGCAGGCCTACAAGCCGGGACGAGCTTGACTGGGCGGTAGGCTCACAGGGCATAAAGTGCATAGTTACAATGACTGAGGACCCGCTGCCTCCGCAATGGATAGCGTCCTCGGGCACGAGGTACCTGCACGTTCCAACCCCGGACCTTACAGCCCCGGATCATGGTCGCCTGAACGACGCGGCCGACTTTATCGACGCGCAGATCAGGGAGGGCCGCCCCGTAATGGTGCACTGCGCGGCAGGGCTGGGCAGGGCGGGGACCGTCCTTGCCTGTTATCTGATTAAATACGGGGACCGTACTGCCGAGCAGGCCATTCGCGAGATCAGGGAGAAGAGGCCGGGCTCCATCCAGTCGGCAGAACAGGAGACCGCGGTGGCCTTTTTTGCAAGGCAGCATGCAGGCCCCGACGGGCGTGACGACGGGGAGCAACCGTGACCATCTACTGATGCGATCATGCCAGATCTGGCTGCCGCCCGGCGCGGCCGCTCAGTCATCTGCAAACTCTGCCACGAGCCCGCCGTCGCCTGCTATGCTGATGTAGAGCGTCTTGCCGTTCTGAAAGACAAGTGTCAGCCTGCCGCCACCGTCGCCGTCCTCCGGGTCGATGACCTTTACCAGCTCCTGCATCTTTATCGGATCAAACTTTTCCATTGTACGGCCTCCGCATCACTCCGGTATCGAGATCGTGTCTATCCTGCCGTCCCTTGCCTTTATGAAGAGGAACCTGTTGTCCTTGAAGATGAACGTGATTCCGCCCTCCTTGTCGGGCTCTTCGACCTCTAGCACGGGCTGTCCCAGCAGTCCGTCGTACTTTGCCATGCGTCACGCTCCTGCAGAGTTCCTTATATCCCTAATTGAGAATCGTAATCTCGATTCCGTCCGAGTCGTTCTTTATGCTTCCTGCCTCGGCATACTGGTGCTTTTGCCACGACGCGTACACCTCGGCGCCTATCCTGTGCGTGCCCCCACCTCCCAGCTCCGACGGCTTTATGACGAACGTCTCTGCAAAGTCGAACAGCTCGCCCCGGACCTCCTCCTCTGACAGCCTGATGTACGGCTCGAAGTTCTTTGCCACCTGGACCCATATGCGCTTGTCCTTCATGGGGTTGACCAGCTTTGGGTTTCTGGTCCAGAATATGGATGCCTTGCGGTAGGTGTCGACGGGCCTTCCCACCGCCTTCTTTCTAAAGCCGCCTGCCGTGACCAGCCTTGCGCCGTACTTGAGCTTGAATGAGACGTCGTTTGCCTCGTAGGCCTTGGTCCAGTCGTCCTCGTTGAAGGCGTTCCTGATCCCTCCCTGTATGGAGAACTCTGCCGTTATCTCGACGTTCTCGCCGGGGGAGTATTCGGCCTTGGGCGACGTCAGTGTTACCTCCGAGAATCTGCTCTCTGCCATCCGACTGCGGTCGGCGCGTCCCTGCTTTATGTGTGCGTTGCGGGCGCGCATGGCACCCCCGCTAGGGAATAGTTGACGTTTGAGTAAGGATCACTTGATCAGTCGTCTAGGCGTGCGTGTAGGAGGATGATGATCTTTGGCGCCAGCATGGATCCAAATCCCCTGAAAGTTCGTGCCCGCCACCGCATCCTCAGACTTCGCGGGCAGGAGACGGTCCGGCAACCGTTCACCCCCTCCGTCGCGCAGCACGCACGAATTATGGAATCCTTGCACCCGATAAGACCGATTCAAGCAGGCCGGTTCGTGGGGTGGTGGTGGACGTTGCCATGTGTTCGGCCCCGGCGGCGGCGTGAACTTATATACTGTATCTTGAAATGATGTACCATGAAACTTTTAAGGGTTCCAACACCCGTGGTGTGCGCAGTTGTTGCGGCCGCGGCAGTTCTTTCCATCGGCGGTGTGACATCCGATGACGGCCTGTTCGTAAGTGACACTTCTGCCCAGACCGTCGGCGGCGAGATCAAGATCGCACTTCTAAGTGACTTTGAGCACAAGGGCGTCTTTGAGTATGCCGTGAGCGAGTATAACCGGGAGCAGGCCTCCATAACCTCGTCAAACTACCAGATTACAAGCAAGGTGGTAGACGTGCCGCTTGGCAATTCCAGCATCATAACTTACATACAGGACTTGGAGAGAGAGGGCTTCAAGTACTTTATAGGCCCGCTGGCCAGCTCGTCTGCAGAAGCGGCAAAGGCGTACACCGACACCACAAACGACCTCGTGCTGCTGTCCCCGTCTTCCACTGCGGCCTCCCTTGCCATCGAGGGCGACAGCCTGTTCAGGCTGGTGCCAAGCGACGACGCGCAGGTTCCAATAATCATGGACCGAATACAGAGCCAGGGCAAGGAGCACGTGGTGCTCATATACAGGGACGACACGTGGGGGGTGGGCCTGCATGACATCATAACCCGCGACTATGCGGGCGCGGTGGCCCACACAATCCTGCTCAGTCCCGACGGCTCAAACGCGGCCGCAGTGGCGACGGAGGCGGCGACACAGGTGGACAGGCTCGTCTCGTCACACGGGGCGGACAAAGTCGCGGTATTGCTACTGTCGTTTGACACGGACACCGTTGCACTTGTACAGAACATTATTTCCAATGCGGCGCTGGCCAGTACGCTTGACGACGTGAAGTGGTACGGCGGCGACGGCACGGCGGAGCAGAGAGAGCTCGTCGACGATCGGGACGTTGCAGCTTTCTTGTCATCAGTCGACTTTGTCTCATCCAAGTTCGAGGTCGTCCCAAATCCCGTAAACCTCAAGATTGGCGCGCAGGCGTTTGGCGACGACGCGACGTACGGGGACAACCTGTACGACGCGGTCTTCCTGCTAGCCGATACGGTAATCATAAACGACGAGGAGCTTGCCGAGGGCGTTTCCGGTTCCACCGTAAGGTCGCTGGTACTTGACGTGGCGGCCGGGCTGCGCGACCATGACCACCGCCACTCCGAGAGGACCGTCGGCGACGGCGCGCTCGGGGCATACGAGCTCAACGCGGCAGGCGACATGTCGTCCCCGCTCACGTTCGAGCTGTTCAAAATATTTGAAAACTCCAACGGATCGTTTGAGTGGCGCATCATAAAGGCAAACGTGTGCCGCTGACCTTCGGCCTCCTTTGCGGCAGGATTGATTTATATCCATAACTGGGACGGCGCAGTCACATGAAGGCCCATGTGGTAAGCTCGGAGCCCAAGGAGGTCAACCTGTCAATCGCGGAGGCCGATATCGGAATCCTGTACATAATACAGCACGAGCTTCTCAAGGCGGCCGGAACCAGCTTTGCCGGCGTCATAGTAAAGCATCCGCTCACAAACGAGTGCTGGATGAAGGTAGGCTCGTCCTCGGCGCCGCTGGCCGAGATCCAAAAGGCGGCCGAGTCCGCGATAAAGACGGCCGCGGGCCTCAAGGATCTCTTTTATTCCACAGTCAAGGTCGAATGAGTTGAAGTTCTGCCCCACATGCGAGGTGAAGATGAGGCGCGGCGCGGACGGCCTGATCTGCCCGAAATGCGGGCATGCCAACGCGCAGGGCGGGGAACCAGCGACTCCGGCCTCCTCCGCCGCTGCCGCAGACAATGGCGACGGCGCCCAGGGCGTCGGCGGCCTGAACGTCTTTGATGATTCAGACGAGGACGAGTCGCGCCCCACGATCAAGATAGAGTGCGAAAAGTGCGGAAACGACGAGGCCGTATGGTGGATGCTGCAGACCCGGAGCGCCGACGAGCCCACCACGCAGTTCTACCGCTGCACGAAGTGCCAGTACACCTGGCGCGACTATTCGTGACCGCGCCGCGCGATGCGGGGGCGCCCGCCCGGGCAATCCCCCGCGCCCTGCCGCCCCTGCCGCCACCACCGAGCTCCAGCAGCATGATTTTTAACAAGGGGTTGCGGCGCCCAAGTCACCTTGACTTTTACTGCAAAGACAAGCGGCTCAGACGACCTCAAGACCATCATATCCGCGATATCCACGCTGGTCGAGGAGGCCACCTTTGACGCCACGGCCGAGGGAATCACGTTCCGCGGAATGGATCCGTCCCACGTGGCGCTGATAGACATCTCGTGGCCCAACTCGGCCTTTGAAAAGTACGAGTGCGACAGCGACATAAAGTTCGGCGTCCGCATCGACGAGTTCTCCAAGATAATAAAGAGGGCCGACAAGAAGGACAGCATCGACATAAGCATCTCCGATGACAACAAGCTGCTCGTTACGGTCGGCCGCAACAAAAAGTACAGGATACGGCTGATAGAGAGCTCTGCAACCGACACGCCGCTCCCCAAGATACCGTACGACACCAAGATCGTGGTCCCCACCACAAAGTTTGACAAGGTGCTCGGCGACGTGCAGGTGGTCTCCGAGTATCTGACGATCCGCGTCGCGGGCAACATAGTGGAGTTCTCCGGCAAGGGCGACTCAGGCGAGGTCGCGATAGAGCTTGGGGTGTCCGGCTCGCGCGACTCCGGAAGCGACGACGCAAACTCCTCGGATAACATAATCGAGGAGGTGGAGACCAAGACGGAGAGCACCGGAACCTACTCGCTGGAGTACCTCAATCCGGTCATAAAGGCCGTCGGGGGAGCCACGTCCCGCGTGACGTGCGAGTTCTCGTCTGCAAAGCCGCTCAGGCTCGAGTGCAAGATTGCAAACATAGGCAGGATCCACTTTTACCTGGCCCCGCGGGTCGAGGGTTAAAGCATTTTAAGGCTGCAACCGGCCGGTGTGACATGCGGGAGCAGCTGCTCGTCCTCAAGTACGACGGGGCGTCAATCACGTCTGCAAAAGACATCCGCAACATGGCCGCATACGTCGCCGGACTCTCGAGGAGCAGCCGGCTTGTCGTGGTGTGCTCCGCGACGGGCGGCACCACGGACACCCTGCTGAGCATCGCAGACTCGATCAAGAGGGGCGACAAGAGGCCGGCAGAGCGCCTGGCCTCCGGCATGATCAGGAGGCACAGGCGCCTGGCAGTCCGGGTGGCGGGGAAGGCATCGGTCCAGAAGAGGATGCTTGCCGCCATCGACTCGGACTCTGCGGAGCTGATGGCGCTCATAGACGGCATGGTGCTGCTCGGCGAGGTGACGCCGGGCATGATGGACTACATGCTGTCGTTCGGGGAGAGGCTGTCAGTCAAGCTGGTTGCGGGGGCCATATCAGACCGCCGCGGGGTGCGCGCAGTACCGCTTACCGGCAAGGAGGCCGGAATCGTAACCGACTCCGAGTTCGGCCAGGCGAGGCCGCTGATGGACACCACCCGCCTGAGGGTTGCAAAGATCCTCGGCGCCGCCATGTCCGACGGCGTGGTTCCTGTGGTGGGCGGCTTTGTGGGCGCCGACCAGCACGGCCGGTTCACGACGCTTGGCAGGGGCGGCTCCGACTATACGGCCACCATAATAGGCTCGTGCATAGGGGCCGACGAGATCTGGCTCATGGGGGAGGTGGACGGCCTCCTGACCGCCGATCCGGGCATCGTGCGAGATGCGAGGACCCTCAGGCACGTCTCGTACGTGGAGGCAGTCGAGATGGCGCTCTTTGAGGCAAAGCAGATACACCCGCGCACGTTTGAGCCCGTCCTGGCGCGGGAGATTCCGATGCGCATACGCAGCTCAAGGAACACCGGGGATCCCGGCACGCTGGTCACCGCCTCGCCGCCGCCCACGGTCAGGAACACCGTAAAGTGCGTAAGCCGCATCAGGGACAGCGGCCTGGTGGACATACAGGGGGGGAGCATGGTGGGGACGCCCGGCACGGCGGCCCGGATATTTGCCACGCTGGCGGAGGCCGGAATCAACGTGATGATGATATCGCAGAACCCGTCGGAGTCGAGCATTACCATAGTGGTCCGGGACTCGGATCTGGACAGGGCCGTAAGCTCGCTGGAGCTGAAACTGCTGGGCAAGATAATCAAGAGGCTGGAGGTCACCACCAACATGTCGATCGTGGCGCTCATCGGATCCGGGATGCGCGGCACTGTCGGCGTGGCCTCCAAGGTCTTCGAGTCGATGGGTACCGCCGGGATCAACGTGGCCATGATAACCCAGGGGTCGTCTGAGCTGAATCTTGCATTTGTGGTGCGCAACGAGGACGCGGACGGCGCCGTGCGGGCCCTGCACGACATGTTCGGGCTTGGAGGGGCAGGCTGACCCCCCCCGGATGCGGCTTTCCGCCGACGTCCAAAATCATTTATGGGAACATGCATTGGTGCGGGTATTGAAGAGGTTCCTGTCAGCTGCCGCCGTCGCGGCAGTCGCCGCAGGCGCCATATACGGCGCGCGGTATGCAGTCCCGATGGGCGCGCTGGATCAGTTTTGAGACGCCCACACGCGCAAAAAAGTGCACTTTACAGAGACCCTCACGTCGTCGGCCGATCCCGGCATGCCTGGCGCGGACCTGGTGTCTGGGCAGCCGCAGCAGCCACAGCAGCAGCAAGAGGAAAGGCACATCGCGTTCGTCCTGTCGCCCAACCCCGGCACCATATACGACGGCTCCATGACCTTTGCGTCGAGCGCGCCGGTGGACGTGATGATACTCCACGCGATCACCTCAGAGGACATCCAAGACGCCGCAGACTACGGGCTTCCCGTGTGGACTGTGGACGGGCAGACCAGGTACGCGGCCTCCGTCATTGGGACCGGTGCGGGCGCGGCCTCCGTCGAGTTTACCGGCGCGGCAGTCGCGCTGTACGGGAAGGACCGGTTTGCCGCCACCGTGAGCGTGGACGGCTGGGTGCGCGGCGAGCCCACCCCCGTGGTCATGCAGACCATCTCAGTGGAGACGCCGCCCGGCGATCCGCACCTGCCGCTCTCAAGGACCAGCGTTCCCGCGGTCATACCGATGCACGAGGGCATGTACGAGGGCGACCCGCTGCTGTACATCATAACCGACGCGGGGGACGCCGACTACGCGTCGGAGATCTCCGAGGCGCAGGGGTGGCGCGTGCAGCATTCGCCGGTTCTGGCCCTGCCGCCCGACTCGCCTGCCGCCCCGCTGCCGGAGTCTGTCCTGCAGCAGGTCTACGTGTTTACAAACGGGATAGAGGGCGACGGACTGTACGGGTACCAGACCGAGGTCTTTTCGTCAACGCCTGCCGAGGCGGGGTACAGCGCGCTGAGCGAGGTCATAAAGGTGGCGTGGAAGCCAGGGCAGAACGAGATCGCGCTTGAGAGCGTCGATGACATACTCAGGGAGGAGGAGGCCGGACGCGTATCCCTTGGTGATGACGTGGTTATAGTGAACATGCCGCAGGTCAGGTGGCCGGGCGACGGCACCAGCACCGGCAGCAGCGGCGGGGGTGGCAACACTGACGGCGGCAAATACCAGCGACACGACCAGGCAGCAGTGCGCGGGGACGCCGACTTTTCGGGCCAGATGCCGTACGGCGGCGGCCAGATAACTGAGATTGACACGGAGAACATGACCGTGACGTTCGTGGCCCACCGCGGATGGGGCCCCGACGGGCGCACCACGTATCACATAGTGACTGGCGCGACCCCGGAGCGCCCCGCCGGCATAATAGGGGTCGAGTCCGTACCCGCGTATGCAGGTTTGGTTGACCACGCCGCCGCCGCCGATCTCTACGTCTTTGAGAACGGCGTCACGGGCTCCGGCTCACTGGGG
The DNA here is from genome assembly GCA_028820595.1 of Nitrososphaerota archaeon. Taxonomy (GTDB): domain Archaea; phylum Thermoproteota; class Nitrososphaeria; order Nitrososphaerales; family Nitrosopumilaceae; genus Nitrosopumilus. The sequence goes on along the minus strand of JAPPIP010000093.1, from coordinate 10,037 downwards.
TTCCAGGCCCCGATATTTGGCGCCGAACCCGGGTGGCAGAACGGAACCGCGTACACGCCCCTGTGGCGGGTTCATACCGTGGAGTGGAACGATCCGGCCCACGCTACAGTGCTTGAGAACGTGGCCGACATAGAGTCGTTCCGGGACGAGGGGATGCTGACGGCGGGCCTCGCGCGGCCAACCAACAGCTACTACGTGATCAACGCGCCCCTCGTAGACCCGTTCCAGTAAATTATTGGCGCGGATGCCGCCGGCCGGCCGGCGCCGCAGCCGCCCGCGCGCACGGGTTCTGCTGAAAAACACCCCCTTGATCCTCGGGGGCGGCCGCTACGGATAAATTGCGACCGGCCCCTGCGTCACTACGTGGCAGGCAAGCTGTTCATAGTCGGCGTCGGGCCGGGACACCATGACCACATGACGTTTCGCGCAAAGGAGGCCATTGCCCAGAGTGACACCATCGTCGGATACGAGACGTACGTCAACCTGGTCAAGGGCCTCATCGACGGCAAGACCGTATACCGGTATGCCATGACGCAGGAGGTCGAGCGGGCCCAGCAGTGCATCGACCTTGCAAGGTCCGGCAAGACCGTGTCGCTCGTGTCAAGCGGCGACCCCGGAATATACGGGATGGCGGGCCTCATATACGAGACGCTTGCCGAGTCGGGCTGGAACCCCTCCGCCAAGGACGGGGCGGCCGACCCCGAGGTGGAGATTGTCCCGGGGATATCCGCGCTGAACTCCTGCGCGTCGATAGTGGGCTCGCCCCTTATGACGGACTTTGCCGTGGTCAGCATGTCGGACCTGCTGGTCCCGTGGGAGGTCATAGTAAAGCGGGTGGAGGCCGCGGCCGCGGGCGACTTTGTCCTCGTGATATATAATCCGGCAAGCAAGCGGCGCATACACCAGCTGCAGGACACGCGTGAGATACTGCTGCGGCACCGCAAGCCGGAGACGCCCGTCGCCATAATAAAGGGCGCGTTCAGGGACTCTGAGACGGTGGTGCTGACGGATCTCCAGAGCCTACCGGACCACTCCGACAAGCTTGGCATGATAAGCACGGTCATAGTGGGAAACTCTTCTACGTACACGTACGGCGACCTGATGATAAACCCCCGCGGCTATACGTCAAAGTACAGGCTCGGCGCGGCGTCGTGAGCGACTCGGGCGTCGGCGCACCGGCCGCGGCAGGCAGACAGCCCCGGCATCCGCGCCGTGCGTCACTGGGAGCTGCCTCTGATGGCCTCTGCCGTCTCGTCTGACAGCGTAAGCCTGTCCCTTATCGGGGCCACGATTTTTGCAAGCTCATCGCCTATGGCGCGCTTTAGGTCGGCCGGATGCAGGCTGCGGGAGCCAAACGCCGACTCTAGCGACTCGTAGCTGTCGTACGAGACGTTTCCGCCGAATTTCTCCGGACGCTCAACCGTAACGGCCCTGCCCGCGTCATGAAACACGATGCCCTTTGCGATTGCCAGCACCGGGTTGCTCTCTGTGTCGCCCTCCTCGCACCACGCCTTTTTGATCTTTTTTTGTATCTGCTCGTCCGTGTCGTGCATGAAGACGCTGGAGTCGGGATCCGACTTGCTCATCTTGGCGCCCGCCTGCGGACCGCCTGCGGCGACGCCGTCGCCACTGCTGCTGCTGTTGGCAGGCCCTGAGAGCCCCGGCAGCAGCCCGTGGTGGACGGCGACGGGGACCTTCCACCCCATCTTTGGAAATATCTCCCTCACCAGCATGTGTATCCTGCGCTGGTCCATCCCCGCATGCGCGATGTCCACGTCAAGGGAGTGTATGTCGACTGCCTGCATGGGCGGGTATAGGAGCCTTGCCAGGCCCATGTTCTTCTCGTCCTCTGAGCGCCCCATTATGGTAAGGGCCCTCTTGGTGCGCTCAAGGGACATGTGCTTTGTGAACGCGACCAGCTCCTGCCAGTACCCGGGCTTTTCGTTGTACAGGTCGGTTCCGAGCCTTATCTCGGCGTCGGGGCAGACCAGCCTGAACGCGTCCCGGTAGTACCTGGTAACCCTTGATACGGCGTCCCAGCTTCCGCCCAGCTTGTCGTTTATTACGGTGTGCCAGTCGGCCAGAAACACGGTGCATCTGACGCCGGCCCTCGCAAAGTCGTTTATCTTGTAGCCGACGCTCAGGAGGCTCCCCAAGTGCAGGAATCCTGATATCTCCAGGCCTATGTAGTGCCTCGGCGCGTCGTTCGTCTCGAGCATGGTCCTCAGGTCGTCCTCCGTTACGATCTCCTGGGTGGGCGGCGCGGCAATCAGCCTTATTCTATCCTCAACATCCAACCAAGCTTGGCTGGCGGCGGTAAACGTATAAAGCTACGCGCGGGATCGCCCCCGGCCCGGCAGGCCGGCCCCGGCGCGGCACGTCACGGCCGCCGGCCTGCCCACTTTCGCGCGCGCTAGGCGCCCCCGATTGTGGCGCGGCCGCAACAACAGCTTCCCCGCGGGCGCGCCGCCGTGCGCGCTAGTCGAGCTCCTTTCTTGGCTTTGTGCTCAGGTACAGGGCGTGCGCGCTTATGATAAACCCTGCAAGGAATATCTTTGTCGCGAAGACCAGGTTCCAGGGCCTGTCCGGATCCGGATAGGCCACTGACAGGCGGTCTATGTCGGGGACCGCGCCGTCCGCCACCCCGGCCGCTATCTGGGCGTTGAGGACGGCAAAGTTGTACAGGACCTCGTACAGCGTGATGATGGCAAACCCGACAAGCATGAGCTGCAGCAGGGCCATCCTGGTCCCTGTGATCTTGCCCCCCGCGGTCTTCTTCCACCCTATCCTGGAGACGCAGTACCAGCCCACCACGGCGGAGAAGAACAGCCACGTGGAGACCCTCGCAAAGTTCTCAAACGGAATGGTGGTGTTGTGTACGACCTCCCCCATGACGTAGGTGCCGTTCTCGAGCCACTCGATGGTGGTTGCGTACGCCCCGTATGCGGCTCCCGCCGCCATGACAGCCGCGCACAGGTAAAAGACGTACAGGTACACCCTGTATGCCGCGTCAGTCTCCTGCAAGTGGCCAGACTCCATACGGCGCGTCTGGATCTTGAAATATAAGAATTCTTGCCGCCCGGCCGGGGATTATATACAAAAGTAGTGTTTATATTAGGGTTTGGCTCACGATATGACATGAGCCACGCACCGGGCAAGTCGTTCAGGCAGGGGATCACGCTTGCGGAATTGTTCCGCATGTTTCCAGACGATGAAACTGCAATGAGGTGGTTTGAGTCAAGGATATGGAGGAATGGCCGCAGGTGCCCGACATGCGGCAACCCAGACACGATAGAGGCAAGGCACCCAAGGATGCCGTATTACTGCTACCGGTGCAATTCGTACTTTTCGGTCAAGAAGGGGACGGTAATGGAAGCCTCCAAGATCTCATACCAGAAGTGGGCCATCGGCACGTATCTGGTCGCCACCAATCTGGAAGGCGTCAGTAGCATGAAGATCCACCGCGACCTGGACATGACGCAAAAAACAGCGTGGTTCATGATACACCGCCTCCGCGAGTCCTGGAAGAAGCTGGCGGGCGTGGACGGCATGACCGGCCCGGTCGAGATAGACGAGGCGTTCTTCGGCGGCTCGGACAAGAACAGGCACGCGGACAAGAAGGGCACCAAGAGCAAGACCGCCGTAGTGGGAGTTAAGGACCGCACGACCAACAAGGTAGCGGCCGCGCCGGTACCGGAGACCACCAAGGCGAGGCTGGAGCATTTCATCGAAGGGCACGTCGACGGCAACGCCAAGAAGTATACGGATGAGAACCGCGCCTATTCTGGGTTGACAAACCACGAGTCCTGCAACCATTCGACGGGGCAGTACGTCAGGGGCATGGCGCACACCAACGGTATGGAGTCGTTCTGGTCTATGATGAAGCGCGGTTATGACGGAGTGTTCCACCACATGTCCGAGGACCACCTCCACAGGTACGTCAACGAGTTTGCAGGGAGGCACAACGTCAGAAACATGGACACCATTGACATGATGGATACCGTGGCCGAGAACATGGCCGGAAGCAGGCTCACATACAGGGCGCTGACTGGTAACATACCGATGTGAAAATCAGAGGCTAAGACTGCTCCAAATTGTCCACGCGGAGCGTGAGTTTTCCTATTTCTGCGCTGTCCATCTGCGTCAGCTCAAACATGGGACGAATCAGCCGCGCTTCGTTCTTGACGGTGTGCACATTACTTTTGATGTCAACTATGTCCTTCTGCGTAGTGTCTATCCTTGCCTCCAATGATTCCAAGCGCTCTTCTATGTCGTCAAGCCTGCGCCACAGGTGCCCAAATGCCTCGTTGAGACTGTCCGCAAACTTGTCCATGAAACCGTTAAAGTCGTCACGCGTGATGGGGTCGTTACCGCTGCTCATGAATCATGAGAGCAGTGTGACAATTTAAAGCTAGCTTGTTGGTTTTTTTGACCCTCGGTCAAAAAATATAAGGCAGGGAGGCGAAGGCAGGATCAGAGCCTACTAAAGCTATCATTGGCCCCTCCTACGGGCCTCTGATTTCTTTTCTCATCATCTTCTGCCTTCATAACCAGTTACCTTTGGGGTAATATAAACACTACTTTTGTATATAATCCCCGACATGCCGGATACGCGATTTATACGCCCCCGTGTTTGCAGTACGCTGTAATGGACGCGATAGGCGACGCGCTGGGAGAACTGTGCAAGATCATACTGCCCATACGGCCAGAGTTGTATATTGGAAACCCGGAGTCCGCGGTTGCCGTCTGCACCCTGTCTGACATTGCACTGCTCGGCGATCTGGCCTCCGATCCCGGCGTACTCGGGCGGGTCAACATAGTGGGCCGCCTCCTGTCAGAGAACAGGGGCATTGACGCCATGCTGGGATACCTGCACGACAATCCTCGCGTGCGCACGGTGATAGTATGCGGTACAGACGGGGCGGGACACCGCGCGGGGCACTCACTGCTCATGCTTCACAGGTACGGCGTTGATCATAACGGCGACTCCGACGGCAGCAGCGCAGCAAACCGGATATCGCGCTCGCGCAGCCCCGAGCCGTACATTACTGCCAGCCCTGATCAGGTCGGGCACTTTCGTCGCGGCACGTCCATAGTCGACATGACGGGCAACTCCGACCGCACGGAGATACTGGGATGCATAGGGCGGTACTGCGCGTAGGCGCCCGCACGGCCCGCCGCCCCGCAGCTAGTACCCGTCCCTCTGCCTGTCCCTGTTGATCTCGTTTTTGCGCCTGTACTCTGCCAGTATGTCATCCGGCGTCAGTCCAAGTTCTAGCGATGCCTGTACTACAAAGTGCCATATGTCTATCAGCTCCTCCCTTGCCTCTGCTGTGTCAAACTCGGTCGGCGTCTTCCACCACTTCCAGTTGGTGGTGCGCTGCAGCTCCACCGCCTCGTGCATGATCGCGGTGCAGAGGGCCGACACCCTGTCCTCCGTGCCCTCCGGGTACCTGCCATGCCTCATCATTGATGCCAGCCCCCTCTGCAGCTCGAATATCTCCTCCAGGCGGTCCGCCGCCGCCGCCGCCGGAGCGCCAGGTTCGGTCCGCCGCCCGTCTCCGTCCTCATGCGACACGTGGCTCACCATACCGCGCCGTTCCAATCCCCGTTCCCATCATAACCAATCCTCAATGCGGAAACGAGCTTGTATACTTGTCTGCGCGCCCCGTTATCGCGCCCTTTCTGCCTGCCCCAAGGAGCCCGTCCAGCCCGTACCTTTCGACTGCAAACGATCCCATGACGTTTCCAAAGATCATGGCGCGCTTGAGATCCCGCACCCGTATCACGCCGCTGTCCTGGCTTGCCAGGTATCCCATCATGGCGCCCGCAAAGGCGTCCCCCGCCCCGGTGGGGTCCACCACCTTTTCAAGCAGGTATCCCGGAGCGGCCACCACCTTTTGCTTGTAGAACATGAGCGCGCCGTGCTCCCCCTTTTTTATAATCAGGAACGGGACGCCGCTCTCCCTCCGGATCTTTTTTGCGCACCGCGCCAGGTTGTCCTCTCCCGCAAGCAGCCTGGCCTCCGAGTCGTTCATTATGGCCGCGTCCGTCCGCTTCATCAGCTTTATGACCGAGCTGCGCTTTGTCTTTATCCAAAAGTCGATCGTGTCGCACATGGAGAACCTCGCACGCCCGAACTTTTCAAGCAGCGCCAGATTCTGATCCGGGTCGTTGTTTGCAAGGTACACGTACCGCGACGAGGCATACGTGCCGGGAAGCGTGGGCCTGAACCCGTCAAGCACGTTGAGCTCGGTCTTTATCGTGGTTCTGACGCTGAGCGTCCTGTCGTACCTGCCGTCGTACCTGAACGTCTTGCCGGGCCTGGTGACCAGCCCGTCAAGAACCGCGTGCCTGCCCAGGGTGCGGCGGTCCCTCTCCGGCAGGTCGGTTCCCACCACGGCGACGAGCCCCGTCTTTGCAAAACGGCTTGCCGATACGGCGGCGTATGACGCGGCTCCCCCCAGGACGTCTTTGAGGGTCCTTTTCGGCGTCCTTATGGTGTCAAGGGCCACTGAACCGAAGACGGTCAGCATGAATGCGCGCTAGCTCTGATGTATAAAATCTCTTGCCTGCTCGTCGGTCGGATAGTACTCAAACGGGATCCCGATGGAGGCAAACAGCACGTCGTACTCCGTACTGCCCGAGATCCTGATCGTCGACGCGTCGCCGCCGCCGCCGCCCTCCCCGTCACCGCTGGGGGTGTGGTACGTGCCGCCGACGGTCGTCCCGTCAAGCGGGGTCAGCGTAAACGGAGCCAGGACACCCTGGCCCACGGCCCTGCCGTCTGACTCTATCACAAACTCGGTCTGGCCCGCCGTCAAGACAAGCAGCGACGGGTTCTCAAACTCAAGCTCGATGTAATAGTCAGAGCCGTCCCCGTCCGTGCTGAGCAGCTCGTTGTGAGTCATGTTGACCGATATGTGTGACGCCGACGCGTACTGCGCGTATCCGAATATCGCGACGCCGATGGCCACCAGCGCGATGATGCCAGCCTTTCTCGACGGCTCCATGATCTGTGTCTGCAAAGTTTCCTTTTAACCGCGCCGCGGGAAGAGTCTAATTTTTTTGATCAGGCAATCAACATAGTTACATTACGCATACTATATCTTGGCGCGAACATCATGCCGTATGGCGCGAGTCAGGCTTAGAATGGGCCCAAGTGAGGTGGAGATAGACTCGCGCGACTTTTACGTGGACAACGAGACCGTACGGGCCGTCATAGAGGAGATGGCCCTGTGCATGCGGGAGGCGCCAGCGGCAGGCAGGCCGCCGGCGCCGCTTCCAGCCCCCCCGCAGGCCGGGTCACCGGAGTATCTGGACGCCGCGGGACTGCGCAACATCAGGGAGGCCGAGGCGTCTGAGCCGGAATTCTCGGATCACGCCGCAAGCCCCGGGAACGATGACACTGAAGAGGAGCCGCCCCCCGCCGGCCCGCGCGCGCAGCGCGCCCACTCCCGCGAGCAGGTCAGGGACGGACTGCTGATGCTGCTTGACACCGACGCCTTCTTTGACTATCCGCGCACCGTATCTGACATTGCCCGGCGCCTCCGCGAATGCGGCTGGCGTGCCGGCTCGCTTGCGGTCTCGGAGGTCATGACGGAGCTGGCGATCTGCAAAAGGGTCACCAAGAACTACGCCAAGGGGACTGCCAGCACGTACGTCTCCGCCGTAGCCCGCGCCGGCTGCTATGAAGCATGCGACGGCCCCGCCGCCGCAATGGCTGCCCCCGCGTGACCTGCATCGCCTCACCGCCCGCCTTCTGGAAAACCGCACGCCTGGCACTCGGGAAACGTTACGCCCTCCAGATGGTCAAAGTGCGCGTTGCAGTCGGCGCATGTGTGGTGCATGTCATAGTATCCGTCCTCCTCCGGCTCGCCGACCCTGTCCGTCTTTAGGTTCGTGCCCTTGCACTTTATGCAGTGGCAGCCGCAGTCGGCGTCCATGCCTCGTTTTTGGGGCTGACGTATATTTACCGTGCGTGCGTGGGTGTAACGATGTCGAATGCCAGCAACCGGCACGCCGGTGAGGATCACAACAACAACAACAACGGCGACGACGCCGAGGATGCCGGCGCCGCGGCCGCGGCAGGGCCCAGCGCGGACGCAAAAGAGGGGGAGGAGGAGGAGCGCGTAATACCGCTGGAGATTGACGATCACTTCCGCCTGTTTGGCAAGCATCCGTGGGAGGTAGAGTACGGTGAAAAGTGCCCCGAGTGCCAAAGCCGGATCGACGAGTACGGCCTCTGCTCGTGCGGTTCTAACGGCGGCTGAACCTTCTTCTCGTGGTGAACACGGCAGCAGCAGCTATCGCCGCCAGGCCCGCGACTGCCGCGGCAGCAGTCCAGGCTCCGTCATCCGGGGACTCCGCGCCCACCGGCTGCTGCACCTGCATCTGTTGCTGCATCTGTTGCTGCATGTACTGCAGTATGTGTTGCGCCGGCGCGCCCGATATGCTCACCAGGCCCCCCGACTCCAAGTTTGCCGCGATTGATGTGTGCGTGCCGTTTGGGCGCTTTTGGTGGATTATCTTTTTGCCGTCAAGCGAGACCGTAAACGGCTCGCCCATCAGCTCAGTCGGGATCGCCACGTCCAGAAACTGGCGGCCCGTCCCGCCCGCCCAGAGCGAGATCTCCCCCTTTGGGGCGTCAAATGAGAACTCGCCCACCACCGAGCTTGACGCGATCCCGACTTGGAACGCCGCATAACCCGCAATCTCGGCAGTCTCGGCCCCGCTTGAGATCTCCTCTGCATAGTACAGGGTCATGCTGCACCCGTGGCAGGCAATCTTGTCCTTGTCCCCCAGCTCCACGATCCTGTCGTTTACAAATACCATTGACGCGTCGCCCGGCAGCACAAAGACCGTGGTGTGCGGATACGCATACTCCAGGGAGTATACGCCGTCTGACAGGCTGATCGCGCCGGTGAGGTTGTATTCTGCTACCGCCGGCTGTCCGTCCGCTGCGCGTATTACGGCCACCGGCCCGCTCTTGCTCTCGGATGGCAGTGCCAATATGGGTGGGTTCTCCCGGCCGACGTCATCCAGGCTCGACACGCGTACGGTGGTCTCGTAGACGCCCTCCGCGTCCACCAACGGCAGCAGTACCGGCCCGTCCATAGGGTCAAGCGTGTGCACGACGCGCATGTCCAGCCCGTCCTCGCCGGTTCCAAGCGTAATCTCGATAGAGTCCTGGCTTGCCTCGGCCGGCATGCTGCCGCCCCCCTCCTCCTCTTGGGCCGCCGCCATGTTATGATATGCAAGGGCGCCCCCCGCGCCACCGTCCGTATAAAGGCCGCCTGCAGCCAGTAGCAGCAGCGGTGGCGTAAGTAGCAACAACAGCAGCAACAGAGACGGCTGCGATAACAGGCGTGGCGGTATCTTGGCGTGCCTCGTCATGCCTCGATGGTCACTCGCGTCATTCTGGCTTCATCCTCCTGCTTGGGGCAGTCGCCAGAGTCCCTTGGGAGCGTCACTATTTTGTCTGCCACGTCCATCCCCTCCGTGACCTCGCCGAACACGGTATACTGCCTGTCAAGAAACGTGCTGTCGGCGACTACTATAAAGAACTGCGACCCCGCGCTGTCGGGGTCCTGCGCCCTTGCCATTGATACGATCCCCCTTCGGTGCGAGCGCGAGCTGAACTCCGCCTTTATGTTGTGCCCGGGGCCGCCCATGCCCCACGAGCCCCTGTTGGGAGTCTTCGTGTTGGGATCCCCCCCCTGTATCATGAACCCCGGTATGATCCTGTGGAACAGCGTCCCGTCGTAAAACCCGCTCCTTGCAAGGCTCTCAAAATTCCTGACATGCTCGGGCGCAAGCTCCGGCAACAGCCTGAATTTAATTACGCCAAGCCCGGTCTCTATTTTTGCAGTAGACACGCGTTGCCTGCATATCGTATCCTAATAACCCTTTGGCAGAACCGCGCCGGACCGGATATATTGTGATCATAGTTCAGAGTCTGCATTTGTTTTGGCTTTTTTTGAGGCGCTGTCCAATTCAACATGATTTCGCCCAAATAATGTGAACACTATGAGCGC
>JAPPIP010000042.1 GCA_028820595.1 Nitrososphaerota archaeon | reverse complement strand
CATGGCCGCCTCGATCGTCCTTCGTGACGTCGCGGGAGTGCCGTTTGATCCGGGCTGATGGGCTTCCGTTCCATCTACTGCTTTTCTTTCAATACATAAATACGAACACGGTGCCGCGCATACCGTGCTAGGCAAGAACCAATCGGTCTTTGACAAGGGGGCGCTGGCAAGCACAAAGCCAGGCAAGCAGCTGATACGCCAGAAACTCTTCAAGTCAAAGGGATACAGGCTGTTTGACAGGTACAAGACCGAGGCCGAGGAAAACTTTGCGGACTTTGCGCGGCGGTTTGCGGCCGACCTGCACGGCGCGATATCCTCCGACGGCTCGCCGCACGACACCGTACAGAGGTTCGCCGACGAGGTGGGCTCGCCTGAGATGGGGCTGTCCCCGTCCGGCGCGGACGCGGCCAGGGACCGCCTGCAGAGCATGGACGAGCTGCAGGTCAGGGTGGACCGCATACTTGACTCCAACTTTGTAAAGATGACGTTTCCAGTATTCAACGCGCTGTATGACGGGGCGGCCGCGCTTCGCGGAGACAGCCAGGGCGGAGACGGCCTGCGCCGCGACATGGTGGAGGGCCACATAATGGCCATCGACCTCAGCGAGCCGATGGACCGCATAGTCGACAAGGACGAGGACCTGAAATATCTGGACGACTACCGCCTCATGAACCCGTACATACTGGGCCTTGCAAGGCGCCGCATATCAAAGGGCGGCGACGCCATACTCGGATCGTTTGAGGCCGGCTTTGCCGACGCGCGGCTGGGCCAGGACCTCGACGAGCAGCTAAAGTCGGCGCCCGGCGAGATAACCGAGGACGACATGACCACCTCGTACAAAAAGTACAGGGCCGTGATGGGCACGGCGGGCCGCAACATGGCCCTTGCCGAGAGGCCGCTTGGCGACATATTCTATCTGGGCATGGCAAAGGCCGCCGAGGGCGTGGGGTGCGGAAACGAGATCGAGGACTCGATACGGGACCGCGCGGTAAAGGTCCCGTCCTGGCCTCTGTATTACTCGGTGCTGTCGGGCAGCTCGCAGGCCGGCTTTGAGGCAGCTGCCCGGAAGGGGGACCTGTATCTGCAGGACGCGCGCCTTGCGATATCGCTGCTGCCAGAAGAGTTCGAGGCCACGGAGCTCTTGGAGTTCCTGTTTGTTACGATGGAGCACTACAACAGGTACTGGTACGACAGGCTGCTGCAGCTTGGCGCGTGGGACGAGTTCGACTCCAGCCTGCCGGCGCGCGGTGGCGGCGCGGGCGCGGACGGTACAGGGAAGGCAGAGTAACATGAAGGGGGAAGGACGGGAGGGCGCGCCCGAACCATGATGTGGTCCGAAAAGCACCGCCCCTCCTCCGTGCGCGACATGGTCGGAAACGAGGAGCCCCGCGCGGCCATCGTCACGTGGCTTGCAAAGTGGAAGGCGGGCACAAAGCCCCTGCTGCTCGTGGGCCCCCCCGGCGTGGGCAAGACCACGATGGCGTTCCTGCTTGCCGAACAGTTCGGGTACGACATGATAGGCCTCAACGCAAGCGACGTGCGCAGCAAGTCAAAGATAAACGAGATTCTCGAACCCGTCCTGGGAAACGCCGCCGTAACGGGCAGGCCCGCGATGATATTCATCGACGAGGTGGACGGGATACACGGGCGCAGCGACTACGGCGGCTCGGCCGCGCTGGTCGACATAATGAAGCGCACGTCGGTGCCGATAATACTTGCCGCAAACGACGACACCCACGACAAGATGAAGCCCGTGACAAAGGCGGCCACCACGGTGAGGTTCCGCCGCGTCCCGCCCCGCCTGCTGCGGGCGTACCTGGAGGGTGTGCTGAAGTCCGAGGATGCCGGCTCGCCTGACGGCCCCTCAAAGAGGGTCGGGTACGGGATGCTCATCAAGATCGTCAACAGGTCGAGGGGCGACATACGCTCCATGATGAACCTGGCGCAGTCGTACGCAACCGGGTTCAACCCGCAGACGGAGACGCCGGACGATGTGCTTGCAGCGGAGCAGGCGGTGCCGGCGTTCTTCGGGGCCGAGTCCGCGGAGGAAGCGGCCGGTGTGCTGCGGCGCATGCAGTTCGACCCGCGTGAGAAGATTGCCGCGTTCTACTCCAGCGTGGTGACAAGCAGGGGGCTTGATCCCGCCGTGATGGCCGAGCTGCTCCGTATCATATCGGATGCCGACGTGCTGTACGGCCGCATAATGCGCACGCAGAACTGGAGGCTGCTCCGGTATCTGGACGGTTTGCTGCTGAGCATGTACGGCGTTACAGCAGCGGCAGCAGCAGCAGCAACCAAGGGAGCTGGACCGTCAGGCGCCTCCGGATCCGACGGCGCGGCCGCGGCGATAAAGTACGCCAAGTACAACCTGCCATGGCCTCTCCTGACGCGCATCCGGTTTGACGGCGCCAAGATAAGGGCGCTTGCGGCCGCAGTGAGGCCGGCGCTGCACGTGTCTGCAAGCACGTTTGGCTCTATGTTTCTGCTATACATGCTGCACTGCATGAAGTCGGGCGCCATTGTGACGCCGGACCCGAAGGAGGATGAGAACGGGGAGATTATCGCAAAGGAGGCCGCGAGGCTTGGGGCGTCAAGAGGATAGTATGCGCCGCCGCCGCCGCACCGCGCGCGGGCCGTTGTATTTGGAGGGGAGGCGTCTCGGATGAGCCTTACGGATTACACGGATGATCAAAAATGGAGAAAGATCACGATGAAGTTTACGGGCAAGTGCACAGAGTGCTCGAAGCCGATCCTCGCCGGCCAGCAAGGGATGTGGTCCAAGGGGGCCGGGGTCAAGCACCTTGGCTGCGCCGGAGTCGACGGCGACGACGGCAGCAAGGGGCCGGGGCCCGCGGGCAGGATATCATGCGCGGTGTGCGGCAAGCCTGCCGGATGCCAAGAGTGCGAGTTCCAGGACAGCTGCGACATACCCAACGTCTCGCCCAACTGCCTGTGCCACGACTGCAGCCAGAAGGGTGACGTGATGAGCCTTTACCAAAAGTCGACGGGCAGTAGGTTCCCCCCGCTCCTGCAGGGCTGACCTACCTGCATGCCGCGCGGCCCCGGTCCACGGCGGTCTGGCATGACGCGGCCGGACTCGTCTGCAAACGGCAAACCGCAGAGGAAAAGCCCGGAAATCTAGTTTGATATATAAACCTGCACTAAACCCGTCTCATAGTGCATTCTGAAAAAATCAACAAGTTTAGGCAGCACCGCGAGACGGCGCTGCAGGGCGGAGGGCCCGATCGGACAAAGGCCCAGCATGAAAAGGGCAAGCTGACAGCCCGCGAGCGCATAGACCTGCTGCTTGACGAGGGGACGTTCGTCGAGGTGGATCCGCTTGCCACGCACCACTACCACGAGTACGACATGCAGAAGAAAAAGTACTTCACGGACGGGGTCGTCGGGGGGTACGGCAAGATAGCGGGCCGGCAGACGTTCGTATTCGCGTACGACTTTACCGTGCTGGGCGGGACGCTCAGCAACATGGGGGCAAAGAAGATTACGAAACTTATGGACCACGCGGTCCGCACCGGGTGCCCGGTCGTGGGGATAATGGACTCCGGGGGGGCCCGCATACAGGAGGGCATAATGAGCCTGGACGGGTTCGCGGACATCTTCTACCACAACCAGCTCGCGTCCGGCGTCGTCCCTCAGATAACTGCCAGCATAGGCCCGTCGGCGGGCGGATCCGTGTACTCGCCGGCCATGACCGACTTTGTCATCATGGTCCAAAAGGCCGGCACCATGTTCGTGACCGGCCCCGACGTGGTGAAGACCGTGCTGGGCGAGGAGATATCATTTGACGACTTGGGCGGGGCGGTGACCCACGGCACCAAGAGCGGGGTGGCCCACTTTGTCGCGAGCAACGAGTACGACTGCATGGACTACATACGCCGCCTTCTGTCGTACCTGCCGCAGAACAACTCGCGCGGCCCAGAGCCCGTAAAGTCCGACGACGATCCCAACAGGCTCGACCACAACCTCATAAACATACTCCCGGAAAACCCGCTTGAGCCGTACGACATGAAGGAGATAATAACCAAGATCGTCGACAACAACGAGTTCTTCGAGGTCCACGAGCTCTTTGCGCCCAACATCATAGTGGGGTACGCGAGGATGGACGGCAAGGTGGTCGGGATAGTGGCAAACAACCCGATGCACCTGGCCGGCGCGCTCGACATCGACTCTTCAAACAAGGCCGCCAGGTTCGTCAGGTTCTGCGACGCGTTCTCCATACCGATCATAACGCTGGTGGACACCCCCGGGTACATGCCCGGCTCGAACCAGGAGCACAACGGGATAATCCGGCACGGCTCCAAGCTGCTGTACGCGTACTGCGAGGCCACCGTCCCGAAGATCGCGCTGGTGGTGGGCAAGGCGTACGGCGGCGCGTACATCGCGATGGCAAGCAAGAACCTGCGCACGGACATCAACTATGCGTGGCCCACGGCCAGGTGCGCCGTTTTAGGCGGGGAGGCCGCAGTCAAGATAATGTACCGCAAGGAGCTGCAGGCGGCAGACGACGCCGAGTCGCTCAGCAAGGGACTGGTGGACGAGTTTGTAGAAAAGTTCGAGAACCCGTACGTGGCGGCCTCGCACGGCACCGTGGACAACGTGATCGATCCGGCCGAGACCCGGCCCATGCTCATAAAGGCGCTGCACATGCTTGCAGGCAAGCGCGAAAAGCAGCTGTCGCGCAAGCACGGGAACATAAACCTGTAATGATGGTGACGTGGTGGTGCATGGTGGATTCCGGTTGCTACAGCGGGAGTGGAATGAAGGAGGATAACTGATATGATTGAAAAGGTACTGATCGCAAACAGGGGCGAGATCGCGCTGCGGGTGATCCGCACCTGCCGCGCGCTCGGGATCGGGACGGTCGCCATATACTCCGACGAGGACACGAACTCGCTCCACGTAAAGCAGGCCGGCGAAGCGTACCACATCGGCCGGGCGGCGCCCGCCGAATCGTACCTCAACCAAGAAAAGATACTCGACGTGATCAAAAAGTCGGGCGCCGACGCGGTCCACCCGGGGTACGGGTTCCTCTCAGAGAACGACGACTTTGCGCTCCTGTGCGAGAAGAACTCTGTCAACTTTATCGGGCCCACCGCCGACTCCATGAACCTGTGCGGCGACAAGATGCGCTGCAAGGCCGCGATGCTAAAGGCCAACGTGCCGACCGTGCCGGGCAGTCCCGACCTGGTAAAGGATGTGGAGGAGGCCGTGTCCATCGCAAACGAGATCGGGTATCCGGTGCTGCTAAAGTCCGTATACGGGGGCGGCGGCCGCGGGATCAGGCTGGCCACAAACGACGCGGAGCTGCGCGCCGGGTACGAGTCTGTGACAGGCGAGTCGATTGCGGCCGTCGGAAAGTCCGCCATACTGGTCGAAAAGTTCCTTGAGAAGACGCGCCACATCGAGTACCAGATGGCGCGCGACAAGCACGGCAACACGGTCCACCTGTTCGAGCGCGAATGCTCGATACAGCGCCGCAACCAAAAGCTGATAGAGCAGACCCCGTCGCCTGTCGTCGACGCCGAGACCCGCAAGCGCGTGGGCTCCATAGTCTGCGACGCGGCAGAGGCGGTGGACTATACGAACCTGGGCACGGCGGAGTTTTTGCGCGCAGACACGGGCGAGTTCTACTTTATCGAGATAAACGCGAGGCTCCAGGTGGAGCACCCGATCACGGAGTACGTGTCGGGTCTGGACCTGGTGAAGCTGCAGATCGACATCGCAAACGGGGAGCCCCTTCCGTTCAAGCAGAAGGACCTCGTGATGAACGGGTACGCCATCGAGTGCCGCATAAACGCGGAGGACACGTTCCTGGACTTTGCGCCCTCCACGGGCCCCGTCCCGGGCGTGGAGCTGCCGGCGGGCCCCGGCGTGAGGTGCGACACCTACCTGTATCCGGGGTGCACGGTCTCGCCGTTTTACGACTCGCTGATGGCAAAGCTGGTGACATGGGGGCAGACGTTCGATGAGTCCCGCCGCAGGATGCTGGTCGCGCTCGACGACTTTTACATACGCGGGGTGGAGACGTCCATACCGCTGTACAAGACCATACTGCGCTCCGACGAGTACAAGGAGGGACAGCTCTCTACTGACTTTCTGAAGCGGTATAACATGATCGAGAGGCTTGAAAATGACATAGCCGAGGACAAAAAGTCAAGGGCGGACGCGGCCATGGCCGCGGCTGTGATGCACTCGGAGTTTCTCAAGAGCAGGGCCGGCGGGGACGACAACGACGGCGGCAGCGGCAGCGCAGTCGACGCGGACGCGGGCCACCGCCACGAGCAGTGGAGGATGCAGCAATGAAATTCTCAATAGACGGGATCGACGCCAAGGGGATGGACGCCGGCATGGGCGAGCCGCTTGGAGGCGGCGAGTACACGGTCCGGATAAACGGGGCCGACCGCAAGCTTCGCGTCCTTCGCGTCACGTCGACTGGCATCGAGTTCATGCTTGATGACGTATACCACAAGGCAAGGTACGTCTCCCGCGCCACCCGCGAGATATCCATGATCGTCGACGGCGTGGAGATGTCGCTTGGCATGCACGCGGACTTTGATGATATAGTATACAAGAACTCCGGCGGCGCGGGCGCGGACGGCGGTGGTGGAGCCCAGGCCTCCCTGAAGAGCCAGATTCCCGGCAAGGTCGTATCGGTCGCCGTGTCCGAGGGCGACACGGTCGCAAAGGGCGACGTGGTATGCACCCTGGAGTCGATGAAGATGCAGGTGGCAGTAAAGGCGCACAAGGACGGCACCGTGGGATCCATCAAGGTAAGGGAGTCTGTCACGGTCGCAAAGGGCGACACGATAGCCGAGATCAATTAAGAAGATGCCAACCTTCCGTGCGGCATCATCTGGCGGTCTGCCTTTATCGGTGCACTCCACCGATCCTAGTTGGTTCATATTGTAATGCCTGCAAGCCTGCTTGGGGACGTAGGTTAGCTTGGTAGACTGCCAGCCTCGGGCGCTGGAGATCGTGGGTTCAAGTCCCACCGTCCCCACCATCATTCATACTTGAGCCAGCAGGACGGCGCCACTCGCCGGTCCGTGCGGCTTTCGCCGCCGCCGTTGGCCTCTTACGGTGCGGCGTCTTTTAAGACCTTTATAGAGCGTGAAAAGGCATGCATGCAATGACCCTGAACGTTGGCGACGCCGCTCCGGACTTTGAGCTTCCGGACACGGATCTGAAGATGCGGAGCTTGGGCGAGTTCACCGGCGAGAAAAAGGTCGTTTTGACGTTTATTGTCGCGGCAAGCTCCCCTGTGTGCGAGGCGGAGCTGTGCACCCTGAGGGACTCGTGGCAGGAGATCTCCGATGCGGGCGCGCAGGTCGTGGCGGTCAGCAACGACGGGCCGTTTGCAAACAAGGCGTTTGCGGCCGCAAACAACTACACGTTCCCGTTCCTGTCCGACTACAACAGCAAGACGATAAGGGACTACGACGTGCTGATGAAGGATCTCCTGCACATCAAGGACTATAACGCCGCAAAGCGCTCGGTCTTTGTGATAAACGAGGACGGCCGAATCGGATACAAGTGGGTGACCGACAACCCCTTGGAGGAGCCGGACTATGCCGAGATCAAGAACTACATAAAGGGCTAGGACCCTGCCGTCTCATTTCGTGGCTTTTATCACATGTGCCAAGGCGTACTTTTTGCCTGTTCTTTGCCTATGCCTGATCCCGCCGTGCAGGCGCTGCCAATGCTGCCGATGCTGCTGCCACGCGACGGTCAGCTACGTCGCACGACGCCCGATGCCCGTCGGCCTTGTGGTGCCCGGCGCTTGGCATGGATGGTGCGTCCTGCTTGGTACAGGCAGGCCCTGAGGGAACGGCTACAACCAAGACGGCCCCGGGCGCGATACGCGGGCCGGACTCGTCCCGGTGGAAATATCGGCGCCCCGCCCGCTGATCGGTGGAAAATTATAAGTACATTTTTTATGCCTATATTTCAAATTTAAAGGATAGCTTTTTATACAAAAATCAGAGCCACAATCTGATTATGGTCGGGGAGTTGGCGGGAAATTACAGCGCTGTAGTACTGATGTTCGGCTTCGCCGCGGCCGCAATGGCCCCCGCCCTGTTCGTGTCCCGCATGGTGTCGCCCCGGAAGCGCAGCAACCCGGTAAAGTTCCTGCCCATGGAGTGCGGCCAGGTGCCGTCGGGGGAGGGCCGCACGCACTTTATGATGCAGTACTATCCGTACATCCTGATGTTCGTGGTGTTTGACGTGATGGCCATCTTCCTGTACGCGTGGGGCAGCTCGCTCTTCGAGCTCCCAAAGAGCGCGACCCTGCCGATGATCGGGTTTCTCGGGATAATGTTTGGCGCAATGGCGTTTGCGCTGTACCAGTCGGGGAGGCGGCGGATATGGTAGTTTCTTATATGCGCGGCTCATACTGCATTCAAGGCGAGCGGGATTTGGCGGTATCTGTAATGACATACAGGGCATGGCGGCGGTGATCGGTTAGATGCTAAAGGACGTCATGACCCCGGAGAATGCCAACGTGTTCGTGGGCAAGCTTGGCGACATACTGGAGCGTGCGATCGACAAGCCTCTGGGCTATGCAATCAATTGGGGGCGCATATGGTCCCTGTGGCCCGTGCACATAGAGACTGCCTGCTGCAGCGTGGAGTTCGGGGCTGCGTCCGGTCCGAGGTATGACGTTGAGCGGTTCGGGATTATAGAGGCGTTCGGCTCGCTGCGCCAGTGCGACCTGGTCGTGGTCCAGGGGACCATAACCCGCAAGATGGCCCCGCGGCTGAGGCTGGTCTACGATCAGATGCCGGAGCCCAAGTACGTCATTGCGATGGGGGCGTGCGCCATTACGGGCGGGCTCTACTTTGATTCATACAATGTGCTGCCTGGAATCGACGGTGTGATTCCAGTTGACGTATACGTGCCAGGGTGCCCGCCGAGGCCCGAGACGCTTATCCAAGGCTGCATCCTGCTGCAAGAGAAGATCAAGAGGATGAAAGCCAGGAAGATCGTATAATGAGCAAAGATCCACAGGCCGCTGCAGAAAAGCCGGCCTCAGAAGACGCAAAGCCGGAGACCAAGCCCCTGGATGCAGATGCTCCCGCAGGCGCATCCGCCAAGACTGCCGCCGCACCGGACAAGCCCGATACTTTGAAGGATGAAAAGCCCGCCGCTTCTGCAAAGCCAGCAGCCGCAAAGCCCGCTGCCCCCGCCAAACCGGCAGCCGCAAAGCCCGCTGCAGCCAAACCCACCCACGCCAAACCGGCAGCCGCAAAGCCCGCTGCAGCCAAACCCACCCCCGCGGCCAAGAAAGCCCCCCCGCCACCCCCGGCGGCGCCAGAGTTTGAAAAGGGCATATCCGACAAGATCCTTGAAAGGTTCGGCGACAAGGTCGAATCCACGTTCATAAAGCCTGGTCGAATAGGGATAAAAGCGGGGCGTGATGATGTGCATAGCGTGGCGGAATTCATCAGGGACGAGCTGAACTATGACCACGTGGAGTCCGTATCGGGCGTGGACTATGCGGCAGACGGGGAGATCGAGGTGGTATACCACATTGGATCATACACGGACGACTCGCTGGAGAACCAGATAATCGCCCTGTCAACGAGGGCGCAGCGCGAGGACGACCCGATACCGGGCGGGGACGCCACCAGGCTGCCCACCTTGCGCGACGTCTTTTACAGCGTCGAGTTCCACGAGCGCGAGATATTTGAGATGTTCGGGGTCTATTTTGAGGGGCATCCGGACAACCGCCGGCTGCTGCTGCCAGAGGACTGGGCCGACCTGCCGCCCCTCAGAAAGGACTTTGCGATAAAGGGGAGATGATTACGACGGCGACTACCGACACACCAACCGCGACAACGGCCGCAGCGCCCCCTGCGCCTGCCGCTGCCGCCGCCGCATCCGCAGCCCCGGAGCTTCCGCCCGGACTCGCGCTGCAAAAGGTCGACGAGCGCATAATGACGCTCAACGTGGGGCCGCAGCATCCGGGCTCCGGACACATGCGGATCATAGTCCAGATAGACGGCGACCACATAGTGGCCTGCGACCCGGACCCGGGATACGTGCACCGCGGCGAGGAGAAGATGGCCGAATACCGCAACTACATCACGAACATACCCCACCTTGAGAGGCCCGTCATACACGACTCGTGCAACATCCTGTACCCGTACGTGCTGGGCGTCGAGGAGCTGCTGGGCATCGAGACGCCGGAGCGCGCAAAGTACGTGAGGGTGATAGCGGCGGAGCTGAACCGCTGCATATACACGATGTACTGGCTTGCCATATACGGGATATTCCTGGGGCACTCCACCATGTTCATGTGGCCCGCCGGGGACCGCGAGCTGCTGATAGACCTGATGGAGAAGATGACCGGCGCCCGCGTCACCCACGCGCACTTTGTCCCGGGCGGCGTGCGCAACGACCTTCCCCCGAACTTCGAGGACGTCTGCCTGAGGCAGGTGAACTACTTTGAAAAGCGCATCAAGGAGTACGCCGACATATTCTACGACAACCCCATACTGATATCGCGCACCCGGGAGACGGGCGTGCTCTCAAGGCAGGACGCCATACGCCTCGGCACCACGGGCTCCGTCCTGAGGGCAAGCGGCGTCGACTACGACGTGCGCAAAAAGGAGCCGTACGACGTGTACGACGAGCTCGACGTCAACACGAACGTGATGACGGCCGGCGACTCGTACGCCCGGTCGCGCGTCCCGTGGCTTGACATGATGGAGAGCTGCAACATCATACGCAGCGCGCTCGAGAAGATTCCAAAGTCCGGCTCCGTGCGCGTCAAGCTAAAGCCGAACCCCAAGGGCGGAAACGACACCGTATACAAGCGCGTCGAGTCCGGCAGGGGCGCGCTCGGCTGCTATATAGTATCTGACGGCAAGCCGGAGCCCTACCGCGTAAAGATGAGCGTCGGCTCGTTCCGCAACCTAATCGCCCTGCCGTACCTGCTCAAGGGCGAGAAGCTGGGCAACATGCCCGCCGTATACTGGAGCCTGAACTACTGGCCCGTGGAGGCTGACAGGTAATGTCCGTCATAGCGCCCGACTTTAGGCTGAGCGGCTTTATCCGCTCGATACTTGACAACGCGTTCTGGGCCCTGCTGCTGGCAAACCTGGTGGGGATACCGGCCATAATGATGGTGCTGTTCTACATCGAGATGCCCGTGATAAACGGCGAGCTGCTCACGCCGTTCCTCGCGTTCACCTGGCTTGCCGACCCCTCCAGGATCCTGCCGATAGTGCACGCGTTCATGGCTACCGACCTGTTCCGGGTGATGGCATTCCCCGGGTTCGGGTTCGCCGCGCTGATTGCGGCGGGCACCATATTCGTCGAGCGCAAGCTGCTCGCAAAGCTCCAGCTGCGGGTCGGGCCGTTCTACTGCGGCAAGATCGAGGGGATACTGCAGCTGATGGGCGACGGGCTCAAGCTGATATCAAAGGAGATAATCATACCGGCAAAGGCCGACAAGCCGATATTCTGGGTCGCGCCGGTCATATTCGTCGCGACCGCGGCCGCGTTCGTGGCGCTGATACCCGTCGCGCCTGGCTGGGTGGTGGCCGACGTCGACCTGGGGCTGATTGCCGTGTTTGCCGTGATCGGGTTCTTCCCCATCATCACGATACTGTCCGCGTGGTCGGCGAACTCAAAGTTCCCGTTCATCGGCGGCATCAGGGCCCTGTTCCAGATGGTCTCATTCGAGATCCCGCTCATACTCTCGCTGCTCGGCGTCGTGATCCTGACGGGCACGCTGAACCTGTCGGAGATTGCCGCAAGCCAGTCCGTGTTCCCGTGGATAATATTCCTGCCCGTCGGCGCGGTCGTGTTCTTCACCACCATGCTTGCGGAGCTGGAGAGGATACCCTTCGACCTGCCGGAGGCCGAGTCGGAGATCGTGGCCGGCTGGCTCACGGAGTTCTCCGGCATGATGTACGGGCTCGTGCAGCTGGGGACGTACCTCAAGCTGTACGCCTTTGCGGCTTTGTTCGTGGTGCTCTTCCTGGGCGGGTGGCACGGGCCGATGGTGGTGCCGCCGTTTCCAGAGGAGATACTGACCGAGGGCATCGTAATGGGGCCCGTGACGGCAAAGATCCCGGGGCTCCCGCTGTTCACGCAGGAGATGCTCAACGGCACGCTGTGGTTCGTGCTCAAGACCGTAGGCGTCATATTCTTCATCCTGCTGCCTAGGGGCGTGTTCCCGCGCATCAGGATAGACATGCTGCTGAACCTGGGCTGGTCCAAGCTGATAGGGCTGGCCTTTGTTAACATCTTTATTGCACTCGGGCTGCTTTACGCTGGAGTCCTGGGACCTGGAGGTATGCTGCCGCAATGAAGACCGCCACGGGAATCATACGCGCCCTGAACTCGGGGGTAAAGCACCTTGCGGTAAAGCGCTTTACGCTGAGGTATCCTGAGGAGAAGCTGGAGTTTGTAGGCGACGGGTACCAGTTTGACCCGTCCACCGGCGTGGGGATCGCGGGCCTCAAGGGGAGGCACATGCTGTTCCACGACCACTGCACGGGGTGCCAGCTCTGCTCCATAGCGTGCGAGGGGGTGGCAGAGGCGATCGGAATGGTAAAGGTGCCCGAGGAGCAAAAGCAGAACAAAAAGTCGATAATGCCGCAGATAGACTACGGCAAGTGCGTCTTCTGCGGGCTGTGCGTGGACGCCTGCCCGTTTTATGCCCTGTACATGACAAACGACTACGAGCTCTCGTCCTTCTCAAAGGAGGGCCTCATATACACGCCTGCCCAGCTGGCAGTCAAGCCGTACGTGAGGCAGGACTCGAGCATCCAGATAACTGAGCGGGGTGCGACCCATGGCTGACCCGGTGTTCGTGGTGCTCGCAGTCGTTACGGTGGGCTCTGCAATAGCGGCCCTCGAGCTGCGCTCGCTCGTGTACGGCTCCATCGCGTTGATGGGGACGCTCGGCGGGATCGCGGGGTTCTTCCTGCTGCTTGACGCGACGTTCGTGGCGCTCTTCCAGCTTGCCGTATACGTGGGCTCCATCGCCGTGCTGATACTGTTTACGGTGATGCTCGTAAAGCGCGAGCTGATATTCAAGAAGATAGAGGACAAGAGGCGCAAGTTTGCCGGCGTGGCGCTGATGCTTGTGACCATGGTGGCCCTGGGCGCCATATTCATCGACTCGGGGATAAAGGACATCACAACGGACGAGCCCCCGGTCGACTTTAGGGAGATAGGCTCGGACTTTGTCACGTATTACTGGCCCGCGCTCATACTTATGGGGCTCATCCTTGCCGGCTCGGTGACTGGCGCGCTCGTGCTGGCTCGGAGGGAGGATATAGAGGAGAATGGTCAACGAACTAGTTGACTTTACGCTGGTCTCAATCGCCCTTCTGGGGATCGGGATCTACGGACTTGCAGTAAAGCGCAACTTTATCAGAATGCTCTTTGCAATAGAGATTATCATAAACGCGGCCAACCTGAACCTGGTGGCCTTTGGAAGGTTCATCCCCGAGAGCGGCGGGCAGACTCTGGCGCTCTTCTCCATTGCGATTGCGGCAGCCGAGGTGGCAGTCGGGTTATCGCTGATCATCGTGGCGTACAGGATGTACCAGAACGTGGACGTTGCGGACTTTAGGAGCCTGAGGGGCTAGGAAGCAAAAGAAGAAGAGGAGGATGAGCAGAGAGACTTGATTACCCCCGACTACGCCCTGATGCAGGCCGTGTTCCTGCCGCTGCTGCTCTCCCCCGTGGCATACGTCCTGGGGCGCAAGGCGGGGCCCAGGGCCGCAATGTGGTTTACGTTTGCCGTGCTCCTGTACTCGACCGTGCTTGTGGTGTCCGCGGCCCTTGACGGGGGCGTCACGGAGGAGCACTACCCGTGGACCGAGACGTTCGGGGAGTTCGGGTTCCTGATGGACGGGCTGGCGTCGCCGTTTGCCATCGTGATATACGTGCTGTCGACCATCTTGGCGCTGTACTCCAAGCCGTACATGATCCACAAGTTCAGGGAGCAGTTTGAGGAGGAGGGCCGGTCGGCGCAGGGCAGCAGCAGCAGCAACGAAGAAACCTCTGTCTCCTCGGCTTCGACTTCCTCGACTCCGGCCACTGCCGCCGCGACAGCGACCGCCGAGTCCCAGGAGACGTCGGCCGCCCTGAATTCGTACGTCAACGCAAAGTCGGGCCTCTACTTTGCGCTATATCTCGTGTTTGCCATGGGGATGCTCGGGACCGTCCTTGCGACCAACCTCATCGAGTTTTACATATTCTTCGAGGTGATGCTCATACCCGGTTTCTTCCTGGTGGCATTGTGGGGCGACGGGCCCCGCAGAAAGATAGGCCTCATGTTCCTGTTCTGGACCCATGCTGGCGCAGTCGTGCTCCTGCTTGGCTTTCTTATGATCGGGCTCACGGTGGGAAGCTTTGACTTTGCGGACATCGACGAGTCAGTACTGCCGTCTGACATCGCGCTGCTGTCCGGCGTGGCGATCACGATAGGGCTCGGCGTAAAGCTTGCCGTGTTCATGTTCCACATATGGCTGCCCTACGTGCACGGCTCGGCCCCCACCCCCATCAGCGCGCTGCTCTCGCCTGCGATGATCGGGATCGGCGCGTACGGCATCTTCCGGCTCGTGGTGGAGCTGCTGCCTGCCACGTACTCGGAGCTCTCCATATGGCTCCACGTGTGGGGGCTTGTCACGATGATATACGGGGGCGCCATGGCGCTCATGCAGGACGACCTCAAGCGGCTGCTGGCGTACTCTAGCATAAGCCAGATGGGATACCTGCTGTTTGGGATAGGCTCCGTGTCTGTACTGGGGCTGTCGGGCGCCGAGATGATGTACGTAACGCACGGGCTCGGCAAGGGGCTGCTCTTCATGACTGCCGGGATCATCATTGTAAGGGTGGGCACCCGGAGCATCTCGAAGCTGGGCGGCCTTGCCAGCAAGATGCCCATCACCGCGGTCTGCGCCGTCATAGGCGCGCTGACCATAATGGGCGTTCCGCCCACAAGCGGGTTCATGGGCGAGTGGATCCTCTTTTACGGGGCCCTTGAGACGGCGATCGAAGAGGACTCGATGCTGCGTACCGTGACGTTTGCGCTGGGACTGCTTGCGACCGCGCTTACGATGTCCTACATGCTGTGGATGCTAAAGCGCGTCTTCTTTGGCAAGCTGCCCGTGCACCTCTCAAAGGTCAAGGAGGGCAGCTGGTACATGACGGCGCCCATGATGGTGCTGGCAGGATTTACGATCGTGCTGGGGATATACCCGGACGTATTCTTGGAGACCATCGTGCCGTACATGGAGTGGGTGCTTCCCGCAACAGGCGGCGGCGGTGATGGCATGGCCGCGATGGCGACGGCGGCGGCCGGAACAGGGGGAGGCGGTACGTAGATGGCAGCAGAGTCCGCCCCCGCGTCCTTCCTGCCGCCCATCGACGCGGTCCCCGAGGCCGCGTGGCTGGTCTGGGTCATACCGTTTGCCGCGGCCCTGATAATGCCCGCGATAGGCAGGGCGTCGCACCGGATAACCGGGTACGCGGCAGTCGGGTTCGCTCTGATGTCGGCGCTGTCCGCGTTCTCGCTGCTCCCGATGGCGCTTGCAGGCGGGGAGATACACGACCAGATAATGTGGATAGAGGCCATAGGGCTCAAGGCCGGCGTGCTTGCCGACCCGCTGTCGGTGATAATGGCAAACGTGGTCGCGTGGATCTCGTTCCTCATAATGATATACAGCACGGGCTACATGAAGGGCGACCGCAACGTCGTGCGGTTCTGGTTCTGGATGCTGTTCTTCATCGGCTCGATGCAGCTCATCGTGCTGTCCGACAACCTGCTGCAGGTCTTCTTCGGGTGGGAGGGCGTCGGGCTTGCGTCGTACGCCCTGATCAGCTTTTGGTACCGCGACAAGAAGAAGGACCACGTGGGGCAGGAGGACCGCCGCGTCCTGGGCCTCATGGACTACTACGCCCCGACGCACGCCGGCATGAAGGCGTTCATCATGACAAAGGTCGGCGACGTGATGATGATCGCCGGCATGCTGCTGATATTCCTGTACGCCGGCACGTTCGGCTTTCGCGAACTGGTCGGCGACATGGCGTGGGCCGTCGAGATGTCGGCCCAGGGGCTGCTGGTGCCCGCATTCGTGCTGCTCTTTGGCGGCGCAATCGGCAAGTCGGCGCAGTTCCCTCTCAACGAGTGGCTGCTGGAGGCCATGACCGGACCCACCGCAGTCTCCGCCCTGATACACGCGGCTACCATGGTAAAGGCCGGCGTCTTCCTGGTGGCCCGGCTGGGGCCCATCGTGTTTGCCCTGGGCGCCGCGGGGATACTGGCCGACCAGTTCTTTGAGATCGTGGCGTGGGTGGGCGCCATCACGGCCCTGCTGCTTGCGACGCAGGGCATGACCAACCCCGAGATAAAAAAGGTGCTTGCGTACTCGACCGGCTCGCAGATCGGGTACATGATGATGGCCCTCGGCGTGGCGGGGCTGTCGTACCAGTACGTGGACGGCTACACGGCCGGGTTCTTCCACCTGATATCTCACGCGATGTTCAAGGCCTCCCTGTTCATGGCTGCAGGCTCCCTGCTGCACGTGGTGGGCTCCAGGTTCATGACGGACATGGGAGGCCTGCGAAAGCACATGAAGAAGACGTACGCCTTCATGTGGGCCGCGGGCCTGGGCCTCATGGGCGCCCCGTTCATCACGACGGGGTTCTGGAGCAAGGACGCCATATTCGCGGCCGTGTACGAGTCCGGCTCCGAGTGGGCGCTCCCCCTGTATGTGATTGCGGTGCTGACCGCCGTTATCACGGCGTTCTACACGACGCGGATGATCGGCATGGTCTTCTTTGGCCCAAAGTCCGAGCACGTGCAGAAGATGGAGGAGGAGGGGCACCGCGTGCACGAGGCCTCCGTGTCCATGTGGGTGCCGTACGGGATACTCGCGGCGCTGACGATCGGGATCGGCATCATCGGGCTGTCTGCCGAGGAGGGGCTGCACCACCTGTTCGAGGTGTATCTGGCCGACTCGTTTGGCATACACGGGGCCGAGAAGGGCACTGAGATGGCGTCCATGCTGCCAGGGTTCCTGCAGGGGCTCAACCCGGTGGCGCTCGGCTCGTCGCTTGCCGCCTTTGCCATAGGGATAGGGCTGGGGTACGTCTTCTACATCGGCCGGCACGTGGATCCCGCCAAGTTTGTCAATTCCAACATCTTCTTTTACGCCATACACAAGGTGATACTCAACAGGTGGTACCTCAACGCCATCATATACTGGTGCTTTGTGGTGGCCCCGCTCTGGCTTGCGCGCGGCGTGTCCCGGTACTTTGAGAAGACCGCAATAGACTACGGCATGAACGACGGGCTGCAAAAGGCCGCCGGCTGGAGCGCCAAGGTGGTGCAGGGCACGCAGACCGGCGTCTCGCAGTCGTACCTGTTCGTGTTCGGGGCGGGACTGCTGTTTGTGATACTGATGCTGATGGTGTGATGGAAATGGTGATGATGATGATGATGAATATGATGATGATGGCAGCGGAGACGGAGACGGCGACGGCGGCAAATATGGCGCCAGTCGCGTCACCTGGGACGCCGTACACAGCACGGGAGGTGGCCTGCCAGAGATGATCCCGCTCGACTCTACCCCGATGATACTTGTCGCGATACTCGGCACGGTCGGCGTTATACTCCCGCTGATAAGCATCGCCCGCCGCGAAGTCGGCGGCAGCTCGTCAAACACGCTGTACGCCGCAATCGCGCTGGGCGCCCTTGCCGCGTCCATGGCCTACGTGGGGTACGAGTTCCTGTACGGGGATATGCCCGCCTCGGCGATCTTCTCCGAGGAGGTGCTCTCCGACGACGCGTTCGGCGGCTTCTTCGCAGTCGCGATGCTCATCGTGGCCATCTTCACCGTGGTGGGATCGTTTACGTACATGCGCAAGCACGAGAACGCGTCGCCCGCCGTGTACTACTCGCTCATCCTGCTTGCGACCATAGGAATGGTGCTTGTCGCGTACTCCACCGACCTGGTGATGCTGTTCGTGGCCTGGGAGCTGATGAGCATACCCACGTACATCCTGGTCGGGTTCATGAAGAGGAACCCCGCCTCAAACGAGGCCGCCATAAAGTACTTTCTGTTCGGGGCCCTCTCGTCGGCGATAATCATATACGGAATATCCCTGTCGTACGGGCTTACCGGCTCGACGAACATTGGCGACGTGATAGAGGGGTACGCGTCACTCGACGCCTCACTGATGCCGCTTGCACTGCTCTCAGTCGGCATGCTGATCGCCGGGTTCGGCTTCAAGATGGGGCTCGTGCCGTTCCACCAGTGGCTCCCCGACACGTACGAGGGGGCGCCCGCGCCCGTAACCACGCTGCTTGCGGCCGCCACCAAAAAGGCCGGGTTTGCAGCCGCCCTGCGCATCGTGATAATGGGCGCCGTCGCCCTGAACACCGACTGGACGCTGGCCCTCGGCGTCATCGCGGTGATGACCATGACAGTCGGCAACGTGGCCGCCATCATGCAGAGGAACCTCTCAAGGATGCTCGCCTACTCGAGCATAGCTCACGCCGGGTACATACTGATCGGGCTCGCTGTGGCGCCGCACAGCTCGCTGGGGCTGCAGGGATCGATGTACCAGATATTCAACCACGCCGTGATGAAGGGCGCCGCGTTCATCGCCGTGGCCGGAATCGTGGTGGCGCTTGCGGTCACGCACATCGACAAGCTTGCGGGGCTCGGGCGCCGCATGCCGATAACGTCGCTCGGGCTCGTGATATCGCTGTTCGCCTTAGCTGGCGTCCCCCCGCTGTCGGGGTTCTGGAGCAAGCTCATGCTGTTTGGCGGCGCGCTAGACGCGTCCTCGGCCCTGTGGTGGGCCCCGTGGCTTGCCATAGCCGGCGTGCTCAACAGCGCGCTCTCCCTTGCGTACTACGGCTGGATAACGCGCAAGATGTACTTTGAGGGCGAGACCAAGCGCCGCGTGTCGGAGCCAAAGCCCGTGGTGGCGGTAATGATATTCTCCATACTATTTTTGGTGGGCTTCGGCGTGTATCCGGAGCCGCTGCTGCAGTTCATCGAGTTTGCCACGCCGGTGATTGACTGGCCGGGCCAGTAATAGCAGTAGCAGTAATAGTAACAATAGCAGCAATAGCAGTAGCGCCAGCCGGCGCTCCCTATGCGGTCACATCTTAAACGACGTAAGCCTGATGAGGTTCTCCAAACCGTCCTTTGCCGGGTGGTCAGGAATCCTCCTGAGCCCCGCCTCCGCCTTTTGCGAGTACTCTTTTAGCAGCTCCTCCATGTGGTCGAACACGTGCCTGGGATCCGAGCTGCGCTTTATCAGCAGGTTGAACAGCTTGTCCTCGTTCTTCCAGTCGAGCAGGTCGTCCCTTATCTGGTACGCTATGCCGATGTTCAGCCCGTACTCCGTCAGGGCCTCTATCTGCTCCTCGGAGCCCCCCCCGATTATGGCGCCCGTCCTGGCCGCCACCTCGAACGCGGTAGCGGTCTTGTACTCGATTACCTTGAGATAGTCGTCAAACGTGACGTCCTCGCTTGCCTCAAGCATCCCCTCTATCATCTCGCCCTCGCTCATCCTCATCGCGGTGGTGGCCAAATCCTTTGTCACGCGGGAGTTGTCCAGCCTTGAGCATATGGCAAGTATGAGCCCGAGCACAAAGTCGCCCGTCAGTATGCTCGTGTTGTACCCGTACTTTATGTGGAACGGGTCCTTATGCCTCCTCACGGTCTCGTTGTCTATTATGTCGTCGTGTATTATCGACTCCATGTGCAGGAACTCGACCGCGCACGAGGCCGCTAGCGTGTTCTCATCGATCCCTCCCACACACTCGGCCGCGAGCACCAGTATGACGGGCCTGATCCTCTTGCCGTCCTCAAGCGAGTACTTGAGCGGCCCTATGAACTCCGACTCCGTATACAGTGCAAGCTCGTCGTTGAGCGCCCTGTCGATCCTCTCTATGTAGCGGCCGTACGACTCCGCGAGCGGGTTGATCTCTGCGTTCTCTCTTTCCATTGAGGCCGGCCTGCGCTCAAAGCGGCCACGTCACTAATTAAATCTTGGTGCTCCAGCCGGGACTTTCATCTGATGATTTTGAACCCGGGATCACTGCCTTGAAAGGGCAGTATGCTTGACCGGTCTACACCACTGGAACAACGTGCGCACTTCCGGGGTTGGGAATAAAATTCTTTACAGAAACGCTGCCGTAACCGTTCGGCCCCCGTGCCTGCGGCAGACGGCGGAATCTGCGCCCAAATTTTGAGACGGGGCGGACGGTTACAAAGCTGCCTGTCGCACGCCGGCGCGGCCAGCCTGTCACACAGCTGCGGCCGTCGCCGCCGTCTCGCACGCCGGCGCGGCCAGATTGGTCTGCAGGACGGCATCAGGGCATCGCACCCGTCCGCAGCGGGCCCCTCCGTTCCACCTTTTGGATCTCCTCGAGCAGCGCGCGTCTGCCCCTGTACCTGTACTTTATGTCTGCGATGAACCGCCCTGTGTCATCCGCATGTCCCGGAACGCCTGCCATCTTTTCGAGCGCCTCGCATGCGAGCGCGTACTCCCTCCTCGCCCGCGCATACTCGAGATACTCTTCGACTATGCCGCGGCACGCGGCGTGGGCGTCTGCGGGGCCGGCCGCCCTTGCCAGATCGTCGTGGTAGTCGATCAGCAGCCGGATGTCATTCGCGTCACTTATCACCTCGGCCGCCCTCTCCCACATGCCCTCTATGAGCAGGGCCTGTACGAGGAGATATGCGCGGTAGGAGTATCTGGCCAGATTGTCTAGGACGGCATCGCGGTACTCGTCCCAGTTCGGATGGGTGGACCTGAGACGCTCGTAGTCCTCAGCTGACGCGCTTCTTATGTACATGTCCTCGAGCAGTTTGAGGTGCGCCGGGCTTCCCTCGTCATAGACCTCGAGCGCGGCCTTGATCAGGCTCGTGTACGAGTACGGGCCAACCGCGTCATCGAGCAGGCGCTGCGCCGCCCCCCTGTCCCTCTTTGCCAGCGCCCGCACGTACGCGGCGCACGTGTGGTCGTTTTCCATGCGGTATGCCCCCAGGATCTCCTCGGCTGAGGGGTCGTCCAGGCTCATCAGCACGTCTGCCAGCAGCGTGGCCACGCCTACCGCGACGAGGTGCGCTGCGCCGTCTTCCTTCGGCGGCACCTCGGCGGGCAGCGCGCTGCTCGCCAGGTCGCGCAGGTATTCGAGCTCCGGCCTGCTGTTGCCGCAAAATTCCACAAGCTCGTCTATGTACGGATTCGCGCCCACGTTGGCGCTCTTTTTGCAGAGCATCTCGAAGATCGCGGATATCCCCTCCTTCCTGAGCCCGACACCCGCCTTCCCTGAGCCGTAGCATGAGGCCAGCCTGTGCAGGGCCCTTGAAAAGGCGTTGTGGTAGAACGTGTCGTCGGAACCGGCCTTGGGCATGATGTCTGCGGTTGCCTCCGCAACCGCCCGGTATACGGCCGCCGCCCCGGTGCGGTCGCCTGACTTGATTCTGGCCCTTGCATCCTTCTCAAACCTGTCGAACTTTACCCTCTTCTTGGTGTGGAGCGAGCCGTACTTTTCGACGACCGCCTCGTACAGGGCAGCGACGTTGTCGTAGTGCCGCCTGTACGTCTTCTCGTTCCTTATGTCCCTCGCCTTCTTTGCCGCCTCGTCCCCCCCTTTCTCCTCCGTGGTCTTTTTGGCCGCCCGCCTCAGCGCAAAATAATCCACGAGCCGGCCCCTCATGTCGGGATCGTTGCTCATCTCCAGCCTTAGAAAGTCGGCCATGTCGTCCGGCGAGATTATGGATATGATCGTCTCCACATCCCTGTGCTTTTTGCTCGCCCTTCGCCTCGCCCTGATCCTCTCCATGCGCCCGCGTGCCCGCGTGCGCCTTTTTATTTTTGCCCACCGCCCTGCTACTAGCCCGCGGACGCGCGATCCTGCCGTGCGGGGCGCTCTTCCGGGCCGGAACGCCACCGGGAACCGGGCAAGCCTGCGGCCGTCCATGCGCGATCCTGCCGTGCGGGGCGCTCTTTCTTTGGGATGTGGCCGCCGCCCGGCTTCGGCCCGCGTCCGTTTTGGGCCCCGCCGCCGCCCGGCGGCTCCCCGCCGACAGATTTTTTTAGTGGTTTTATGGAGACGAGACATGAGCCTTTTGAGGCGTATAGACGAGATAATCGCAGAGCGCAGCCTGCTCAAGCACCCGTTCTACGAGATGTGGTCTGCTGGCGAGCTCTCGGCAGAGTCACTTGCCGGCTACTCAAAGGAGTACTTTCAGCTTGTAAAGGCGGTGCCCTCGTTTATGGACACCATAATGGAGGCCGCCCCAGACTCCGAATCCGTCAACCGCGAACTGGCCGAGAACCGCCGGGAGGAGGCCGATCACATCGGCCCGTGGCTTGAGTTTGCAGGCGAGCTCGGGGTGTCCGAGCCCGAACTGGCCGGGTATGCGGGGTTGCCAAAGACGCGGCAGGCCGTGCACGAGATGGGGTACCTGATGGGGGCAGCCGGCTTTGATGCGGGGGCAGCCGCGATGTACGCGTTTGAAAAGGAGATTCCGCTGATAAGCCAGACCAAGCTAGACGGGCTGGCGTCGTTTTACGGGATGGCCGGTGAGCGCGCCACCCGATACTTTGAGCTGCACGCCGAGGCAGACATCCGGCACGCCGCGCTCTGGAGACGCATCATCGAGAATTCCGATGCAGCGGCGCATCCTGACGGCGAGCAGGCATCCGTGCTGGAGGACACGGCGTCAAAGTCCGTGTCTGCACAGAACCTGCTGCTTGACGCGTGCTATGAAGAGTACTGCCGTCCGCGCTGACCTGCGTACTTCTGGACTCCGTCCGATTTCTTCGCCCTGCGCCGGTTCCTGCGGTCCGCCCGTGTTCCAAGACTAGCAACATTTTATACCCCATATGCAACGATCTGCGTGGGGGCCCGTAACTCAGCTTGGTAGAGTAACCGGCTCATAACCGGTGAGCCATGGGATCGAAGCCCTTCGGGCCCATTCCAACCTTTCGCGAGCCATTTTTGACTCGAACTCTGGCGTCCAAACCCGTGCCTGCCAACATCCAGCTTCCGGGATGCCCGGCTTTTAACCCTGCTGGTTGGGATCGAGCTACTTTCGATTCGAACTCTGCAAGAGGCGGATTGAGGCATCAGTGCACTAGCCAGCAACGGAAGGCGGGCATACGAACTACTGAGAGGCGGCAATAGGCGCGAGCCTGTGCCAATCACTCCAGCGAGTGTTGTCCAATCCTTGACCGGCCCGCTGGGGCGCCCAATCGCCGCGGCCCGCACGCATTCTGCTCCGACGCGCGATCGTGAAATCGGGGTGTGGCGGAGTCGACACTCGGAGACGGTACGTCCTGCGTGATCGTCGCGGCCCCCGGCCGCGACGTGGCGATACCCGGGGCTTTGGTTCGGACTTCTCCTCAGGGAGGGCAGGGCCGCCGACGTGAGAAGGGTTATGCGGGGGTGGGAGGATGACTGCCAGTATGAGTTTGGATGATCTCCCGAGCGGCCGCCGCGCCGAAAGGCCCGCGCGGGGCAGGGCGCTGGCGCCCTCACACGCATGGCCGGATCCCGCATCGGGCCGAATGCCCGACGGCGCGGCGCCGCACCCGGGCCGACACGAGTTCCCGGCGGTTCCGGACCCGGGGGCCTGAGCGTGGCCGACAGTGGAGCCACGGGTGCGGGCGTCTTCCGCAGGTACCTTGCAGCGTGGAACTGGAGGCTCTATTTTTTCATCCTGTTTTTTCTGGGTCTGCCCAACGCCTACCAGGTATACCGCACTGGGATAATCGGGACCGAGCTGCCCGATCTCGGAAGCCTGGCGATAGTCTCGCAGTGGCAGTTCGTGGGGCTCGTGATCGAGGTCTTCCAGGAGGCCATGGTCCTGGCAATCTTCTTCTTTCTCGGGTCGCAGATACGCGCCAGCACCGCGGTGCAGGTGGACCGGGCAAAGACTGTCCTCTTCGTCATATTCGTCGCCTCGCTGGCCTACTCGGTTGGGGTCTTCCTGTTCACAGACACGTTCATAGAGATCATAGGCACACCGGAGGGGATCCGGGAGCAGACGCGGCAGTACCTGGAGATCACGATCTTCAGCCTCCCGTTCACTGTGCTCTCCGCAGCCATCGTGGTGCTCTTCGAGTCACTCGGTATGCGCCGCCTGATACTGGTCATGGCATTTGCAAACGTGGCGATCCTCTTCGGGCTGGACATGCTCTTCTTCGGGGACGGCGAGCTCTCGCTGCGGGCGGACGTCGTCGGCGTGGCATGGTCCTCGCTGCTGGCGAGCCTCGCGCTCTTCCTCTTCGGGCTGTTCCTGCTCTTCCGCAGCAAGCGCGTGCGGGCGCGCTCTCTCGTGTCGCTGCCGTCGTTTGCCGGCCTGCGCACGTACCTGCGCGTCGGAATGTGGAGTGGAACCGACAGCGCCGTGCGCAACGCGGCCTACTTTGTCATGATCATCGGGATCGTCAACTCGATAGGGGCCGACGAGATCGGCGGCTACTACGTATTCATCCAGATAATGTGGGGGTTCATGCTGGTGCCAGTGCTGGCGCTTGCCGAGTCGGCAAAGGCCCTGGTCGCCAACGCGTCGGCAGACCTGCGGCTGGTCCGGAGGCTCTGGCTCGCGTCCATGCTCATAACGGCCCTTATGATGGCGACGGTCTGGCTTCCCGTGCTATCATTCTTCGGCGAGATCGCAGGCTCGCTTACGGGCGACGCGGAGACGCTGAGGCTGGCCGTTACGGCGTTCGGAATCCTGCTCGTGCCCTACGTGCTGTTCTCGTTCAATACCGTAACTGACAGCGTCTTTTATGGCATCGGAAGGACGCGGTACGTGGCGCTCCAGTCAGTCATCACGAGCGGGACGGTGTACCTTGCCGCATTCGCGCTCTACACGGCGGGCGCGTGGGTGCCGACGTTTGAGGGCGTCATGTGGCTCTTCTTCTACGGGATTGCAGTCGATTCCGGCCTGACCCTGTTCTTTCTGTGGAGGGCAATATACAGGGGACGGCCGGTGCGCCGGACGGGATAGGGCTGCCGCAGGGGAGGCTGGAAAGGCACTGAGGGTGGATAATATTGACAGACGAGGGCGCCGTCCGGCCAACACGCTGTCTTCCTGCGCCAACACCTGGCTGGCAATCCGTACCAAATGGCCCTTGCAGGTTCCATATTGCGTCGTCCGTCGCACGGGTGGAATGGCGCGGCCCTTGGACAACGTCGGTACGGAATTCCGTCCCGTATGGAACAACAACACAGGGCGGCCACCATACGCTGCACGCGGAAATCTTCGTAAATCCGCGGCAGATCATAACTGTACCAACACCCGATGACTTGGGAGTGCGACTGCGTCGAACCGTCCGTTTAGGTGACAATCTCACGGGCCCGCTCGTACAT
The DNA here is from genome assembly GCA_028820595.1 of Nitrososphaerota archaeon. Lineage (GTDB taxonomy): Archaea > Thermoproteota > Nitrososphaeria > Nitrososphaerales > Nitrosopumilaceae > Nitrosopumilus. Next base: position 1,263 of record JAPPIP010000042.1, on the reverse strand, counting down.
ACGCAGTGCATGTAGAATGGGATCCCAAGGCAGTCCACTACTCTACAAATTGATGGAAACCGTACGGCCTCCAATGACATGCAGCCGCGGGCGGCCGCGCCACAGAATCCTAGATGTGCAGCTTTTGAGCGTGCAATTTACCATCGGATCCAAGCCATGTGTCAGGCGACAGGCATCCTCACACTATTTTGGGTTTGATCCTTGCCGCATCCACCAGTCCTGCTCTTATCTCGTCAACCAGCTGTGCCCTGACATCTGACCATGCCATGCGCCTGATCTCTCCTACAGAGACGATCTCGGCAAGCTGGGCCAGCCGTCTTGCCGTCAGGTCTCCAAGATCGTAATGCAATCCGTTGACGCCGTCATCCGGGGTGTCGCCCGGAGTATGCTGCACGGAGATGCCAAGCGATTCCAGCTCAGAGTCTTCAAACACCGCATAGTCTATGTTTGAGATCCCTTCGCGGGTGCCTGCCATGGCCGTTGCCACTCGCTGCCCGTCTATCGCGTCTGTGACCGCGTAGACTGACAGGCGGCATCTGCTTGTCTGCATGTCGCCGAGCGCATCAGAAGGCAGTCCGCTGTCTTTAGGCCAGTCAGGTTCTGGGCGCTTTTGCCACCTGCCGCGTCTAATGATCCTTAGAAACCTCATTGCTCATCCTCAGGCGGGCTATCACGTCCCGGATGTACTGGCCGAGCCATCCATACGTCTCGCGTTCCAGCGCGCGCTCTAGACTCGGCACCGCTCTCGGATCCTCCATGTAATCGATGCCGATTGCACCGCCGTCGCGTATGCGCAGCTCGGGCGACTCCAGCGCGCGCTCAAGTAGTGACAGCCTTGCATCATGGGTGGCTGCATCCTTTATGTGCCCTGTCTGTCTCAGCGCCTCTTCTGCGACGTCCACGGGAGCGTCACGCGCAAGCGTCATCTTCCCGAGCTGCTCTACTGCAGTGGTTCCGTATTCTGAAATGATGCCGTGCAGCGCGGTACTGAAATTGCTTGTCATCCCATCTTCAAACACTTCTCCGTCCACGTTGCGAAACAACTCGCGCAGCTTGGCAGCCGACTCACGGCCAAGACTCGGTTCGCTCATCTGAGATAGTGCAGACATTGTCCCTGATTGCCAAGCGGGATCTGCTACGGATGGATTGTCCATTGTCATCACTCCTGCCGCGGATGTCTGTTGTGCGTGAATGCGCTGGTTCTACTCTGATCCTTCATACCACTGTGTACCTCTAGGCCGTTTTTAAAGATTCAACCGGCCG